>DATBLA010000186.1:0-2659 GCA_036555645.1 Actinomycetota bacterium
CCGATGCGGTTCATCGGCTGGATCCTGTCCGAGCTGCCCCGCGCGGTCGTCGGCCACGACCGCATCGTCGAGGTCCTCGAGGCGCCGATCACGGTCGATCGGAGCGCCGAGCCGGCTCACCTGCCCGACGGGCCGCTCGACGTGCGCGCCGAGGGCCTCGCGTACGGGTTCGGTGGGTACCGCGTCCTCGACGAGGTCACCTTCCGCGTCGAGCCGAACGAGACCGTCGCGATCGTCGGGCCGACCGGGGCCGGCAAGTCGACGCTCGCGCAGCTGCTCGTGCGCCTGGACGACCCCGACACGGGCGAGGTGCTCATGGGCGGCGTGAACATCCGGCACGCCGACCCGGCCTCGCTCCGGTCGGCGGCCGCGCTCGTGTTCCAGGAGAGCTTCCTGTTCGCCACGACCGTCGCGGAGAACATCGCGCTCGACTCGGGGGCGTCGCGCGAGGCGGTCGAACGCGCCGCGGCGATCGCCCGGGCCGACCGCTTCGTCCGCGCCCTGCCGAACGGCTTCGACACCGTGCTCGGCGAGCGCGGCCACACGCTCTCGGGCGGCGAGCGCCAACGGGTGGCGCTCGCGCGGGCGCTGGTGCGCGAGCCGCGCGTGCTCATCCTCGACGACGCGACGAGCGCGGTCGACCCGACGATCGAGGCCGAGATCCTCGCCGGCCTCCGCCGGGAGCTGAGCACGACGCTCGTCGTCATCGCGTACCGGCTGTCGACGATCCGGCTGGCCGACCGGGTGCTCTACCTGGAGGACGGGCGGATCCGCGCGACCGGCTCCCACGACCACTTGATGGCTCACGTGCCGGGCTACGCGGCGATGGTGCGCGCCTACGAGCGGGGTGAGCGGTGAGCGCGACCGCCGTCGTGGAGCGATGACCGCGACCGCCCTGCAGGAGGAGGAGACGCGCGTCGTCCTCGACGACGAGGACCTCCCGATCCCGCCGCACCTCCAGGGCGCCTGGGCCGTGCTGCGGCACGGGCTCCGCGAGAGCCCGGCGCTCCGCCGGGGGCTCGCCCTCACGGTCGTCGTCTCGATCGCGGCGGCGGGGTCGAACCTCATCGCTCCGGTGCTGCTCCAGCAGATCTTCGACCACGGGTTCGACGGCGGGTTCCGCCCGGGGTTCGTGTTCGGGATGTGCGCGCTCTCGGCCGCGATCGTGACGATCGCCTACGTCGCCGCGCGCGCGGCGGCCCGGCGGCTCGTTCGCGCCTCCGAGGAGGCCCTGACCGACCTGCGCGTCCGAGGGTTCGAGCACATCCATCGCCTGTCGATCGCCGCGCAGACGCAGGAGCGGCGGGGCGTGTTCGTCGCGCGCGTGACCGCCGACGTCGACACCCTGTCGAGGTTCACCGAGTGGAGCGGCATCGCGTGGATCGTCTCGTTCGTCCAGATCGTCGGGGCGCTCGCGCTCATGCTCGTGTACTCGTGGCAGCTGACGATCCCCGTCGTGCTCCTCGTCTTCCCACTCCTCGGGGTCGTGGCCTCGCTCCAGGGCTCGCTGTCGGCGGCCTACGACGCCGTCCGCGTCCGCGTCGGCGAGATGCTGTCCGAGGTCTCCGAGAGCGTCATGGGCGCGGACGTCGTTCGCGCGTACGGGCTCGAGGAGCAGGTCGACCGGCAGGTCAAGCGCTCGATCCGCGCCCGGTACGACGCGCAGGTCCTCGCCCACCGCCGCACGGCCACGCTGTTCCCGCTGGCGACGGTGTTCTGGGGACTCTCGCTGTCGGTCGTGATCTTCTTCGGCGCGACGTTCGGACCCGAGTGGGGGCTCACGTTCGGCAAGGTGTCGGCGTTCCTGTTCCTCGCCGACATGTTCGTCCACACGTTCACCGACCTGCCCGAGATCTACGCCGACACGCAGACCGCGATCGCGGGGTGGCGGAAGATCCTCGCGCTGCTGTGGCTGCCGGTGGACATCGTCGAGCCCTCGCCCGGCGAGTCGCTGCCGCCCGGCCCCTTGTCCGTGCGCGCCGACGACGTCTCGTACCGGTACGGCGCGGGCACGCCGTTCGTGCTCCACGACGTCTCGCTCGAGGTGCCGGCCGGCGCCCACGTGGCCGTCGTCGGCGAGACCGGCTCGGGCAAGACGACGTTCTGCAAGCTGCTCGTCCGCCTGGCCGATCCCACGACCGGCGCGATCGAGATCGAGCGGCGGCCGCTGCGCGAGATCGGGCGAACCTCGCGCCAGGAGGCGATCCGCATGGTGCCCCAGGACGGGTTCCTGTTCGACCTCACCGTGCGCGAGAACGTCCGCGCCGGCCGAGAGGGCGCGAGCGATCGCGAGATCGAGGCCGCCATCGACGAGCTCGGCCTCAGCGACTGGGTCCGAACGCTCCAGCACGGCCTCGACACGCGCGTCGGCGAGCGGGGCGAGGCGCTCTCGGTCGGCGAACGCCAGCTCGTCTCGCTCGCGAGGGCGCAGATCGGCAACCCGGGGCTGCTCATCCTCGACGAGGCGACGAGCGCGGTGGACCCGGCGACCGAGCGCCGGATCTCCGAGGCGCTCCGACGGCTGTCGGCCGGGCGCACGACCATCACGATCGCGCACCGCCTGTCCACCGCCGAGGGCGCCGACGCGATCTTCGTGTTCGACGGCGGGCGGGTCGTGGAACGCGGCCGGCACCGCGACCTCGTTCACGCGGGCGGGACG
>DATBLA010000187.1:0-10864 GCA_036555645.1 Actinomycetota bacterium
GCGCTCAGCCTGTTCGCCGAGCAGGCGGCGGTCGCGATCGCCAACGCCCGGCTGTTCGACGCCGAGCGCGCCCACGTCGTCGAGCTCGTCGAGCTCGACCGCCTCAAGTCCGAGTTCCTCGGCCTGGTGACACACGAACTGCGGACGCCGCTCACGATCGTGCTCGCCGCCGCGCAGACCGGGCTCCAGCCCGATCCTCCGATGGAGGTCGCCGAGATCCTGGAGATCATCGACCGCAACGGCAAGCACCTCGCCTCCATGGTGGAGGAGCTGCTCGTTGCCGCCCGACTCGAGGAGTCCGGCGCAAGCTCATCCGAGCCGGTCGAGGTGAACCTCGGCGATCTGATCCGCGACGTCGCCCGCGACTTCGAGATCACCGACCGGCCGGTCGAGGTCGAGATCCGCGATGAGCTCACCGCCGTCGGCGACCTCGACGCGTTCCGGCGGATCCTGGCGAACCTGCTCGACAACGCTCACAAGTACGGCGCGGCACCCGTCCGCGTCGTCCTGGAACGTCGAGACGGCGACGCCGTGCTCTCGGTCTCGGATTCGGGACCCGGACTTCCCGTCCATCAGCGCGAGCGCCTGTTCGAGCGGTTCTATCGGGCGGACGAGACCGGGAAGCCGGGGCTCGGGCTCGGGTTGCCGATCGTCCGCGGCCTGGCGACCGAGCATGGCGGCGACGTCTGGGCCGGCGAGGCGCCCGGGGGCGGCGCCGAGTTCCACGTGCGGCTGCCGCTCACCCCCGCCCGCGCCGAGGCCGTATGAGCGGCAAGCGCCGGGTTCTCATCATCGAGGACGACCCGCAGCTCCTGCTCCTTATGCGCGTGAACATCGAGGAGGCCGGGTTCGAGACCTCGCTCGCCGCCGACGGCACGACGGGCCTTCGCCGCATCGAGGCCGAGTCACCCGACGCGGTCGTGCTCGATCTCGCGCTTCCCGGCATCGACGGATGGTCGGTGCTCGCCGAGCTCGATCGCCGTGAGCGCTCTCCGGCCGTCATCGTCTGCTCGGCGAAGGCGACCTCTGAGGACAGGGGCAGGGCGTACGGATGGGGCGCGAGCGCCTTCATCGAGAAGCCGTTCTCAGTCGATGAGCTGGTCAAGACCATTGGCGAGGCCATCGAGCAGGCCTTGCCGAGGGCAGGAGCGAACCTCGCGGCCGCTCCTCCGCTGCTGGCCGATCCCGAGCCGGCCTAGCCCTTCGACCGTCGGGCTCACGTCGGGTGGGCCGGCGTCTCGTCGCGCTCGACCCCACCGAGTCCGCATTCAGGGCGTTCCTCGTCGCGGTGTAGCGCTACGAGCTGAGCGCGACCCCCCCGTCGAGGAGCCCATCGGTCTCGGCGAGGTAGGGAACGGCCCCCACCCCGGCGAAGAATGCCCTGGCACGACCGAGCGGCTCGGTTCCGTCCCTGCCGAGCGCGACCAGGCACCGTCCGCGACCCAGCAGCGCGATCGCCTCCTCGTACATCCACCCACCCGCGGCGAAGTCCTCGGCGGCCCGCGCGTAGAGATCCGTCGCCCGCTCGAGGTCACCCTCGGCCTCGGCGATGATGGCGTGAGCGGGTGGCAGAGCCCGAGCGCGCACAGGAGACCGCGGGTCGATGTAGGCCGTGATCTCCCGAGCGATCGTCGGATCGACGCGGACGGCCGTTCGAACGATCTCGGGAAGGAAGAGCGGGAGGTTCCAGGACGCCGGCGCCAATGGATCGGCGGTGATCTGCCTCAGGGCATCGATCGCCCGTTCGCGATCTCCGGCGCCGAGCCAGGCCTCGGCGAGCGCGGAGAACACGTCGACCGTCGTCGGGGTCTCGCGCATCGCCTGAGCGAGCTCGCGCGCATCGTCGGCGAGCGAGCGAGTGCGTTCGCGATCCCCCCGGCCGTTGAGGATTCGGATCTCGATCGCGAGGACCTGCGTTCGGATCGCGGAGTCGACGCCCCAACTCGGGATCGCCCGTAAGCGTCCGCTGTCGGCCTGAACCTGATCCCACAGACCCAGATCGAATCGGCTTTGCAGGCTCGAGGCTCGGGTCCACAGCTCGCTTGCTCGGATCCCTCGCTGTTCGGCGATCTCGATTCCTTCCTCGAACGCGTGCACGGCCTCGCGAGGTCCCGCTGCGGTCATGAGCTCCACCGCAAGATTGTTGAGCCCCATCGCGGCTCGCCGGCCGTCGCCGCGTTCCAGAGCCAAACGGATGCCGTGCCGCATCGTGTCGAGTCCTCGCGGGTCCCCGAGGCTCGCCGTCGCTCCCCCGAGGACCCCGAGCGCGGTCGCGCTCTTCGGGATCCCGAGCTCGGAGGCGAGGACGAGCGAACGGTCCGCCCATTGCGCCGCCTCTTGGTCGTTCCCCCGCGTGTACTCGAGGCTCGCACGCTCGGCATACGCATCGACGAGCTCGGGTCCTGGAGGCAGCGGCTCGAGCATCTGGAGCGCGCGGACGATCGCGCGGTCGTCGCCGGATCCGCCCTGATCGCGTCGACACGCCGACAGGAGCACCTGCGCGCGCACGCTTTCCAGGATCTGGTCGTTCGACTCGTACAGCCGGATCGCTTCCTCGATCGCGGCGAACGCCTCGGAGGACCGGGCAAGCTGAAATGTGGTCTTGCCCCAGCCCTCGAGGACGCGCGCTCGGTCCGGATGGTCGTCGGACGCCAGCAAGAGTGCCCGATCGAAGAGCTTCGATGCGCGCTGAGCGTCGAGTCCGGATGCTCGATCCGCTGCCAGCATCGTGAAGCGCAACGCCCGGTCGCGCAGGTCTCCGGTCACCCGACCCGTCACCTCGGCCAGCTCGAACGCCCGGTCGTAGTGGTGCGCGATGACCTCGGCCAGGTCTTCGACCCGATCGCCGGCCCGATGCTCGATCCACGCTGCCGCTGCCAGGTGCTTCTCCACCCGGTCGGCCCGCGGGATCTGTTGATAGGCCACATCCCGGACGACCATGTGCCAGAACGTGTACTCGGTCTCGTCGGCCATCGAACTGTCCCGCAGCTGACGAACGAGCTCCTTTCGGCCGAGCTCGTGCAGGGCGGCGCGGACCTCGTCCTCGTCGCGACCGCTCATCTCGGCGACGGCGCCGGACCAGAACACCCTGCCCAGCACGGCGGCGTCCCGGAGCAGGCCCTTCCGATCGGGAACGAGCGTGTCGAGCCGCGCCGCGACGAGAGCGTGGACCCCCTCGGGCGCCGAGACGTCTTCCTCGTCGACGAGCTCCCATGTGGCTCCGTGGCGGACGAGCGCGCCCCGGTCCTTCAGCATGCGGACGAACTCCTCCGCGTACAGCGGGTTGCCACCTGCCCGCTCGAGGATGCTGGCCTGGACGTCGGCGGGCAGCACCGTCTGGTCGAGGAGCTCGCCGACGAGACGGGCGGTCTCCTCGTCGCTCAACGGGTCGAGCGAGATCGTCGTGGCGTTGCGCATGCCGCCCGCCCACGTCGGATGCCGCTCGTACAGCTCGGGGCGAGCGGTGCACACGAGCAGCATCGGCACGCCCTCGGACCATTCCGCCAGGTGTTCGAGGAACTCGAGCAGTGCCGGATCGGCCCAGTGGAGGTCCTCGAACACGAAGACGCCTGGACGGTCAGCCACGATGCCCTCGAGGAATCGGCGCCATGCGGTGAATGCCTCGTCCCGATCGGCGGGAGCCGCGCCCCCGGCGCCGACGAGGGGAGCGAGCCGCGACCGGAGCCAGTCTCGTTGCGCGTCCGGCGACCGGATCGAGCGATCGATCTTCGCCGCGGCGTCCTCGGGTGAGTCGGTCTCGAGGATCCCGGCCTCGTGCTTCACGATCTCGCCGAGGGCCCAGAATGTGATGCCTTCCCCGTACGGCAGGCATCGTCCCTGCCGCCAGATGACGAGGTCGGTCCGCTCCTCGATGTAGGTCTCGAGCTCGAACACGAGCCGGCTCTTGCCCACGCCCGGCTCGCCGACGAGCGTGACGAGCTGGACGGAGCGGCCGCGCGCGGCGCGCTCGAACAGGCCCTGGAGGATGCCCCGCTCGACCTCACGCCCGACCATGGCAACGGTGTGCCTTCTGGTGAGCTCGCTCCCGAACCGCGCTCGCGCCGCCGTGGCACGCCAGATCGGGATCGGGTCGGCCTTGCCCTTCACCTCGACCGGATCGAGGACCTCGTAGTCGAAGACGTCCTTCGTCGAGCGGTACGTGCCCTCCCCGACTGCGACGCCGCCAACCGGCGCGGCCCCCTGGAGTCGCGAAGCAGTGTTCACCACGTCGCCGGTCACGATGCCCTCGCCGAGATCGGGCCGAGCCGACAGCGCGACGACGGCCTCGCCCGTCTCGATCCCGATCCGAACGACGAGGTCGAGCCCCTCACGCTCCTCGTTCATCTCTCCGATCGACTCTAGGATCCGAAGACCGGCCCGAACGGCGCGCTCCGCGTCGTCCTCGTGGGCGACCGGCGCGCCGAAGACCGCCATCACCGCGTCGCCGATGAACTTCTCGACCGTGCCGCCGTAGCCCTCGATCTCCGAGCGCAGCATCGCGTGGTACGGGCGGATCGTCGCTCGAACGTCTTCGGGATCCGCCTTGTCCGAGCGCGAGGTGAACCCGACGAGATCGCAGAACAGCACGGTGACGACCTTGCGCTCCTCGGTGCCCGGGAGCGTCGCCGGCTCGGCGAGCGGCGTTCCGCACTCGAGGCAGAACTTCGCGCGCTCGGGGTTCTCCTCGCCGCAGGACGGACAGTTCGGCACGGCGCGGAGTGTGAATGGACGGCCTGTTCAGCGCAAGCGCGTATCACGTGCTGGTCGGCGGTCAACGAACAGAGGAGCCGCCGAAGCGGCTCCTCTGGACGCTCGAGTGAGGGCGGTCTAGCGCCTCGCGTGGCCCTCGACGTCGTCCCCGGACTCGTCGCCGAGGTTCAGTGCAGCCGTGGGCTGGCTCGCCGCCAAGAGATGGCCCTCGGCGTCGTCCTCGGAGGCGTCCGTGTCGAGCTTGTGCCTCTTATGTCCCTCGGTGTCCTCCTCGGAGGCGTCCGTGTCGAGCTTGTGCCTCTTTTGGCCCTCCGTGTCCTCGTCAGCCGTCTCGTCCAGGTCGATCCGTCTGGGCATGTTCCCCTCCGTGTCCTCGTCCTGACGCAGCTCCCGGTCGTCCACTCCGACCTCCCTTCCTTCGTGCGGGCTGGTGGCCTTCCTACACCTGGAGCCTGCTCCCACACAAGCCCGGGCGCTGTCGGGAACCCGACACCCGAAGCGTCGGCTCGCCGACACCGGCACGGCTAGCATCCGGCGACATGGAGGCGCGGTGAGCTCCGGGTCCGAGGGTGGGATCCGTGCTGCCCTTCGCATCCGCGACTTCCGCCTCCTGCTCGGCGGCCAGATCGTCTCGGGCACGGGGGACTGGCTCTACAACATCGCGCTCGTCGTCTTCGTCCTCGACGCGACCGGCTCCGGCGCGTGGGTGGCCGCGGCGAGCCTCGTGCGGTTCCTGCCGTACGTCCTGTTCGGGACCTTCGGGGGCATGATCGCGGACCGGTACGACCGCAAGCGCGTGATGATCCTCGCGGACCTCGCGCGGGCCGTGGTCATGACGGCGCTCACGATCGTGGCCGCCACCGAGGGATCGCCGCTCGCGGCGATCGCGCTCGCGGGCCTGTCGACGGTGTTCTCGACCGCGCACTACCCGGCCGTCCAAGCCTCGACCCCGGTCGTGGTGGGCGAGGACGACCTCGCCGCCGCGAACACGCTCGTGTCGACCGTGGACAACGTCGCGCTCGCGCTCGGCCCGGCGATCGGCGGCGTCCTGCTCCTGCTCGGCTCGCCGGTCGTGGCCTTCGGCGTGAACGCGGCCACGTTCGTTGTCTCGGCGCTCCTTTCGGCCGGGATCCGGACGTCGCTCCGACCCGAGGGGGCGGCCGAGGCGGAGGACTCGTTCGGCGAACGCCTGTCGGAGGGGTTCCGCGCGATCGGCTCGTCCTCGACCGTGAAGGTCCTGCTCGCGCTCTCGCTCGGCTTCACGATCTTCTACGGGCAGGAGATCGTCCTGTACGCGCTCGCGGCCGAGGAGCTGTTCGACATCGGCGACGACGGCCTCTCGTTCCTGTGGGCCTCGATCGGGATCGGGGGGATCCTCGCGGCCGGGTTCACCCACCGTGTGGCCGCCCGCCCCCGTCAGATCGGGATCATGGCGACGGTGAGCGTGATCTCCGGGATCCCGATCATCGTGCTGGCGTTCGTTCACGCGCCGGCCGCGGTCTACCCGCTCGTCGCGATCGAGGGCGGGACGGCGATCGTGGCCGACGTGATCTTCATGACGCTCATGCAGCGCACCGTGCCCGGCGAGGTCCTCGGCCGCGTGTTCGGGATCCTCGACTCGCTCATGGTCGCGGGGATCATGGTCGGGACGGTCCTCGCGCCGGTCCTGGTCTCGGCGATCGGGCTCCAGGCCTCGATGGTCGTGGCCGGACTGTCGATCGTGCTCATCGTGGGGCTCGCGTTCCCGAAGGCCCGACAGGTCGACCGGGAGGCGGTGGCCCGCGCCGCCGACCTCGCCGAGCGGATCGCGCTCCTGGAACGAACCGAGATCTTCGAGGGCGCCTCTCGCCCGACGATCGAGGGCCTCGCCGCCTCCGCCGTGCTCGAGACCGTTCCGGCCTCGACCGTCGTCATCCGCGAGGGTGATCCGGCCGACGACCTGTTCGTCGTGGCCTCGGGGAGGTTCCGGGTGACGGTCCGAGGTGAGGACGGACGCGAGTCCGAGCTCGGCGAGCTCGGGCCCGAAGATCACTTCGGCGAGATCGGCGTCCTCGAGCGCCTTCCTCGGACCGCCACGGTGACGGCCGCGACCGAGGCGGCCGCGTACCGCATCGGGGGCGATGACTTCCTCCGCGCGGTGAGCGAGCCGCCGAGGATGTCGGGCCGGCTGGTGTCCACCGTCGCGACGCGACTCCGGCGCACCCACCCGGAGCACCCGGCCGCCTCCCGTCATTACGATGCGTCCCAGTGAGCGATGACGCCGTCCTGAGGCGGCTCGCCGCGATGGCGGACGAGCTCGGCCCGGCGCTCGTGCCGCCCGGTCACGACGAGCTCCTCGAGTCGATCGCCGAGACGGCCCGGTCGCTGTTCGGCGCGGCCGCGTGCTCGATCGCGCTCGTGACGGACGAGGAGGGCGACGACCCGCGGCTCGAGTTCCGCGTCGCCGTCGGCCGGGGAGCCGAGAGCGTCGTCGACCTGTCGGTGCCGGCGAGCGAGGGCATCGCGGGGTTCGTGCTCCGCTCGGGCCAGCCGCTCGTCATCGAGGACGTGAGCGAGGACGCGCGGTTCGCCGGCGGGGTCGCGAGCGAGACCGGCTACGTCCCGATCTCGATCGTGGCCGTGCCGCTCGAGACGCACCGAGGCGTCATCGGCGTCCTCGAGGTCCTCGATCCCGACGAGTCCTCGACCGGCACGATGCGCGGGATGGAGCTCGTCGGTCACTTCGCGACGCTCGCGGCGCTCTCGCTCGAGAGCGCGGGCGTGTTCCGCGACCTCGGGCGCCTGCTGTTCGAGACCGCGGGCTCGGCGACCGAGGCGACCGACCCGGACCTGGCCGAGGCGCTGCGGACCGCGGCTCGCTCGGGAAGCGTCCGGGAGCGCGAGCTCGCGGACATGGCGACGATCTTCGTCGAGCTTCGCGCCCTCGGCCCCGGCGAGCGCGCCACGGCGACCGCGATGCTGCTGTCGTTCCTGCGGTACGCGAACGCCGCGAGGGGCACTCGGTGAAACCCGCCTGGTCGTGGCAGTTCGAGCGCGAGACCCTCCGAGACGCTCCCGCGCTCGACCTGGACGGGCCGATCACGCCCGAGTGGGCGTGGGGCGGCGCCGACGGCGCGGGCGTGAAGGTGGCGATCGTCGACAGCGGGGTCGAGGACGGCCACCCGCTCGTCGGGCGGGTCGACGGCGCCGTCGCGCTGGACTACGACGCCGACGCGCCCGGCCGGGTTCGCGAGACCGCCGGCCCGCACGCCGACCTGTTCGGCCACGGAACGGCGTGCGCCGGGATCGTCCGCGCGCTCGCGCCCGCGTGCGAGATCCACAGCATCCGCGTGCTCGGGGAGCGGCTCACCGGCAAGGGGTACGTGTTCGCGGCCGGCGTACGCTGGGCCGTCGAGCACGGGATGCACGTCGCGAACCTGTCGCTGTCGACCGGCGCCCGAGGTCATTTCGGGCGGTTCCACGAGGTGGTCGATGAGGCGTACTTCCGGCGCACGATGCTCGTCTCGGCGATCTCGAACGTGCGGGGCGCCTCCTACCCCTCCGAGTTCGCCGGCGTGTTCTCGGTGGCGGCGACCGATCGAACCGATCCGTTCGAGTTCGAGTACAACCCCGAGGGGCCGGTCGAGTTCGGCGCGCCGGGGATCGACCTCGAGGTCGCGTGGCGGAACGGCTCGACGATCCGAACGACCGGTAACAGCTTCGCGGCCCCGCAGATCGCCGGCCTCGTCGCTCTCATCCTCAGCAAGCACCCGGGGCTCGCGCCGTTCCAGGTGAAGACGATTCTCGCGGCCTGCGCCTTCAACGGTCCCGGACGCTAGCCGCCGTCACGTCGCCCGTCGCCGGAGCGCGTCCTCCTCGACGACGAAGACCGTTCGGTGCTCGAGCCGGATGATCCCCTTGGCCGCGAGCGCGTGTAGGATCTGGTTCACGCTCTGCCTCGAGCCCCCGACCATCGCCGCGAGATCGTTCTGCGTCACGCCGAGGTCGAGCGTGAGCTCGCCGTCCACGCGTACCCCGCGCTCGTCGGCCATGCTCGCGAGCAGCTTCGCGACCCGGCCCTCGAGATCGAGGAACACGAGGTCCGCGGTCTGGCCGGTGAGCCGGCGAAGGAGATGGCCCGAGGCGCGAAGCATCGCGTCCGCGACCGATCGCTCCCGATCGATGAGCCCGAGGAACGTCGAGCGGGCCAGCGCGAGCACGGTCGTCGGCTCGATCGCGGCGGCCGATGCCGACCTCGGGCCGCCGTCGAGCAGGGAGACCTCGCCGAGCGAGCCGGGCGGGCGGAGCGTCGCCAGCACCATCTCGCCGCCGCGCGCCGAGACGACGTACACCTTCACGATGCCCTCGACGAGGACGAGCAGGGCCTCGGCCGGGTCACCCTCCTGGAAGATCACCTCGCCCTTGCCGAATCGGCGCTCGATGGCGTCGGTCGCGACCGTCCGCAGGACCTCCTCGTGGAGGCCGCCGAACAGCTCCGTGCTCTGAAGGAGCGCGACGGCCCGTTCCTGAGGGATGGGTGACATTCGAGGGCTTTCTAGCACCTGCGGACCCGCGGGGTGAGCCTGCTGGTGTGAGTTATGTCACAGACGACATAATGGCCGAGTGATACGAACCACGGTCATGGCCGACCCCGTCACCATGGGCCGCCTCAAGGCGATCGCCGCCGAACGCGGCGTGTCCCTCGCCACGGTCGTCCGTGAGGCCCTCGAGGAGAAAGCGGACGAGTACCTGCCCCGGCAGACCTGGATCGGGATGCTCGACTCGGGAGCGCCGCGCAACGTCGCCGGGACCCTCGGCGTCGAGCGGGTCCCGGTCGAGGACCGCTGAGTGCTCGTCGTCGACACGAGCGTCCTCCTCGCCTCGCTCGACGTTCGCGAGCGTCACCACGCGCGGTGTCGCGACCTCCTGCTCGGAACCGATGAGCGGATCGCGGTGCCGACGCCGACGCTGTGCGAGCTCGACCACCTCGTCCACCGCTCGTTCGGACCGTCGGCCATGCCCGGCTTCCTCGAACGGGTGCGAGACGGCGAGCTCGACATGGTGGACCTGGAGCCGGGCGATCTCGATCGCACGGTGGACCTCATGCAGCGGTACGTGGACCTCGACGTCGGGTTCGTGGACGCGGCCATCCTGGCGATCGTCGAACGCCTCGACGAGCCCAAGCTCGCGACGCTCGATCGCAAGCACTTCGGCGTCATGCGCCCACGCCATGTGGACGCGCTCGAGCTCCTCCCCCGCTGATCTCGTCGCTCAGGGGCGGTGGTGCGGGAACAGGATGAGGTCCCGGATCGACTGCGCGTCCGTCAGGATCATGAGCAGTCGGTCGATCCCGATGCCGAGCCCGCCCGCCGGCGGCATCCCGTGTTCGAGCGCGGTCAGGAAGTCCTCGTCGAACGGGTGGGAGTCGAGCTCGCCGGCCTCCCTCGCCTGCTGCTGGAGGACGAACTTCGCCCGCTGCTCGTCCGGATCGGTGAGCTCCGAGTAGCCGGTGCCGATCTCGAGGCCCCCGATCACCGGGTCGACGTGCTCGGTCAGGCTCGGATCGTCGCGGTGCGGCCGGGCGAGCGGCGAGACCTCGCGCGGGTAATCGCACACGAACGTCGGCTGGATCAGGTTCGGCTCGACGAGCTTCTCGAACAGCTCGAGCACGATCTTGCCGTTCGGCCACGCCGGGTCGACGGCGACGTCCCGGCCCTCGGCGAGCGCCGCGAGGTCGGCGCGGTCGAGCGTGACCTCCTCGCCGAGCGCCTCGGAGACGCTGCCGAGCACGGTGATGCGCCGCCACTGCCCGCCGAGATCGATCCGCTCACCGCGGAACGTGACCTCCAGCGAGCCGTTCACCTCGAGGGCGGCCCGCTGCACGAGGTCGCGCGTGATCTCCATGACGGTCTCGTAGTCCGCGTACGCCTGGTAGAGCTCGAGCATCGTGAACTCGGGGTTGTGGCTGCGATCGATCCCCTCGTTGCGGAAGTTGTGCCCGATCTCGTAGACGCGCTCGAGGCCGCCGACGAGCAGCCGCTTGAGGTACAGCTCGAGCGAGATCCGCATGTACAGGTCGGCGTCGAGCACCTCGTGATGGGTCACGAACGGCCGCGCCATCGCGCCCCCGGCGATCCCCTGGAGCACCGGCGTCTCGACCTCGACGAACCCGCGT
>DATBLA010000188.1:0-20015 GCA_036555645.1 Actinomycetota bacterium
GAACATCGCGTGTCCGATCATGCCGGCGTTCGGATCGGCGATGAGCAGTCGCGCGACCGCCTCGAACGGTGGGATCCCGAGATCGGACGCCACCGCGGCGATCGTCTGCCCCGTTCGACCCGGGTCCGCGGTGTGGGCGCCGACGAGGACGCGATCCCACCCGATGCCCTGCCCGACGCTCTCCCAGCTCTCGTCCTCCAACGCCGTCTCGAGGCGCCGGCGTCCGGCCGGGTCGGCCAGGAGCTCGGCGAGGTCGGTCGTCCGCGCCCACGGCGGCAGCGCGGCCGCGAGCTCGGTCTCCCACGCGGTGTACGGGTACTGGTCGGCGGACACGTCCGCGCCTCGCGAGCGCTCGCCGTCCACGAGCTCCAACAGTTCCTCGGCCCGCCCCCACATCGCCCGTCCCTCGACCTTGAGGTGGCTGACGTGCGAGGGGACGCCGGCGCGCCGCCCCACCTCGACACACTCGGCCACGGCGTCGAACACGGACGATCCCTCGCCCCGGACGTGGCTGGCGTAGAGCCCTCGGTTCCCAAGCCCGCCCGCGACCGCGACGAGCTCCTCGGTCGTCGCGTGGAGTCCCGGCACGTAGATGAGACCCGACGACAGCCCGACGGCGCCCTCGGCCACGGCGTCCGAGAGCAGGTCGCGCATCCGGGCCGTCTCCTCGGCGGTCGGTGCGCGATCCGAAAGCCCGAGGACCGCCTGCCGCAGGGATCCGTGCCCGACGAGGGCGGCCACGTTCAGCGCGGGGCTGGTCTCGTCGATCGCCCGCAGGTACTCCCCGAACGTCCACGGCTCCAGACCGAGGGTGGCGACGTCGCTCCCGACCATCGCGGCGAGCTCGGGGGCGCCGTCGAACGGGAACGCGGACGATCCGCAGTTGCCGACGACGATCGAGGTCACGCCCTGACGGAGCATCGAGTCCATCGTCGGCTCGACGAACGGGGTCAGGTCCGAGTGCTGGTGGACGTCGACGAACCCGGGAGCCACGACCCGCCCTCGGGCGTCGAACCGAACCGCCACCGCCGCCTCGGGCGCACCGGGATCGAGGATCGCGACGACGCGGTCGCCCTCGACGAGCACGGATCCCGGTCGCGCCGGGCCGCCCGTGCCGTCGACGACGACCGCGTTGTCGACGAGCAGATCGGCCACGGGCGTCAGTTCGTGATCGGGCCCAGCCAGATCCCCGACGTCAGGAAGATCGCGGGGAGCACGAACAGGACCGCGACGAACGCCCACAGCCGTCGGTTCGAGGAGACGACCCACTCGTCGAGCGCCATGATCCAGCGCTTCATCGGGCCGAACAGGACCGCGAGGTAGACCAGCGACACGATCGAGACGCCGATCGCCTCCGCGAGGACGATGTGGACGGCGACCGAGCTGCCCAGGACCATCGCCGCGACGAGCGTGTCGGCCAGGGTCGTGATGTTCGCGCCCATGATGTACGGGATCGATTCCTCGCGGCGGATGTACCCGCGGCTCGCGAGCGGCACGAGGATCGTGAGCGCCACCGAGACCGACAGCGTGAGCGTCGCGACGATGCACCCGAGCGCGAACATCGGCCACGGCCGCTTCAGCCAGTCCGCCCGCTTGCCGCCGTGGTGCTCGGCGTCGAGCTCGGGCAGGACGCGGTCGAGGAACCGGAACGACAGGAGGATGATGCCGAGGCCGAGCGGCAGCAGCATCCACCCCGGGAGATTCGTGAGCAGGTCGAGCGCCGGCCCCCACACGATGTCGATCACGGACAGGACGTCCTGCGACGCGCTCAGCTGGATGCCGTCGAGCATCCCGGCCTTGAGGATCCAGTAGCCGATCAGCATCCCGGGCACGTAGACGATGGCGGTGAGCGACAGCGCGAGCACGCCCATCCCGATCGACTCCGCGCGGTGCTGCCCGCGGTTGCGCATCGCGTAGAGGAACCCGACGAGGAGCACGACGAACGAGGCGCCGAGGCGCGAGCCCGAGAGCATCGTGAAGGTCTGGAGCTCGGTGAGGGCGCCGCCGACGTACAGGCTCAGGGCGACCGCCGCGATCGGCGAGCCCGACAGCACGATGTACGCGCCGAGCCACCCCGCTCCGAGCGTCGAGATCGCGTTGCTGAACAGCGGGCTGTCCGTGAGCGACGGCGCGATCGCCTTCGCTCCCTCCTTCATGAGCTGGATCGCCAGGACGAACAGGAACAGCGCGATCGCGAACGTGCCGATCTTGCCGAGGATCCGAAGCCAGGTCCGGTGGGCCGGCTTGGCGGCCGGGACGTCGGTCACGTCGCCGATCGGGTCGACGTCGCCGTCGAGGCCGGCTCCTGCGGCGGGCTCGAGACGGGCGTTGTCGGCGACATCGGTGTCGTTGGGTTCGGCCATGGGCACGTGCTCGGGGGGAGGCGGCGCTCACGCTACCTGCTGGCCGTGCGGTCAACAAACCTCCGACGTCAGCCGGCGGGCTGGGTGGCTGCGGGCGATCGATCCTCGGTCTCGCGCAGCAGGACGCGGAACGAGGCGCCTCCGCCTGGCCGGTCCTCCACCCACGCCCGTCCGCCGTGGAGCTCGGCGAACCGGGCCACGAGCGACAGGCCCACCCCAACGCCCGGGGACGCGGTGGCCGGTCCCGGCCCCTGTCGGAACGGCTCGAAGATCGCCGTCTTCAGGTCGTCGTCGACGCCGGGCCCCTCGTCCTCGACCACGATGAGGACCCCGTCCGCCTCTCGGCGAACCCGGACCCAGATCCGCACGTCGTCGGGGGTGTGCCGCGAGGCGTTCGCGAGCAGGTTCTCGATGATGCGCTCGACCTTGGCGGCGTCGACCTCGGCGACGAGCGCGCCGGCCTCGACCTCGACCGTCCGACCGGCCAGCGGCTCGAACCCGGCGACGCCCTCGCGGACGAGCTGTCCCACATCGGTCGGCCGGCGCTGCGGCGTGATGATGCCGCGCTGCAACCGGTCGAGGTCGAGCAGGTCCGAGAGCAGGCGCTCGAGCTTTCGGGCGTTCGACGCGATGCGGCCGAGCAGGTCGAGCGCGTCCTCGCGCGGCATCTCCATGCCCGTCTGCTCGAGCGTGACCGCCGAGCCCAGGATCGAGGTGAGCGGCGTCCGCAGATCGTGGGAGACGGCCTGGAGGAACGTGTTCTTCATCTCGTCGAGCGTCCGGAGGCGCTGCGTCGCCTCCCGCTCGCGGTGGAACGCGTCGGAGAACGTCTGCTCGCTCCGGCGCAGCGCCTCCTCGGCCAGCTTGCGCTCGGTCACGTCGACGATGAGCCCGCGGACGACGGGCGCTCCCCGGGCATCCGTCGTCACTCGCACGATGTCGCGCACCCACAGGGTGACCCCGGCCCGCCCCGCGCCCCGGTACTCGAGGTCCAGGTCCTCGCCCCCGGCCTCCACCGCCGCCCGGAGCCGGGCGAGCGCCTCGTCGCGGTCCTCCGGGTCGATGTGATCGCCCCAGCGGGCGAGCGACGGAGCGGAGTCTTGCCCGTCGGTGCCCCCGGTCCCGAACCCGAGGAGCAGACCGGCACGGCTGGAGACGAACGTGAGGGAGAGCGACCGAGGATCGGCCTCCCAGAAGATCGCGTCGAGCGTCTCGACCAGCTCGTGGAACCGCTCGAGCTCGCTGACGCGACGGGCGCTCCCGAGGGCGAGCGAGGCGATGTCGGCGATCCCTCGCGCCAGCGACAGGTCGCGAGGGGCGAACGCGGACTCGATCGAGGGGGCGAACGCGATGAGCGCGCCGAACTGATCGGGCGACCACGACATCGGCGCCACGAGCACGTCCGTGTGCTCGTCCACGATGTGATGCTCGACCGGGACCTGCTCGGCCACCGACCGAGGGAGCACGAAGGGTTCGAGCAGCGACGCGATGAACGCCCCGCCGAGCTCGGCGGGCACCGGCCGAGCCGTGGCGACCCGCGCCGGCGAGGCGCCCCGGTGGCTCATGAGCACGAAGTCACCGGTCTCCGGATCGCGAAGGTAGGCGGCGACCACCGAGCACCCGAGGATCGCCGGCATCGCGGTCACGACGCGATCGAACACCGTCCCGATCTCCCGCACCCCCGTGAGGGCCTGGGACAGGCCGAGGAGGGCGGCCGCGGTCTCCGCCGCGCGACGTTCGGTTCGAAGCAGCCTCGCGTTCTCGTACGCCACGGCCGCGTGCGACGCGAGGACCTCGAGCAGCCGGCAGTCGTCGTCGTCGAACTGGTTGGTCCCCAGGCTCGAGAGCACGATCACGCCGATCACGCGATCGCCGACCTTCATCGGGACCGCGAGCACCGACTCGTCGATCTCCGGGGTCCCCTCGATCTGGAACCCGATCGGGTCTGCGAGCGCGTCCGGCGCGTAGTACGTCTCCCCGGTGAGCGCCGCGTGCCCCGTGAAGCCCTCGCCCACCAACGTCGCGAGCTCCTCGTAGGTCTCGGACTCGTACTCGGTGAGCTCGCCGCGGAACGTGACCGGCCACAGCGTCACCCCGTCCTCCTGGAGGAGGTAGATGCGGGAGTTGTGGTAGTCGATGAGCGTCCGGAGCTCGGTCGTGATGGCCTCGCCGATCGCGTCCTCGTCGTCGAGGGCGTTCAGCCGGGAGCCGACGACGTGCAGCATCCGGAGCTGGGCCACCGAGCGCAGCTCGTGGTCGCCCACCCCGTCGTCGAGAGGCTGATCGGTTTCGGCCATCCGTGACTGCCGGGATTCCGGCCCGGCTTCTCAACAGTCGGCCGATCGGGCCGGTGAGTAAAGCCGTCCGGTGGGCCGGAGCGGCACGGGTACGATGGTGTGCGTGAGCGCCACGGACGAGGTGGCCGAGGGCACGCTGCCGGCCCGGGTGCACGAGCTGATCGCCGATCGGATCCCGGCCGAGCGCGCGCAGGCCGTCCAGGAGTTCGCGAAGGCGTTCACGCGACGCCTCCCTGCGGATGAGCTCGCGGGCCGCGACCCCGGGGAGCTCGTCGGCGTCGTGCTCGGCGTCTTCGAGCTCGCCGACAGCCGTCCGTCCGACGAGGTGGCGGTTCGGGTGTTCGACCCCGATCCCGCACGGGACGGGTACGAGGCGGCCGGCACCGTGCTCGAGACGAACGCCCCCGACTCGCCATTCCAGTTCGACTCGATCGCCGAGGAGCTCGAGGCGCGTGACCTCAGCCCGCGGCGCGTGATCCACCCCGTCGTGGGCGTCAAGCGGGGTTCGGACGGACGGATCGAGTCGATCCTCCACGTCCGGGACACCGCGGCGCGCGAGTCCTTCATGCACTTCCAGCTCGATCGCCGCCTCCCCCGAGGCGAGCAGCTCGAGCTCGAGGAGACGATCCGCCAGATCCTCGGCGACGTCGCGCTCGTCGTGCGCGATTTCGAGCCGATGAAGGCGGCCGTGCGCGGGATGATCGAGATCGCCCGGGCCGGGTCCGCGCTGTATCCGCCGGACGAGGTCGAAGAGACCGTGGCGTTCCTCGAATGGCTCCTCGACCTGAACTTCGTGTTCCTCGGGTATCGGGAGTACGCCCTCGTGGACGAGCCCGAGGGTCGCGCGCTCGCGGTCGTCGAGGGCAGCGGGCTCGGCATCCTGTCGAAGGTCGCCTGGTCGGCGTACGAGCGCCCGGTGCCGCTCTCCTCGATCGAGCCCAACCTCCGCGAGCGGATCGAGGGCGGCGAGCTCCTCATCTACTCGAAGACGAACCGGCCCTCGACCGTGCACCGGCGCGCGAGGATGGACTACATCGGCGTGCGCCGCGTCTCGCCGGAGGGCCGGATCGTCGGTGAGGCCCGGATGGTCGGCCTGTTCACCTCGAAGGCGTACATGGAGCCCGCCGCCCGGACGCCGGTCCTGCATCGCAAGCTGAACCGGATCCTCGCCGCGGAGGACCTGTTCGAGGGTTCCCACGACTACAAGGCCGTCGTCTCGATCTTCGAGAGCTTCCCGAAGGACGAGCTCTTCGCCGCCTCCACCGACGAGCTTCGAGCCCAGATGATCGGCCTGCTCCACCTCCAGGAGGCCCAGCACGTCCGCCTGTTCGTCCGGCGAGACCTCTACGGGCGGAGCGTGTCGCTGCTCGTGGCCGTGCCGCGCGATCGCTACGACGCGGAGGCCCGTGAGCGGCTCGAGCAGTTGTTCATGGAGCGGTTCAACGGCACGTCGGTCGACTACCACCTGTCGATGACCGAGAGCGGGCTGGCCCAGCTCCACCTGACGGTGCACGTCGCCGAGGGCAAGATCCCGGACGTCCCGTTCGACGAGCTCGAGCGCGACGTCGTCGAGATCACGCGGACCTGGGACGACGGGTTGCTCGAACGCCTCGTCGCGGTGCACGGGGCGGACGGGGGACGCGAGGTCTTCGACCGGTGGGCCGGCCGCTTCCCCGACTACTACAAGGCCTCGACCGAGGTCGACCTCGCGGTCGAGGACATCGGTCGGTTCGAGGAGCTGGAGACGGGCGAGCGTCCGTTCGTCATCGGGGTGGCGAACGAGCACGAGGAGGGCGAGACGCTGACCCGCGTGCGCCTGTACAAGAGCGGCGGCAAGGTCGAGCTCTCCGACTTCGTCCCGATCCTGGAGTCGCTCGGCCTTCGCGTCGTCGAGGAGTGGCCGACGACGCTCGTCGGCGACGACGTGGCCGAGCGGTACCTCCACGACTTCGGCGTGCTCGGAGCCGACGGACGCCCCCTCGACGTGGCCGAGACCGGCACGCGGGTGGCCGAGTGTCTCGCCGCGGTGTGGCGGCGGGACTGCGAGTCGGACTCGCTGAACCGGCTCGTCGTGACGGCCGGCCTGGATTGGGAGCAGGTCCAGATCCTGCGCGCCTATCGCAAGTACCACCACCGAGTGAACGCGAGCTTCCCGGTCGAGTACAAGAACGAGGCGTTCGCGGCGCATCCGCACGTGGCGCGCTCGCTCGTCCACCTGTTCGAGCTCCGGTTCGATCCCGGCCGGCCGAGGGATCTCGCCGCCGTCGACGAGCTGCGGGCGCGGATCCGCTCCGACCTCGACGCGATCGCCTCCCTCGAGCAGGACCGCATCCTGCGGAACGCGCTCGGCGTGATCGACGCCACCGTGCGGACGAACGCGTTCGTCCCGACGCGGAGGGCGATCGCGTTCAAGTTCCGCTCCGCGGACGTGCCCGAGATGCCCAAGCCGCGCCCGCTGTTCGAGGTGTTCGTCTACTCGCCCGAGATGGAGGCGATCCACCTGCGCGGCGGCCGCGTCGCCCGAGGCGGGATCCGGTGGTCCGACCGGCGACAGGACTACCGCACCGAGGTGCTCGGCCTCATGAAGGCCCAGATGGTGAAGAACGCGGTCATCGTGCCGACCGGCGCGAAGGGTGGGTTCGTGCTCAAGCGCGCGTTCGCCGACCCCGAGGCGCTTCGCAAGGAGGCCGTCCGCCAGTACGTGGTCTTCATCGGCAGCCTCCTCGAGGTCACCGACAACCTCGTGAACGGCGAGATCGTCCGCCCGGAGCACGTCGTGGTCGACGACGAGGACGACCCGTACCTCGTCGTGGCGGCCGACAAGGGGACCTCCACGTTCTCGGACACGGCGAACGCGGTCTCGGGCGAGCACGGCTTCTGGCTGGGAGACGCGTTCGCCTCGGGGGGCTCCGCCGGCTACGACCACAAGGCGCTCGGCATCACGGCCCGGGGCGTGTGGGAGTCGATCAAGCGCCACTTCCGCGAGATGGGAACGGACGTGATGAACGAGCCGTTCACGGTCGTCGGCATCGGGGACATGTCGGGCGACGTGTTCGGCAACGGGATGCTGTACTCCGAGCAGACCTGCCTCGTCGCGGCGTTCGATCACCGCCACGTCTTCCTCGACCCGACCCCGCACCCGGCGGTCGGCTACGCCGAACGCAAGCGGCTGTTCGACCTCCCGGCCTCGAGCTGGGACGACTACGACCGGGCGAAGATCTCCGAAGGGGGCGGCGTGTGGCCTCGCGCCGCCAAATCGATTCCCGTCTCGCCGCAGGCGCGGCTCGCGCTCGGCATCGAGGACGAGGAGCTCACGCCGTCGCAGCTCATCACCGCGATCCTGCGAGCGCCGGTGGACCTGCTCTACAACGGCGGCATCGGGACCTACGTGAAGGCCTCGGACGAGTCCCACGCGGATGCCGGTGACCGGGTGAACGACGAGCTTCGCGCCGACGCGCGCGATCTCCGTGCCCGCGTCGTGGCCGAGGGCGGCAACCTCGGGCTCACCCAGCGGGGGCGGATCGAGGTCGCCCAGCACGGCGGCCGGCTGAACACCGACTTCATCGACAACTCGGCCGGGGTGAACACCTCCGACCACGAGGTGAACCTGAAGATCCTGCTCGGGCTGGCGATGCAGCGGGGCGAGCTCGCCGTGGACGAGCGGAACACGCTCCTGGCCGACGTCGAGCAGGAGGTCGTCGCCCACGTCCTGTACGAC
The DNA here is from genome assembly GCA_036555645.1 of Actinomycetota bacterium. Taxonomy (GTDB): domain Bacteria; phylum Actinomycetota; class UBA4738; order UBA4738; family HRBIN12; genus DASSJM01. The sequence continues at coordinate 8,379 of DATBLA010000188.1, forward strand.
AACTTCCTCCAGGCGCAGATCCTCTCGCAGGAGGCCCAGCTGTCGGCCGCCCGGATGGAGGCGTTCGAGGACCTCATGCTCGGGCTCGAGGGCGAGGGCGTGCTCGATCGCGAGCTCGAGGCCCTTCCGGGCGCCGAGGAGATGGCCGAGCGGCGGCGCGCGGGGCGCGGGATGACCCGGCCCGAGCTCGCCGTCCTGCTCGCCTACGCGAAGCAGTCGCTGACGAACGCCCTGCTCGGATCGTCGCTGCCGGACTCGCAGTACCTGGAGCAGGACCTGCGCGGCTACTTCCCGCCCCAGGTCGTCGAGCGCTTCGGGCACCTCGTGAACGATCACCCCCTGCGCCGCGAGCTCATCGCGATGCTGACCGCCAACGACGTCGTGAACTCGCAGGGGATCACGTTCGTCTCCCGCGTCGTCACCGAGACCGGAGCCGAGCCCGCCGACGTCGCGCGCGCGTACCGGATCGCTCGTGACGTCACCGGTGCGGTCGCCCGTTGGGCGGCGATCGAGGCCCTCGTCGGGCAGGTCGAGCCCGCGCTGCTCGACGAGCTCATGGGCAGCACCGATCGTCTCGTCGAGGCCACCTCACGCTGGTACCTCCAGCACGTCCCGGGCCAGCTCGGCCGGGCCATCGAGGCCCACGCCGAACCGTTCCGCGAGTTCGCCGAGTCCGTGACGTCGGCGGCGCCCGAGGGGTGGACGCAGGAGCGCGAGCGCGCCGCGTGGACGCTGATGGATCGGGGGATCCCCGAGGAGGTGGCGCGCCGCCACGTGACCCAGCCGGTCCTCGTCCATGGGCCGAACGTGGCGAGCGTGGCCGCGGCGACGGGACGCTCGATCGCCGACGTCACCAGGGCGTTCTTCCTCGTGGGCGAGTCGGCGTACGTGGACTGGCTCGAGGGGCGGCTGAGCGAGGTCTCGGCCACGACCCGGTGGCACCGGTGGGCGCTCCAGGCCGTCGAGGACGATCTGCGGCTGCTCCGTCGCCAGGTCGCCGAGCGCGCGCTCGCCCACGAGCCGGACCTGCCGGTGGACGAGGCGGTCGAGGCCTACCTGCGCTCGCGGGGCGACGTCACGACGCGGCTGGCCCGGTTCATGCGCGGCCTGGCCCTCGAGGAGGCGAGCGATCTCGCCGCCCTCACGGTGGCGGTTCGGCAGGTCCGCGGGCTCGTCGGCTGAGCTCGCTCGGAGCCCGAGCCGACGTGTCGGAGGCCCGGCGTAGGCTGTGGCCGTGGGCTCATCCCCCCCGTCGACGCCGCCCGCGCCGGATCGAGGCATCCGCGGGATCCTGGACTTCGAGCGCTCGTGGTGGCAGCAGGGAGGCCCGAAGGACCGGCGGGTGCGGGAGCGGCTCGCGATGTCTCCCGTCCGCTATCACCAGGAGCTCATGCGAGCGCTCGACCTCCCCGAGGCCCTCGCGTACGACCCCGCGCTCGTCCGCCGGCTCCAGCGGTTGCGAGAGCATCGGCGCCGGACGCGCCTCGCCCGGCGGCTTGGGCGGCCCTCGTAGGCTCGGAGTAGGATGGGCGCCCACGAACCACCGACGAACAGGAGCTTCTACCTCTCCTTGGCGGCCAGCACCCTGCGCTTCGTGATCATCATCGCCCTCGTGGTGGGGGGCATCGTGGTCATCGACCAGGCCTTCCCCGCGCCGTCGGCCGGGAGCGACACCGAATCCCCCCTCGACGGGGGAACGCCGCCCGTCTCCGAGACGCCGTCGCCGACACCGACCCAGGAGACCGGCTCCCAGGAGCCCGAGGCGAGCCCGACGATCGTCGGCACGCGCATCGCGGTCTTCAACGGAGCCGGCGTCAGCGGTCTGGCCGGCGAGACGCAGATTCTCCTCGTGGACGAGTACGGATACGTCGCCGCCCAGGACCCGGCCGACGCCCCGGCGCCCGTGCCGATCACGACGATCTACTACCGGGCGAAGAAGGATCGCGTGGAGGCCGAGTTCCTGGCCCAGGACTTCTTCCGGCGGCTCGACGTGGAGATCTTGCGGCTCGAGCCCGGCATCGGCGAGATCGATCGGTCCGTTCAGCTCGCGATCTACCTCGGCACCGACTACGCCGCCGAGCAGGCCTGATCTCGGCGCGCTCGGCGCGCGCGCTCCCGCTTCCGGGGTCGTGCTCGATTTCGACGGGACCCTCGCCGAGATCGTCGACAGACCCGAGCTCGCGCGTCCCGCCCCGGGGGTTCGCGAGGCCCTGATCCGGCTCGTCGAGCGCTTTCGGCTCGTGGCGATCCTCACCGGACGCCGATCAGAGGAGACCCGCGCCCTGCTCGAGATCCCCGGCCTCGAGCATCTCGGCCTGTACGGGTCCGGTGAGGGGGGAACCGCGGCCCACGTCGCCGAGATCCGCGCCCACGTCGATCAGGCCGTCGCCGACGTGCCGCAGGCCTGGGTGGAGGACAAGGGCGTCTCGCTCGCCGTCCACTACCGGCAGGCGTCCGATCCGGTCGCTGCCAGGACCGTTCTGCTCGAGGTCCTTCGGCCGATCGCCGAGGCCGAAGGGCTCGAGCTCGTCGAGGGCAAGATGGTGCTCGAGCTGCTCGAGGCTCGTCATCCGATGAAAGGCGCGGCCGTCGAGCGGCTCGCCGGGGATCACGCGCTCGAGGGCATCCTGTACGCGGGCGACGACGTGGCCGACCTCGACGCGTTCTCCGCGCTCGAGCGCCTCGGGGCGGCCGGGCTCGTCGCCGTTCGGGTCGCCGTTCGCGGGGACGAGACGCCGACGGAGCTCGTGGACGCCGCCGACGTCGTCGTGGACGGGCCCGCCGGCCTCGTCGGCCTGCTCGAGCGGCTCTGACGCTCAGCCGCGACGCCGCCGGGCGCGCTCGAGGTCTTCCAGCTGTCCCCGAACCCATCGCGCGGCGGGGTTCGCGAGGACGAGGCGGGAGAGCCCGCGCGCGCGCCGGGTGCGCTCGTCCACCGGCATCTCGAGCGCCGTCTCGAGCGCGTCCGCCATCTCGTCGAGGTCGAACGGGTTGACGGGGATCGCGTATCGCCCGAGGCGGCCGTAGGCGCCGGCCGTCCGCGACAGCACGAGGACGCCGCGACGCCGGTTCAGGACCGGACCCTCCATCGCGACGAGGTTCATGCCGTCGATGACCGGGTTCACGAACAGCACGTCGTACAGGCCGTAGGCCGCGATCGCGCCGAGGTAGTCGTCCTTGACCCGCAGCTCGATCGGGGTCCAGCCGTCCTGGCCGAGCTCGCGGTTGATGCGATCGGCCTCGGCCACGCACGCCTCGGTGTACTCCTGGTACTCGGGCAGCTCCATCCTCGAGGGGGACAGGAGCGCGAGGAACCGGACGCGACCCACCCAGGACGGGTTGCGGTGCAACAGGAGCTCGTAGGCCTGGAACCCACGGACGATGTTCTTCGTGAGCTCGAGCCGGTCGACCCTCACGATGAGGCGGTTGTTGTTTCGCCATCGGTTCAGCTCGTGACGCAGGTCGCGGACCTCGCGGGACTGCGCGGTCTCCCGCATCGCCCGCGCGTCGACCGAGATCGGATGGATCCGCACGACGATCTGGCGGCCCTCGGTGACGATGCGCGACCGGGCCAGATCCACGCGGACGCCTGGCAGCAACCGCGCCGACAGGAGGAAGTTCTCGGCCCAGGCGGGGGAGTGGAACCCGAGGACGTCGGCACCAAGGAGGCCGCGGATGAGCTGCTCGTGGATCGTGACCGGAAGCATCCGCATGTACGTGGGTCCGGCGATCGACGTGTGCGAGAAGTGGGCGATGAGGGCGCCCGGGTTCAACTCCCGAAGGAACCGGGGGACGAGCGCCAGGTGGTAGTCCTGCACGAGGAACGCCGGTTCGCCGCCGAGCGCCGACCCCTCCTCGGCGAGCGCGCTCGCGAAGGCGCGGTTGACCTCGACGTAGTCGTTCCACGCCTGCTCCACCCCTTCGCCGAACGACGGCGAACGGACCGTGTCCCACAGGTAGTGGTGGACGAACCACAGCACGCCGTTCGAGATCCCGTTGTAGTAGCCGTCGTAGGTCTCGGGCGCGATGTCCAGGTAGCGGAGCCGGTAGGCCTCGTCGCCTTCCCGGTGCTCGATCCGGCCGCCGCGAGACTGCGCGACCTTCTCCCGATCGCCGTCGGACATCGCGGCGGCCACCCAGACGCCCTCCGCCTGCTGGAGGGCGCCCGACAGCGCGGTGACGAGGCCGCCACTGCCTCGGCGGGCGACGAGGTCGTTCCGCTCGTCGCGCTCGAACGTGAGCGGTCCGCGATTGGACGCGACGACGAGCGGCGGGGTCACGAGCTCTGGACGAGACCGGAGATGAGCGCGAGCGTGTCCTGGATCTCGCGGAGGCTGAGGAAGCGTTCGCGAACGAGCGCCCGGCCGGCCTCGCCCATGTGGCGCCGGAGGTCGGGGTCGCGCAGGAGCGACACGATGCGATCCGCGCACGCGACGACGCCGTCGACGAGATGGCCGGTGACGCCTTCCTCGATCTGGAGCCGGATTCCCCCGACGTCCCCGCCGACCACGGGCTTCCACTTCCACATGCCCTCCGCGACGACGAGGCCGAACCCCTCCCGCAGCGACTTCTGCACGATGATGTCCGACGCTCGCTGGAAGGCGTTCACCGCGCTGTCCCCGACGCCGTCGAGATTCGTCAGCAGGTGGATGTCGGGGTCGTCGGCCGCGTGCTCGGCCGTCAGGTCGAGGTAGCGCATCCCCTCGGGATCGTCGTGCGCGAGCGATCCCACCATGACGAGCTGGACGTCGGGGACCTCCCGGCGCACGAGCCGGAACGCGTCGATCACCCCCATGGGGTCCTTCCACGGGTCGAAGCGCGAGACCTGCGTGATGAGCGGGCGGTCCGGGTCGACGCCGAACGGCCGGACGACGGCCTCCCACGCGGCCTCCTGCATCGGCGCGTTCTTCGGGCTGAGAGGATCGATCGAGGGCGGGATGAACGTGCGAACGGGGTCGCGCACGCCGGGCTGCACGTACTCCTCGGCGGTGAAGATCGCGGCGTCGAAGCGATTCACGATCGGCTCGAAGAACTCCCAGGTCGGCCGGTACGGGGCCGACAGGTCGATGTGGCAGCGCCAGATCCACCGGCCCTTGCGCGACCCCTCCTCCTCGAACACCGGGAGCAGCGCCGCCGGCTGGGGGTCGTGGACGATGACGACGTCGAAGTCACGCGGCAGCTCCGCCGCGTTCGCGCGGATGCGCTCCCAGTAGGTCGCGCGCATCGCGTCGTCGAGCTGGGTCTCGGCTCCCTGGAGCGCGTTGTGCATCGCCTTCGTCACGCCGAAGAACGCGTCCGAGCCCTCGATGAGCATCCACGTCGTGTCGATGCCGAGGTCGCTCGTGAGCGGGACCTGGGTGTGGAGGAGCTCGGCCACGCCGCCGCCGTAGGCCGTGCTGTTCACGTGCAGGACCCGCAGCCCCCGAAGCGGGCGAGCCGCCTCGACGAGACGGTCCACCGCTTCCTGGCCCGCCGCCTCGGCGTACTCGGCGACGTCCCGGGGCTGAACGGGCACGATGGGGAGCACGAACCGAGTCTACCGACGCCGGCAGGAGGGCTCGTCTCCGTTGACATGCCTCGAGGGCGTTCCTACGCTGGCCGCGGGTTCGCGATGCTGAAGATCTCCCAGAAGCTCGAGTACGCCATGCGCGCGATGATCGAGCTGTCCCTGCGCAGGGAGGGCCACCCGCTCGTGCCGGCCCGCGAGATCGCCCGCGCGCAGCAGATCCCGGTCCGGTTCCTCGAGCAGCAGCTCGGCGCGCTCCACAAGGCGGGTCTCGTCGAGAGCTTCCGCGGGGCGGGCGGGGGCTGCCGGCTCGCCAAGGACCCGTCCGAGATCACGGTCGCGCAGATCGCGGATGCGATCGAGGGGCAGCTCTATCCGATGTTCTGCCTGGAGCCCACGGACCACACGTGCTTCGCCGACTCGCGGTGCGGGCTCCAGGGATTCTGGGGAGACGTCGCCAAGGCCATCCAGGGAGTGTTCGAGCGCACCACCGTGGCCGATCTCGCCGCCAGGCACCAACGGAGCGCCGGCCCCGCGCTGATCACCACCGATCAGCTCACGTCGCGGCTGAACTGAGGGTCGCCGAACGCCACCGGACCACTCCTGGATCGAGTCCGGTTGCGGACGTCGTGTGAGTCAGCCGAACTCCGACTCCCCGATGATCGGGCAGGTCAGGAGGCGGACTTGCCCAGGATGCGCATGACCTTCGTGCCGCAGACCGGACAGGTGCCCTGAGCGGCTTTCCGCCCGTTCTTGAGCTCGACGACCGTGCCCTCGAACTCCCGTTTGGCTCGGCACTTCACGCAGTAGGCCTCGTACATGGCCACAGTGGGCCCTCCTTCCCCCCGCAGGGCTCGAGGCCGCCTCCATGGCGGCCTCGTAGGCACGATGCTCGTGCCTCGCAGGCACGGATGCAAGCATCTGCGTGCCTGTTCCCGTGCCCGTCTCGGGCCGCCGGCCGTACGATGCCAGGCCACGAGCGTGCGTGAAGGGAGCCGGGACATGGCGGACGAGGCCCAGAACATCGAGGCGCTCCTGCAGGAGGACCGGGTCTTCGAGCCCTCGGAGGCCTTCCGGGCAGGTGCCGTCGTCCGCGACCGCTCCGTCTACGAGCAGGCCGAGGCCGATCACGAGGCCTTCTGGGCGGAGCAGGCCGGGCGGCTGTCCTGGATCGAGCCGTGGAAGACCGTGATGGAGTGGGACCCGCCCTGGGTCCGGTGGTTCGACGGGGGGCGGCTGAACGCCTCCGTGAACTGCCTCGACCGCCACGTCGAGTCCGGCGGCGGCGACAAGGTCGCGTACTTCTGGCAGGGGGAGCCCGGCGAGGAGCGCACGATCACGTACCGGGAGCTGCTCGAGGAGGTCTGCCGGCTCGCGAACGGACTCCGGTCGATCGGTGTCGGCAAGGGCGACCGCGTGGCGATCTACCTCGGGATGATCCCCGAGCTCCCGGTCGCGATGCTCGCCTGCGCTCGGATCGGCGCCGCGCACTCCGTCGTGTTCGGCGGGTTCTCTGCCGACTCGCTCCGCGACCGGATCAACGACGCGGAGGCGAAGGTCCTCATCACCGCCGACGGGGGATACCGCCGGGGACAGGTGGTCCCGCTGAAGGCGAGTGCCGACGAGGCGCTCCAGGACACCCCCTCGATCGAGCACGTCGTCACCGTTCGGCGCACCGGCGGTGAGCACGCGTTCGCCCAGGGTCGCGACCTCTGGTACCACGACCTGGTCGAGGGGCAGCCGACCGAGTGCGAGCCGGAGCCGATGGAGGCCGAGGACCTCCTCTACCTCCTGTACACGAGCGGGACGACCGGCAAGCCGAAGGGGATCGCGCACACGACCGGTGGCTACCTCACGCAGGTCGCGGCCACCCACCGGATGATCTTCGACATCCACGAGGACGACGTGTACTGGTGCGCGGCCGACATCGGCTGGGTGACCGGTCACTCGTACATCGTCTACGGGCCGCTGGCGAACCACACGACCGGGATCATCTACGAGGGCGCGCCCGACTGGCCGGACAAGGACCGGCTGTGGCAGATCGCCGAGCGTTACAGGGCAACGATCCTGTACACGGCCCCGACCGCGATCCGTGCGTTCATGCGCTGGGGGACCGAGTACCCGGCCAAGCACGACCTGACCTCGCTCCGGCTCCTGGGCTCGGTGGGCGAGCCGATCAACCCGGAGGCGTGGGTCTGGTACTGGCGCCACATCGGCGGCGAGCGCTGTCCCGTGGTCGACACCTGGTGGCAGACGGAGACCGGCGCGATCCTCATCACGCCGCTGCCCGGGATCACCTCGCTGAAGCCCGGCTCGGCGACGTTCCCGTTCCCCGGGATCGTCGCCGACGTCGTGGACGAACGAGGGGCCTCGGTCGCGTTCGGGGGCGGCGGCTACCTCGTGCTCCGGCGTCCCTGGCCCTCGATCGCGCGAACGATCTGGGGCGACCCGGACCGCTACGTCGAGACGTACTTCTCCAAGTACGGACCCGACGTCTACGTGGCCGGCGACGGCGCGAAGCGGGACGAGGAGGGCTACTTCTGGCTGCTCGGGCGCATCGACGACGTGATGAACGTGGCGGGACACCGTCTGTCCACGTACGAGATCGAGAGCGCGCTCGTCGACGACCCGAAGGTGGCCGAGGCCGCGGTGGTCTCGCGGCCGGACGACCTGGTCGGCGAGGCGATCGTGGCGTTCGTCACGCTGAAGAGCGGGTTCGAGGGCGACGACGCGATGGCCGGAGAGCTGCGCGAGCACGTGGCCGCGAAGATCGGCAAGATCGCCCGACCGCACGGGATCATCTTCACCGGCGACCTGCCGAAGACCCGGTCGGGCAAGATCATGCGCCGGCTGCTCCGCGACGTCGCCCGCGGCCGGCCGCTCGGCGACGTCACGACCCTTGCCAACGCCGAGGTCGTCGACCAGATCCACACGATGGTCGAGTCGGGCGCCGGCACCGAGGAGTGATGGGGCGCCGGGCGTTCGGGGCCGCCGTCGCGGTGGCGGCGATCGTGTCCGCCGCTGCGGCGGCGTCGATCCTGTCGAGCGCGCCGGCGTGGGCGATGCCGCTGCGGGCACCCGCCGCCGCCGAGCCCTTCGGGGTCACGATCTGCACGATCGTCGGCACGAACGGTGACGACGTGCTGCGCGGAACCGCGGGCGCCGACGTGATCTGCGGGCTGAACGGCGACGACGCGGTCGTCGCGCTCGAGGGCGACGACATCGTCGACGGTGGTCGGGGCAACGACCGGATCGACGGGGGGGCCGGTCTCGACGAGGTCGACGGGGGCCGCGGAGCCGATCTCGTGGGAGGCGGCCCCGGGGCGGATGATGTCGAGGGCGGGCACGGCCGCGACGCCGTGAGCGGCGACGGGGGGTCGGACGTCGTCCAGGGTGGCCACGCGCGGGACTTCTGCGTGGCCACCGAGGACGGGGTGGGCGGGAACGACGTGGCCAACGGCGGGCCGGCGTTCGACACCTACGACGCCGACCCGGGCGACCTCCTCGTCGGGGTCGAGTCCTCGAGGGACTGCACCGGGCCCCTCCTGGCCACCTCCGGTCCCTGACGACCCGGCTACCGGCGCGGCGGGGGGCACCCGACCCGTTCGCCTTGCCAATGCCCCGGACCCGTGGGTACGATGCGTTAGCACTCGCACCCATCGAGTGCTAGCAGTCTGACCCGCAAGGTGCGCGAGCACGAAGGAGGGAGAGATGGCACCGAAGCTCATCTCGTACCAGGAGGACGCGCGACGGGCCCTCGAGCACGGCATGGACATGCTGGCCAACGTCGTGAAGATCACGCTCGGTCCCAAGGGCCGCAACGTCGTCCTCGAGAAGAAGTGGGGAGCCCCCACGATCACGAACGACGGGGTCTCGATCGCCAAGGAGATCGAGCTCGAGGAGCCCCTGGAAAAGGTCGGCGCCGAGCTCGTCAAGGAGGTCGCGAAGAAGACCGACGACGTGGCCGGTGACGGCACGACGACCGCGACCGTGCTCGCCCAGTCGATCGTCAAGGAAGGCCTGCGCAACGTCGCGGCCGGGGCGAACCCGATGGAGCTCAAGCGCGGCATCGAGCGCGCCGTCGAGCTGGCCGTCGAGAGCATCAAGAACCAGTCCAAGGAGGTCGAGACGAAGGAGGAGATCGCCCACGTCGGCGCCATCTCCGCCGCCGACCCCGAGATCGGCGAGCAGATCGCCGAGGCCGTGGACAAGGTCGGCAAGGACGGCGTCATCACGGTCGAGGAGTCGAACACCTTCGGCATGGAGCTCGAGCTCGTCGAGGGCATGCGGTTCGACAAGGGCTACATCTCGCCGTACTTCGTGACCGACCCCGAGCGCATGGAGGGCGTCCTCGACGACGCCTACCTGCTCATCGCGAACCAGAAGGTGTCGGCCGTGAAGGACCTGCTGCCGATCCTCGAGAAGGTCATGCAGTCGGGCAAGCCGCTCCTCGTCATCGCTGAGGACGTCGAGGGCGAGGCGCTCGCCACGCTCGTCGTGAACAAGCTGCGCGGCACGTTCCGCTCGGCCGCCGTGAAGGCGCCCGGGTTCGGCGACCGCCGCAAGGCGATGCTCCAGGACATCGCCGTCCTCGCGGGCGGGACCGTGATCTCCGAGGAGGTCGGTCTCAAGCTCGAGAACGGGACCCTGGACATGCTCGGCACCGCCCGCAAGGTCGTCGTCACGAAGGACGACACGACGATCGTGGAGGGTGGCGGCAAGGAGGACGAGATCAAGGGCCGCATCAACCAGATCAAGGCCGAGATCGACAAGACGGACTCCGACTACGACCGCGAGAAGCTCCAGGAGCGCCTCGCGCGCCTGTCGGGCGGCGTGGCGGTCATCAAGGTCGGCGCGGCCACCGAGGTCGAGCTGAAGGAGAAGAAGCACCGGATCGAGGACGCCGTGCAGTCGACGAAGGCGGCCGTCGAGGAGGGCGTCGTGCCCGGCGGCGGCGTGGCCCTGCTGAACGCGCAGCGGGCGCTCGAGAAGGTGGACCTCGAGGGTGACGAGGCGACCGGCGCCGGCATCGTGCGCCGGGCGCTCGAGGAGCCGGTGAAGCAGATCGCCGCGAACGCCGGCCTCGAGGGTGGCGTGGTCGTCGAGAAGGTGCGCAACCAGGACCTCGGCTGGGGCCTGGACGCCGCCACCGGCGAGTACGTCGACATGTTCAAGTCCGGCATCATCGACCCGACGAAGGTCACGCGCTCGGCGCTGCAGAACGCGGCGTCGATCGCGGCCCTGTTCCTCACGACCGAGGCCGTCGTCGCCGAGAAGCCGGAGAAGGAGAAGGCGCCTCCCATGCCGGGCGGCGGCGACATGGACTTCTGAGTCCGTCGCGATCCTTCCGCGTCGCGATCGCGAAGGGGGCCCCGAACGGGGCCCCCTTCGTCGTGTCCGGCTACGCTTCGGGCCGGAGGAGCCGTGGATCCGTTCTCGCTCGAGGGTTCGATCGCGATCGTCACCGGCGCGAGCCGGGGGATCGGCCGCGCGATCGCGATCGCCCTGGCGTCCTCCGGTGCCGACGTCGCGGTCGTCGCGCGATCGGAAGAGGCGCTCGAGGAGGTCGCGGATGCGATCCGGGACCAAGGCCGGGACGCCCTGGTCGCCGTCGCCGACGTGACCGACCCCGAGGCGGTGCAGGGGGCGGTCGACCGGACCGTCGAGCGATTCGGCACCGTCGACGTCCTCGTGAACAATGCGGGCTCCGCCCCGTTCCGCGGCTCCGTGATCGAGACGAGACCCGAGGGGTTCGAGAAGTCGATCCGCGTGAACTTCCTGGCGGCCGTGCACGGCCTGCACGCGGTGGGCCCCGTCATGCTCGAGAAGGGATCGGGTTCGGTCCTCACCGTGGCCTCGGTGGCCGGGCTCTCGGGATCCCCGGGCATCGCCTACTACGGCGTCGCGAAGGCGGCGCTCGTGAACCTCACCCAGGCGACCGCGATCGAGTGGGCCTCCTCCGGCGTGCGGGTGAACGCGCTCGCTCCCGGATGGATCGAGACCGACATGAACGAACGGCTGCGCCGGAATCCCCTCACGCGAGAGCGCATGCTGGGCGGCATCCCGATGGGCCGGTTCGGCTCGGCGCGCGAGGTGGCCTCGACGGCGGTCTTCCTGTGCTCGCCGGCGGC
>DATBLA010000189.1:0-5727 GCA_036555645.1 Actinomycetota bacterium
CTGCGGGGGCAGCGGAGCTAGCGAACCGCGACGCGGCCTCGATCTTCCTCGTCGAGCGCGTCCGCGATCGACTCGGCCCACGCCTCGATCGCCTCCCAGTCGCGGAAGTCACCCTCGGGGGCGTGGACGGCCTTCATGACCAGCCGTTCGGCCAACCCCATCCGATCGTGCACGAGGGCGCCGAAGAACACGCGATGGTCGCGCGGCCCGATGGCTTGCGCGAGCTCGATCACATCCTTCGGCTCGTCGTCCGCATCCGGATCCCGGTCGCCGAGCGGTCCGCTGCTGAACAGCCAGACCGGGCGATCGGACAGGACCTCGAACTCCCTTCGCGCGAACGCCGTCGCGCCCTTCATCCACGAGCCCATGTACACGGCGCTTCCCAGCACGATCGCGTCGTATCGGGCAACGTCCCGAACGGCCTCGATCGGCCCCGACTCCGCCTCGTAGCCGCGCCGCACGAGGGTCTGCGCGATCCGCTCCGCGATCCCCTCGGTGGACCCGTGCTTGCTCGCGTAGGTCACCAGCACGGTCGTCATGTCGACCACCTCCTTCGGACGTCCGTGCCTCGCGCGCACCGCGCGCGTGGCACGTCCGACGTCACCGCAGATCCAGGACGAGCCGCGCAGGCACCTCGCCCCGGAGCACCTCCTCGAAGCACTCGTTCACCTGCTCGAGACGGCGTGTTTCCAGCTCGACCTGCGTCCGCCCGGCCGCGTGGAGCTCGAAGACCTCCTCGAGGTCGACGCGGGTCCCGACGAGCGACCCGATCACGTGGAGCCCGCGCAGCACGGTCTCGAAGATCGGGAGCCGGAACTCGTTGTCGGCCGGCAGGCCGACGAGCACGAGACGTCCGCCCGGACGCAGGGATGCGATCGCCGCCGCGAGCGGCTCGGGTGTCGCGGCCGTGGTGATGATCGCGTCCGCTCCTCCCAGCTTCCGCATCTCCTCGACGACGTCGTGGGTCCGGGCGTTGAGGACGTGATCGGCGCCGAGTCGCTTCGCCAGGTCGAGCTTGGCCTCCTCGACGTCGACGGCGACGGTGAACCCGCCCGCGATCCGCGCGTACTGCAGGCCGAGGTGCCCGAGGCCGCCGATCCCGATGATCCCGACGACGTCCGCGGGACCGACCCCGGCGGTCTTCACGGCCTTGTAGGTCGTCACGCCGGCACACGTGAGCGGGGCGGCGTCGAGTGGGTCCACTCCCTCGGGGACCAACCCGACGAAGTCCGCGTTGGCGATGCTGTACTCGCGGTACCCACCGTCGACGGTGTATCCGGTGAAGGTCGGGTTCGCGCAGTAGGTCTCCATGCCGCGGACGCAGTACTCGCAGGTCCCGTCGGCCCCGCCGAGCCACGGGATCGCGACCCGCTGGCCGATCGAGACCCGTGTGACGCCCTCGCCGAGCGCGTCGACGAGGCCGACCCCCTCGTGTCCCGGCACGAGCGGAAGGGCGGGCTTGACGGGCCAGTCTCCGCGCGCGGCGTGGATGTCGGTGTGACACACGCCGGAGGTCTCGATCCTGACCCGGATCTGACCGACCCCGGGCTCCGGGATCGGGCGCTCCTCGATCAGGAGCGGCTCGGTGAACGCTCGAACGACGGCTGCACGCATGGTGGGCCTCCTCTCGTCTCCCACCAGCGTGGACCGCGCCCGATCGGGAGCCCCGGGCCGACCGTCCCACGTCGTTCGGGACTTCCGGCGCCCAGGGAACTCGACAGCGCTCGAGGCGAAGGTCGGCAGATTCAGGCGCCCGGCGTGGCGGCGCGACGGAGCCACTCGGAGTACGGACCCGAGTCCTCGGGGCCGAGCACGAGGCCGTTCGGTACGGGGACGTCGAACACTTCGCGGGCGGCGGTCTCGATCGCCTCCAGGCGCTCGTCCTCGGGGCCGCTCGCCTCGAACCCGAGGGTCCACCAGCGTTCGTCGCGGGTCGTGATGTCGGTCAGCTCCACGGCGCACTTGGGGCGCTGGCTCGTCTCGGGCGGCCGGCTGGGCAGCCATCCCTCGCCGTCGTGCCAGCTCATCGTTCGGACCTTGCGCACGCGACGCCACATCGCCGAGTCCACGGCCCGCTCGCTGTCGGCGCCGAACCGGAACGACGATTTCTGCCAGGACTCGAGGCGACCACGCGCCTGCGGCGTGAGCTCGATGTCGCCCATGCGCTGCACCCTGGACTTCAGATCGAGCTCCCGGTCACCGCGGATCTTCACCGAGAGCCCGTCGAGTGCGGGGACGAGGAGATACGCGTCCTCGCGCGCTTCGGTCGAGGCGGGGATCCGCGAGAACCACCCCAGCAGCGCCGGATCCAGCGGACCGGGTAGGATCCAGCGAACCTCGAAGGAGGCGAGGCCGGTGGGGCTCTCCATCGGCTATCCCTCGGCTTCGGCCTCGAGGATCCGGCGCGCCTCCGCGTTCTCGATCCGTTCCTTCTCCGAGACCTCGGGCCACGACAGGTCGAGCGAGCCGATCGCCTCGACGAGGATGCGCACGACCATCGCCTGCATGACCTGCTTGTGGTCGGCGGGGATCACGTACCAGGGCGCCCAGCGTGTCGAGGTCGCGGTGATGGCGTCCTCGAACGCCTTCATGTACTCGTCCCAGTGTCCGCGTTCGGCGACGTCGGCCGCGCTGAACTTCCACTCCTTGCCGGGGGTGTCCAGGCGCGCGAGGAACCGTCGCTTCTGCTCTTCCTTGGAGACGTGGAGGAAGAACTTCACGACCTTCGTGCCGCTCCGGTCCAGATGGCGCTCGAACGCGTTGATGTCGTCGAACCGGCCGCTCCAGAATCGCTTGCCTCGCGTCCCGGGCGGGAGCCGCTGCTTGTCGAGCCACTCCGGATGCACCCGGAGCGCGATGACCTCCTCGTAGTGCGAGCGGTTGAAGATCCCGATCCGCCCGCGCTCGGGGAGCATCTTGCTGATCCTCCACAGGAAGTCGTGATCGAGGTCCTCGCTCGAGGGCTGGCGGAACGAGACGACCTGGACTCCCTGCGGGTTCACGCCCGACATCACGTGCTCGATCGTCGAGTCCTTCCCGGCCGCGTCGATGGCCTGGAACACGACGAGGAGCGCGTACGTGTCGCTCGCCCACAGGAGCTCCTGCGCGTCCGAGAGCTCCCTCACCCCCTGCTTCAGGACGTCCTTCGCCGTCGACTTCAGCTTCTTCTCGGACAGCTGCTCGAACTCCTTGCCGCCGGTCCAGGCCGGGTCCCGGTTCGCCAGGCCGGCCGCGGTCCCGGGTTCCACGAGCAGTCGCCTTCGGATGCGTTCGGCTCGTTCCATCGATCCCCCCATCGATCGCCCCGTCACGCCTGCGACTTGCGGATCGAGGTGACGAGGCCGTTCTTCACGATCACCTTGTAATTGCCGTTGGCCAGGTTCGCGTCGTCGGGATCGGTGCTCGCGAGGAGCTTGCCGAACTGCGACAGCGTGAACTCGTCTCCGCCGGCCGTGATCGTCGGGTCCTGCGAGACCGCGGACACCCGGAACAGCCCGCCGGCGTTGAAGACGATGATCCTGGACGGGCTCGACTTCGCGCCGAGGACCGGCCCGACGTACGTCCCGTCCTCGAGCACGACCTCGCCCACCGCCGCGAGCTGCGCCTGGGCGTCGAGCAGCTCCGCCTCGGCGGCGGAGAGATCCTCTTGCGTCGAGGCGAGCCGGTCCTGGGTGTCGGCCAGGTCGGTCTGCGTCTCGGTCAGCTCCTGCTGGAGATCGGCGTTCGTCTCCTGGCTCTCCTCGAGCGCATCCTGCGTCTGCTCGAGCTGCGACTCGAGGTCCGACACCTGCTGCTCGAGCTCGGCGACCTGGTCGTCCGTGTCCGACGAGCGATCGCACCCTGCGAGCACGAGCGCCACGAGGGCGAGCGACAGGAGTCCGAGGCGCCACGGGGAGCGTCGTGTTGATCCCATGACCCTCATTCTTTCAGTCGCGCGGTTCCATCTCCTCATCGATCGGTCCTTCATCCGCATCGACAGCCCCGATCATGCCGGCGCCGTCCGGATCCTCGTGACGACACCGCCCTTGACCTTCACCTGGTAGTCGGCGTTCGCGAGCGCGACCTCCTCCGGATCGGTGCTCTGAAGGAGGGCGGCGAACTCCTCGAGGGTGAGGCTCTGGCCTTCCACCGTGATCTCCACGTCGGTCGACACCTCGGCCACCCGCCACGCCGCGTCCTCCTGGAAGATGATGGCGGGGATCGGCTCGACGCGCGCCCCCAGGACCGGCCCGACGTACGTGCCGTTCGGAAGCACGAGCTCTCCCAGCGCCTCGAGCCGCGCGTTCGCGTCGTCGAGCGCCGCCTGCGTCTGCTCGAGCTCGGCCTGCGTGTCCTCGAGCTCTCCCTGCACGGCGTCGAGATCGGCCTGCGCCGTCTCGAGCTGCGCCTGCGTGTCCTCGAGCTCCTGTTGGGCCTCCTCCAGCTGCGATGCCGAGATCCCTCCCTGCGTCTGCGCCTCCTCGAGGGCGTCCGTCAGGTCGGCGATCTGCTGCTCGTACCCCGCGACCCCCGACTCCAGGGTGCTGCGGAGCTCGACGCCGGCGTCCTCGAGCGCGGCGACCGTCTCCGCGGCGGCGGCCTCCCAGTCGTCGACCTCCTGCTTGTACGAGAAGGCGAGGTAGACGGCGATCAGCGCGATGACGATCGCCACAATCGCGACGATCATCCAGACGTCGACCCCACGCTTCTTCGGCGCCTCTGCCTGCGCTGTACCACCTTCGACCATCTCGCTCTCTCCCTTTCCTCCCAGCGGTGGGCGCTCGGGGCCGCCTCACCGGCGCGCCCGCCCTACGAGATCGCAGACCTCCGGCGGACGAACACCTTGATGATCTCCTCGACGACCACGAGGGTGAGCGCGAGACCGACGCAGATCCCCCACTGCGTGAGGGTGAGGTCGACCATCGAGAAGAGGCGCTGGAGGAACCCGATCTCGGTCACGAGGATGATCGCGAGCAGCGCGACCCCGTACCGGCGCAGCTGCGCGGATCCCGGCAGGGCCTCCCGGCTGAAGATCGTGTGCACCTGGTCGCGCGCCAGCAGGCCGGCCGCGAGGTGGAACAGTGACAGCGTCGTCAGGAGCATCGTGGACGCGACCGCGACCGTGTAGTTCCCCTCGGCGATCTGGTAGGCGACGAGCGCGCCGGCGGTCATCACGGCCCCCTGGACGCAGAGGCGGACCCAGTTCGCGGCCGTGAGCACCGGGGCCCCGACCGGACGCGGCCTCCGCTCCATGAGCCCCGTGGTGGGCTCGTCGAACCCGAGCGCGATCGCGATCGGGATGTCGATGACCATGTTGAGCCACAGGATCTGCAGCGGGTCGAGCGGGATCCCTCCCGCGATGTCGAGCGCGCCGGCCAGGACGAAGATCGCGATGTAGGCGACCAGCGTCGACATCTGGAACCGCAGGTACTTCAGGAGGTTGTCGTACAGCGCCCGGCCGTACTCGACCGCGCCGACGATCGTGGCGAAGTTGTCGTCGGTGAGGATCATCACCGCGGCCTCCTTCGAGACCTCGGTCCCCGTGATGCCCATCGCGACGCCGATGTTCGCCGCCTTGAGCGCGGGGGCGTCGTTCACCCCATCCCCGGTCATCGCCACGATCTGGTCGCTCTGCTGGAGCATCCGGACCAGCCGGACCTTGTCCTCGGGCGCGACGCGGGCGATCACGCCGATGTCCCCGAGGTTCGCGAGGAGCTCGTCGTCGCTCATCGCGGCGAACTCCGCGCC
>DATBLA010000190.1:0-16476 GCA_036555645.1 Actinomycetota bacterium
GCCCCGCGCTCGCATCCCGATGTCATCACGGTGTTGATGACGCTGAAGGGGTTCCTCGCCCGCCTCGCCGACTCGCTCGGTCCGGTCGAGGCATCGGTCCCCCCACTCCAGGCATCGAGCGGTGAGGCGGGCGGGTCGCCCCCTCCGCCGTCGAGCGGCTAGGCTTCTTTTCGAACGCCTCACGAAAGGATCGCCGCGTGAGCACCGCGCTCTGGATCGTCCTCGGGATCGTCGTCCTCGTCGCCGTCTTCGGCATCGTCTCCTATAACCGCTTCGTCTCACAGCGACAGCTCATCAAGGACGCGTGGGCGAACATCGATACCGAGCTGCGGCGCCGGTACGACCTCATCCCGAACCTCGTGGAGACCGTGCGCGGGTACGCGTCCCACGAGCGTGAGACGTTCGAGAACGTCACGAGGGCGCGCGCCGCCGCCACGGCGGCCACGGGGTCACCCGCCGCGCAGGCGGCCGCCGAAGGGCCCCTCGTCGCCGCGCTCCGGCAGCTGCTCGCGGTCGCCGAGGCCTACCCGGACCTGAAGGCCAACCAGAACTTCCTCGCCCTCCAGCAGGAGCTCGCGAACACGGAGGACCGGCTCCAGACCGCGCGCCGCTTCTACAACGCGAACGTCCGCGACTACAACGAGCGCGTGAAGCAGTTCCCCTCGGGCGTCGTCGCGTCGATGTTCAACTTCGAGGAGGAGGAGTACTTCGAGGTCGACGAGGCGCTCCGCGAGGCTGGCGCGCCTCAGGTGAGCTTCGCGGGCGAGGGGCCGTCGGTCAGCTTCGGCGGCCCGGCGGTGCCGAGCGGCTCCGCCCCGCCCGCCGATCCGGGCGGCGGCTCGGGAGCTCCGCCACCCGGTCCGACCTCGACGCCACCCCCGCCGCCCGGCACGCCCGACGCCTAGCCGGCGGCGCGCTCGGGCTCGAGGGCCTCGAGCTCGAGGTCGGGTGCCGGTCCACAGCCATCGAGCATCGTGGCTCGCCGGACGTCGGTCGTGAGCCAGGACCAGACGAGCGCCCACACCATCGCGATGGCCCCCATGACGAACGCGGTCTGCGGCGCGCCGAGCCAGCCCGCGAGATAGCCGGTGATGATCGCCGAGGCCCCGAACGTGAGCGTCACGAGCATCCCGTCGAAGGCGAAGATGCGACCTCGGATCCGATCCGGCACGATCCGCTGGAGCCCGTAGGAGGACAGCGTCCACTGCGCCCCGCCCCCGATGTGGGCGAGCATGACCGCCGGCATCGCCAGCGCGAGCGCCGGTGCGAGACCGAGGAGCGCGTACCCGAGGCCGAACGTCGCGAGCGCGGCGCCGATCACGCCGAAGATCCGACGGTCCTCGGGTCCGACCACCGCCCGACCGACGAACGGCCCGATGAGCGCGCCCACGCCTCGGGCCGCGAGCAGGAGGCCGAGGCCGATCTCGCCGGCGTCGAACTCGTCGATCGCGAGCAGGGGGAGCACGACGAGCACGCCGCCGGCCAGGCCCCACCCGAACTTCACGGCCAGGAGCGCCAGGACGCGGTGGTCCCTGCGCGCGTACCGCACCGTCTCGACCGTGTCCTGCCGAAGCGTCGCGTGCTCGGCGGGGGGAGCCGCCTGCGAGAACGACCTCCGCACGCGCACGATGAGGCTCGCGGACAGGAGGAACGACATGGCGTCGACCACGATCGCCACGTCCCGGCCGAACAGGCCGGCCACGATCCCCCCGATCGCCCCGCCGACCGCCAGCATCGTCCCCCACAGCGAGCCCGACAGGGCGTTTGCGGTCGACAGGTCGCGCTCGTCCACGAGGTTCGGCAGCGCGGCGGCCGACGCCGGCTCGAACGCGGCGCTGAACATCGCGATGATCGCGAGCAGGACGTAGACGAGCCAGACCATCTCCGCGTCCTGAACGAGCAGGAAGCCGAGCACGAGGGCGGCTCTGGCCAGGTCGGCCACGATCATGAGCCGGCGGCGATCGAGGCGGTCGGCGAGGACGCCGGCGAACGGCGAGGCGAGGAAGTACGTGAGGTCCTGGGCCGCGATCGTGAACGCCACGGCGATCGCCTGCCCGGTGAGGTCGAGGACCAGGCCGAACAGGGCCACGAGGAGGAACCAGTCGCCGCCGAGGGAGATCATCGACGCGAGGTACAGGCGTCGGAAGTCCGGGTTGTGCCGGAGCAGCGTGACGGAGGCCCGGAAGCCTCCCTGGGACTCGATCGGTTCGCGCGCCGCCACGACGATTTGCCAGACTACCCGCAGAGGCCGCGATCACAGGGGGTGCAGACGTGCTCGACAGCCTGACCTGGTTCCGACAGGCCGCGTTCCGGTGGGCGGGCGACGGTCCGGTCGTGTACGTGGATCCGTGGGGGGTCACCGACGACGTTCCGGCCGACGTCATCCTCATCACGCACGCGCACGCCGACCACTTCCAGCCGCACGAGATCGAACGGCTCCGCACCCCCGACACGCAGATCCTGGCTCCGGCCGACGTGGCGAAGGACATCGAGGGCTCCGTCACGCCCGTCGTCCCCGGCCAGACGCACGAGGTCGCCGGGATGAAAGTGGAGACCGTGCCGGCCTACAACGTGGTCGAGGAGCGCCTCGACATGCACCCGAAGAAGAATCGGTGGGTGGGCTACGTCCTCGAGCACGGCGGCACGACCTACTACCACGCGGGAGACACCGACGCGCTGCCGGAGCTCGAGGCGCTTCGCACCGACGTCGCGATGGTGCCGATCGGCGGCACGTACACGATGGATTACCGTGAGGCGGCCGGGCTCGTGAAGCGGATGGAGCCGCAGGTCTCGGTTCCGATGCACTACGGGTTCGTCGTGTGCTCCCCGTCGCACTCCACGCTGTTCAAGAAGGAGGCCGCCCCCGTTCGCGTGGAGATCCTGCAGCCCACGAACCCCTTCGAGCAGCCCTGATGGCGGAGGAGGAGGCACGATGACCCTCGGCTACGACCGACCGCTCTACATCCTCGCGTTCGACCACCGCGGCTCGTTCCAGAAGAAGTTCTTCGGCGTCGCCGGGGAGCCGAACGAGGAGGAGACCGCCCGCATCGCCGACGCGAAACGGGTCATCTCCGAGGGGGCGTTCCGAGCGCTCGAGGAGGGGGTGTCCGCCGAGTCGGCCGGCGTGCTCGTTGACGAGCAGTTCGGGGCGGCCATCGCGCGAGAGGCGACGTCTCGCGGCGTGTCGCTCGCGATGCCGGTGGAGAAGAGCGGCCAGGAGGAGTTCGACTTCCAGTACGGGGAGGACTTCGGGGCGCACATCGAGGACTTCGACCCCACGTTCTCGAAGGTGCTCGTGCGCTACAACCCCGAGGGCGATCTCGAGATGAACGCCCGGCAGACGGCCCGGCTGAAGCGGCTCGGCGAGTGGCTCCACGAGCGCGACCGCAACTACCTGTTCGAGCTGCTCGTCCCGCCGACGCCCGAGCAGATCGAGGCGGCGGGAGGCGACGAGGCGAGGTGGGACAGCGAGGAGCGCCCGAAGCTCATGAAGCGAGCCATCGAGGAGCTCCAGGACGCCGGCATCGAGCCGGACATCTGGAAGATCGAGGGCATCGACCGGCGCGAGGACTGCGAGACGATCTCGGCCACGACGCGCCGGGACGGGCGCGACGGGGTCGCGTGCGTCGTGCTCGGGCGCGGCGCCGACGACGCGGCCGTCGACCACTGGCTCCGGATGGGGTCGGGCGTCCCCGGCTACATCGGGTTCGCGATCGGCCGCTCGATCTGGTGGGATCCGCTGAAGGCGTTCGTCGACGGCACCCTGGCCCGGGACGAGGCCGCCAAGCAGATCGCCGCCAACTACCGGCGATTCATCGACGTGTACAACCGAACCTGAGGAGGTGGCGATGTCGGTCATCAAGACGATCGATCTGGTCGGCGTCTCGTCCGAGTCCTGGCGTGACGCCGCGCAGCAGGCCTTGTCCGAGGCGGCCAAGACGATCCGCGGGATCGAATCGATGGACATCCTGGGGACGAGCGCCGTCGTCGCCGACGGATCCATCTCCGAGTACCACACGCAGGTCCGGATCAGCTTCCGCATCGAGCGCTCGTAGGCGCGCTCGCGGCCGGCGTCGGGGATCGGCCGGACTAGACTCGCGCCCATGCCGGCCTCGATCGTCGTCGGGACCCAGTGGGGTGACGAGGGCAAGGGCAAGGCGACCGACTACCTCGCCGACCGGATGGACCTCGTCGTCCGGTATCAGGGCGGCAACAACGCCGGCCACACGATCCTGGCCGAGGGCCACACGCTGAAGCTCCAGCTGATCCCCTCGGGCGTGCTGTACCCGCACATCCGGTCCGTGATCGCCGACGGCGTCGTCGTCGATCCGCGCGTGCTCCTGGAGGAGATGGACGGGTTGTCGGCGATCGGGGTGGACCCGTCGGGGCTGGTCGTGTCGGGCAACTGCCACATGATCATGCCGTACCACCTCGAGCTCGAGCGCGTGACCGAGCGGTTCCTGGGCGCGAACGCGCTCGGGACGACGAAGCGCGGGATCGGGCCCGCGTACGCCGACAAGGCGGCGCGGATCGGGCTGCGGATCCAGGACCTGTTCGACGAGAAGATCTTCCGCGCCAAGCTCGACGTCGTCCTGCGCGAGAAGAACCTCGTGCTCACGCGCGTGTACGGGCGATTGCCGCTCGCCCCGGACACGATCGTCGAGGACTACCTGCGGTACGCGGAGCGGCTGCGGCCGCTGGTCGCCGACACCTCCAAGCTCATCCACGACGCGCTCGGAAGCGGTGAGAACGTCCTCCTCGAGGGCGCCCAGGGGACGATGCTCGACCTGGACAAGGGGACGT
This sequence comes from Actinomycetota bacterium, assembly GCA_036555645.1. GTDB lineage: Bacteria > Actinomycetota > UBA4738 > UBA4738 > HRBIN12 > DASSJM01. Next base: position 4,804 of record DATBLA010000190.1, read on the forward strand.
ATCCGTTCGTCACCTCCTCGAACCCGGTCACCGGCTCGGCCCTGGCGTCGGCCGGCATCGGTCCTCGCGAGGTCGAACGGGTCATCGGGATCACGAAGGCCTACGTCACGCGCGTGGGGGCCGGGCCGTTCCCGACCGAGGACGAGGGGCCCGACGGCGAACGGCTGGGTGAGCGAGGGCAGGAGTTCGGCACGGTGACCGGTCGCAAGCGCCGGTGCGGATGGTTCGACGCGGTGATCCTGCGGTACGCGGCGCGCCTGAACGGGCTCACCGAGCTGTTCGTCACGAAGCTCGACGTGCTCTCGGGGTTTCCCTCGCTGCGGGTGTGCACGGCCTACCGCGTCGGGGATGAGTCGTTCGACGACGTCCCGTCGCACCAGTCCCTGTTCCACGACGCCGAGCCCGTGTACGAGGAGCTCGAGGGCTGGAACGAGGACATCACGGGCGCGACGTCGATCGCCGACCTCCCGGGGCCGGCGCGCGTGTACCTGGACCGTGTCGCCGAGCTGGTCGGTGTGCCGGTCGGCGTCGTCTCGGTCGGACCGGGGCGCGAGCAGAGCCTCCCCGCCGCATGAGGGTGCTCGTCGTCGGCGGCGGCGGGCGCGAGCACGCGCTCGTCTGGCGGCTGGCGCGCGACGATCGCGTCACGTCGATCCTCGCCGCGCCGGGCAACGCCGGGATCGCGGGTCTCGCGGAGTGTCGAGCGGTGCCGGCCGACGACGTGGCGGGTCTCGTCGCCCTCGTCGAACGCGAGCGTGTCGAGCTCACGGTCGTCGGGCCGGAGGGCCCGCTCGTGGCCGGCCTCGTCGACGAGCTCGAGGCCCGCGGGCATGCCGCGTTCGGCCCGACCGGAGCCGCGGCACGCATCGAGGGGTCGAAGGCGTGGGCCAAGGACCTCATGCGGCGCGCCGGGGTGCCGACCGCCCGCTCGGCGACGTTCACCCGCGGCGACTGGGATCGCGATCGTGGTCGCGTCCTCGCGTTCCTGCGCGACGACCTCGACGGAGGGCCCGCGGTGGTGAAGGCGGACGGGCTCGCGGCCGGCAAGGGGGTCGTCGTCGCGGACTCGGCGACCGAGGCGACCGCGGCGGTGGAGGCCGCGCTCGGCGACGGGGCGTTCGGCCAGGCGGGGGAGTCGATCGTGATCGAGGAGCGGCTCGTCGGGCCCGAGGTCTCGGCGTTCGCGCTCTCGGACGGAGTGACGGTCGCGCCGCTCGCGCTGGCCCAGGACTTCAAACGGGTGGGCGACGGCGACGTCGGGCCGAACACGGGCGGCATGGGCGCGTTCTCGCCCGTGCCGCTCGTCGACGACTCGACCGCCGAGCGCATCCGGGTGGAGATCCTCGAGCGAACCGTGCGGGCGATGGCCGAGGAGGGCGTGCCGTTCCGCGGGGTCCTGTACGCCGGGATCATGTTGACCGACGCGGGCCCCCACACGCTCGAGTTCAACGCCCGGTTCGGGGACCCGGAGACGCAGGTCCTCATGCCGCGGCTCGTGTCGAGTCCGAGCGCCCTCCTGCTGGCCTGCGCCGAGGGAACGCTCGCGGACGCGGCGATCGAGGTCGATCCGCGAGCCGCCGTCACGGTGGTCCTGGCCTCGGGCGGGTACCCGGGGGCGTACGAGAGCGGCGCGCCGATCGAGGGACTCGCGGCCGCGGAGGACGCGGGCGCGACGGTCTTCCATTCCGGGACCGCGGAGCGTGGGGGTAGAGTGGTCACCGCGGGGGGCCGGGTCCTGTCCGTGACGGCGACCGGGGCATCCGTCGCCGAGGCCCGGGAGCGCGCGTACGAGGCCTGCGCTCGCATCTCGTTCCCCGGGATGCACCACCGGACGGACGTGGCGGCGCTGGTCGGGCGGGAGGAGCGAACGTGATGGAGGAGTCCGAGGCCCCGCTCGTCGGCGTCCTCGCGGCCTCGCCCGCCGAGCTGTCGGTGATGCAGCAGGCCGGGGCGATCCTGGAGAAGCTCGAGGTTCCTCACGAGATCCGGGTCATGTCGTCGTCGCGCAGCCCCGACCTCGTCGACGAGTACGCGCGGACCGCCTTCGATCGCGGGATCAAGGTGCTCATCGCGACGACCGGGATCTCCGGGCACCTGGCCGCCGCCGCGGCGTCGCGGACGATCGTGCCGGTGATCGGCGTGCCGGTCGCGAGCGAGCAGATGGGCGGGGAGCAGGCGCTCTACGTGACCGCGCAGATGCCGAGCGGCGTCCCGGTCGCCTCGGTCGGGGTCGACGCCGCGATGAACGCGGCCGTGCTCGCCGCCCAGATCGTCGGGGTCGGCGATCCCGAGGTGCAAAAGCGCCTGTGGCGGTTCAAGGACGACCTGGCCGAGGGGCTCCGCCTGTGAGACCTCGCCGGCTCGACCGTTCGGCGTGATCCCTCGCTACGCCCTGCCGGAGATGGCCGAGGTGTGGTCCGAGGCGTCCACGCTCGGCAACTGGCTCGAGATCGAGATCCTCGTCGCCGAGGCCTGGGCGCGTCTGGGCGTGGTGCCCGAGGAGGACGCGCGGGAGATCCGGGCCCGGGCGACCGTCGACGCGGAGCGGGTCCGGGAGGTCGAACGCCTCACGCGCCACGACGTCGCGGCGTTCGTCCGTGTCGTCGCCGATTCGGTCGGACCCGCCGGCCGGTGGGTCCACTACGGCCTCACGTCCTCGGACGTCCTCGACACCGGGCTCGCCCTCCAGCTGCGTCGTGCGTGCGATCTCCTCCTCGCCCGGATCGAACGGCTGCTCGAGGTCGCCGTCGAGCTCGCGCTCGCGCACCGCGAGACGCTCATGGCCGGCCGAACGCACGGCGTCGTGGCGGAGCCGACGAGCTTCGGGCACAAGGTCGCGCTGTGGGCCTTCGAGCTCGACCGGGACCGGGCTCGACTTCGCAGGGCCGGGGAGACGATCGCCGTCGGGGCGATCAGCGGGGCCGTCGGCACGTACGCGCAGGTCCATCCGAAGGTCGAGGAGGAGGTGTGCGCCCGGCTCGGGCTGCGGGCCGCGGAGGCCTCGAACCAGATCGTCGCCAGGGACCGGCACGCCGAGCTCATGTCCGCGCTCGCGATCACCGGCTCGACGCTGGACCTCGTCGCGACCGAGATCCGCCATCTCGCCCGAACCGAGGTGCGCGAGGTGCAGGAGCCGTTCGCGCACGGCCAGATGGGTTCGAGCGCGATGCCGCACAAGCGCAACCCGGTTCGCAGCGAGCGCATCAGCGGGCTCGCACGGGTGATCCGGGGCAACCTCGTGGCCGCGCTCGAGAACACGGTGCTCTGGCACGAGCGCGACATCTCGCACTCGTCCGCCGAGCGCGTCATCCTCCCGGACTCCACGATGGCCCTGGACTTCATGCTGGCGGAGACCACCGAGGTGCTCGAGGGACTCCAGGTCCATCCGGACCGGATGCGCGAGAACCTCGAGGTCGGTGGCGGGCTCGCCTGCTCGCAAAACGTCCTGCTCGCGCTCGTCGGATCGGGCATGTCCCGAGAGCAGGCCTACGGGATCGTCCAGGCGGCGGCGGCCCGGGCGTGGGACGAGGGCGCGAGCTTCCGCGAGCTGCTCGCGGCCGACGAGGAGGTCACCGGGCGGATCGATCTCGACGAGGCCTTCGACGCGACGCGCGCGCTGGCCAACCTCGATGTCGTGTTCGACCGGCTCGAGAAGATCGAGGTCGCCGTGACCGACGACACGACCGGCGATCCTGCGCCGGCGGGAGGTGAGCCGTGAGCGAGACCGCCGCGAGGCTGCACGGGCGCGGGAAGGTGCGAGACATCTTCGAGGCGGGCGAGGGGCAGTTGCTGCTCGTCGCCACGGATCGGATCAGCGCGTTCGACGTCGTGTTGCCGAACCCGATCCCCGACAAGGGCCGCGTCCTGACCGGGCTGACGCTGTTCTGGCTCGAGCGCACGGGCGACCTCGTCGGGAACCACCTCATCAGCGCCGATCGGCGGGACTTCCCCGAGCCGTTCCGCAGCGACCCCACGCTGGCCGGGCGATCGATGCTCGCGACGAAGGCCGAGGTCGTGCCCGTCGAGTGCGTGGCGCGCGGGTACCTGACGGGCTCGGGGCTGAAGCAGTACCTGGCCGAGGGACACGTGTGCGGCGTCCCGCTCCCGCCCGGGCTCGAGGAGGCCTCGCGCCTTCCCGAACCGATCTTCACGCCGACGACGAAGGCGGCCGAGGGTCACGACCTCCCGCTCACGTTCGAGGAGACCGCCGAGCTGATCGGCCGAGGTCTGGCGGAGCGCCTGCGTGAGCTCACGCTCGCGCTGTACGAACGCGGGGCCGATGTCGCCGCCGAGCGCGGCATCATCGTCGCGGATACGAAGTTCGAGTTCGGCATGGCCGACGGCGAGCTCATCCTCATCGACGAGGTGCTCACGCCGGACTCCTCGCGCTTCTGGCCGGCCGACGGGTACGAGCCCGGGCGGGTGCAGCCGAGCTTCGACAAGCAGTTCGTCCGCGACTGGCTCGACGCCGTCGGATGGGACCACGAGCCGCCCCCACCCTCGCTCCCGGGCGAGGTGATCGAGCGGACGGCGCAGAAGTACCGGGAGGCGTACGAGCGGGTCGCGGGGGAGCGGTGGGACCACTACCGCCACGCGATGGGCGTGACGTCGAAGGGTGATTCGGAGGCCGTGGAGGGCACCGACCCGACGCGATCCGATCCCCCGTGAGGTTCCACGTCCAGGTGCTCGTCTCGCTCCGGCCGGGCCTCCTCGATCCGCAGGGCAAGGCCGTCGAGGGAGCGCTGCCCGCCATGGGCTGGACGAACGTGTCGGACGTGCGGGTGGGCCGGTACGTGCGCCTGGACGTCGACGCCGCCGACGAGCCGGCCGCGAGGGACCTCGTGGACGCGCTGTCCGAGCGACTCCTGTCGAACCCGGTCATCGAGACGTACCGGATCCTCGAGATCACGCCCGACGGCGAGCCCGACGGGAGACGGTCCTGAACGGCCGGACCCCGCGGATCGGCGTCGTGACCTTCCCCGGATCGCTCGACGATCGCGACGCGCTCCGGGCGGTGGGGTTCATGGGTGGGACCGGCGTAGCACTGTGGCACGCCGATCGAGATCTCCACGACGTCGACGCGGTGATCCTGCCGGGAGGGTTCTCCTACGGCGACTACCTGCGATGCGGCGCGATCGCGCGATTCGCCCCCGTCATGGACGAGGTTCGCCGGTTCGCCGGGATCGGCGGTCCGGTCGTGGGGATCTGCAACGGGTTCCAGATCCTGTGCGAGGCGGGACTGCTTCCGGGCGCGCTCATCAGGAACCGTGACCTGCGGTTCGTCTGCCGGTGGGTGGACCTGCGCGTCGAGACCTCGCTCTCACCGCTCACCGCCGGTCTGGTGGCCGGCGACGTGCTGCGGGTTCCGATCAAGCACGGCGAGGGGCAGTTCGTCGCCGCGCCGGAGGACCTGGCCAGGATCGAGGGCGAGGGGCTCGCGCTGTTCCGGTACTGCTCGGGCGCGGGCGACGTGGACGACGGGCACAACCCGAACGGCTCCTCGAACGCGATCGCGGGCCTGCGCAACGAGGCCGGCAACGTGGCGGGGCTCATGCCCCATCCCGAGCACGCCGTCGATCCGGACGTCGGGGCGACCGGAGGGCAGCCGATGATCGCCTCGCTCCTGGCCTCGGCGCTCGCGCGGGTCTAGGCGTGTCCGAGCCGCTCCACCGCGCGATGGGCCTCACCGACGACGAGCTCGAGGCGATCCGCGCGGACCTCGGGCGCGAGCCCAACCCCACCGAGCTCGCGATGTACGCCGTCATGTGGTCCGAGCACTGCTCGTACAAGTCCTCGAAGGCGCTCCTTCGCACGCTGCCTACGGAGGGGCCGGCCGTCCTCGTCGGGCCCGGGCAGGACGCGGGCGCGGTCGATGTCGGCGACGGATGGGCGGCGGTGTTCAAGATGGAGTCGCACTCGCACCCGTCGGCGATCGAGCCGTATCAGGGGGCGGCGACCGGCGTCGGCGGGATCGTCCGCGACGTGATCTCGATGGGGGCGCGGCCGGTCGCCCTGTTCGACCCGCTCCGGTTCGGGCCGCTGTCCGAGGAGCGCAACCGCTGGCTGTTCGACGGCGTCGTCGCCGGGATCGGCGGGTACGGAAACTGCATCGGCGTGCCGACGGTCGGCGGCGAGATCCAGTTCGGTCCCCCGCATTCGGCGAACCCCACGGTGAACGTGCTCTGCGTCGGGCTCACGCACGTCGACCGGCTCATGACGGCCGAACGCCCGGTCCCGCCGGGATTCCTGCTCGTGCTGTTCGGGGCCTCGACCGGCCGGGACGGCATCGGCGGCGTCTCGGTGCTCGCCTCGCGCACGCTCGAGGAGGATGCGGACGAGACGAGGCCGAGCGTGCAGATCGGCGACCCCTTCGCCGGCAAGCTCCTCATCGAGGCGAGCCTCGAGCTCGTGGAGCGAGACCTGCTCGCCGGGTTGCAGGACCTCGGGGGCGCCGGGCTCACGTGCGCGGTCAGCGAGTCGGCCTCGCGCGCGGGTCTGGGGGCCGTCCTCGACCTGGCCGCGATCCCCCTGCGCGAGGAGGGCCTCGAGCCCTTCGAGATCCTCACGAGCGAGTCCCAGGAGCGGATGCTCGCGATCGTCGACCCCGATCGGTTCGAACCGGTCCGCGCGGTCATCGAGCGCTGGGGTCTCGAGGCGGCCGTCGTCGGCCACCTCGAGGACGGAGGGACGCTGCGCGTCCGCCACGGCGGTGCGACGGTTGCCGAGGTCTCCGCCCGATCGCTCACCGAGGACGCGCCGATCCTCGCTCGGCCGGCGAGCCCTCCGGCCGAACGAGAGGACCTGCTCGAGGACGATCCGACCTTCGCGGCGGTGACGGTCGCTCCCGTGGACGCCCTCCGAGCCGTCCTGGCCGCGCCGAACGTCGCGAGCAAGCGGGTCGCCTGGGAGCAGTACGACTCGCTCGTCCAGGGTGGCACCGTGCGCGGCCCTGGCGGCGACGCGGCGATCGTGCGGATCGACGGGACCCTGCGGGCCGTCGTCGTCGCCGTCGACGGCAAGGGGCGGTGGGGACTCCTCGATCCCTACCTCGGCGCCGCGCACGCCGTGGCCGAGGCCGCCCGCAACGTCGCGTGCACGGGTGCTCGTCCGCTCGCGATCACGAACTGCCTGAACTTCGGCAACCCCGAACGCCCGGAGGTCATGTGGCAGTTCGCCGAGTCGATCCGCGGCATCGCCGACGCGTGCCGGGCCCTGTCCACGCCGGTCACCGGCGGGAACGTGAGCTTCTACAACGAGTCCGGGGACTCCGCGATCTGGCCGACGCCGGTCATCGGGACGCTCGGCGTGATCGAGGACTACCGGCTCGCCGTGCCCTCCTCGTTCGAGGACGGTGGCGCGTGGATCTACCTGCTGGGCGAGACGTTCGCCGAGCTGGGTGGGAGCGAGTTCGCCGAGGCCGTCCTGCACGAGGTGGCCGGGCGCCCGCCGGCGCTCGACCTCGACCGCGAGGCACGGCTGCAGGAGATGCTCGTCGAGGGCGCCCGGTCGGACCTGTTCCGGCACGCGCACGACTGTTCCGAGGGCGGTCTCGCGATCGCGCTCGCCGAGTCCGCGATCGCCTCCGGCGTCGGGTTCGCCGTATCGCTTCCGGGGGACCTGCCTCCCCACGTCGCGCTCTTCGCCGAGTCCGCGTCCCGGGCGATCGTCACGGTCGCGCCGGACCGCGCGAGCGAGCTCGAGGACGCCGCCGCGGCCGCCGGCGTGCCGATCGCCCGCCTCGGCGAGACGGGAGGGCCGAGGATCGTCGTGGACGGGCTGCTCGAGCTGACGGTGGACGAGGCCGCGGCGCTGTACGAGGGCGCGATCCCGGCGCTGCTCGTCGGGTAGCCGTGGCGTCGGACCCACGCTCGCCGAGCGGGTCCGAGATCGCGCGGGCCATCGCGAAGCGAGCGATCCCGCTCGCGATCGCCGGCATCGGCCTGTACGTCGTGTTTCCGAGCCTCGTCCAGACGTTCTCGTCGTTCCCGGAGCTGACGCGGGTCCACCCCGCCTGGTTCGTCGTCATGGTCGTCCTCGAGATCGGGGCGTTCGCATGCATGTGGGCGCTGCTTCGGCTCGCGCTCCGTCGACGAGGATGGTTCCGAATCGCGACGACGCAGCTCGCCTCGAACGCCGTGAGCCGGATCCTGCCGGGGGGAGCGGCCACCGGCGGCGCGCTCCAGTACGCGTGGCTCGTACGCTCGGGCCTGGACGGGACCGTGGTCGCCTCGGCGCTGACGGCGGTGTCCCTCGCGTCGACGGCGACGGTGCTCGCCCTGCCCCTCCTCGCGCTGCCGGCGCTGCTGGGCCGGGCGCCCATCGATGCAGGGCTCGAGCGCGCGGCGTGGCTCGGCCTGGCCGCGTTCGTGCTCCTGGCCGTGCTCGGCGCGGTGCTCCTGATGACGAACCGCCCGCTCGCCTGGATCGGCCGCGCCGTCCAGTCCGCCGTGAACCTCGTGCGTCGGCGGCGACCACCGATCACGGGGCTCGGGGACCGGCTGCTGGCCGAGCGAGACGAGATCCGGTCGGTGTTCGGGCATCGATGGGCGCTCGCCCTGAGCACCACCCTCGGCAACCGCCTGCTCGACTACCTCGCGCTGCTGGCCGCGTTGCTCGGCACCGGCGCGCATCCGCGCCCGTCCCTGGTCCTGCTCGCCTACGCCGGCTCGGTCGTTCTCGGGATGATCCCGATCACGCCGGGGGGTCTGGGGTTCGTCGAGGCGGGACTGACGGCCATGCTCACGCTCGCCGGGATCCCGGCCGCGCAGGCGACGGTCGCGACGCTCGCGTACCGGCTCGTGTCGTACTGGCTCCCGCTGGCGGCCGGTGGCGTCGCCTGGCCGATGTTCCGGCGGGCCTACCCGGTCGCCGCGGGTGCCGTCGCCCCCGACGCGGTCGGGCCAGACGCGATCGGGCCAGACGAGATCGGGCCAGACGCGATCGGGCCGGTCGAGGAGGACCGCCCGGGGAACGCTCCGGGGCGGTGCTAGCATCGGCCCGCTCGTGGGTGCCGACGATCCGAAGGAGGAGTGCGGGGTCTTCGGCGTGTGGGCGCCCGGCGAGGACGTCGCGCGGCTCATCTACTTCGGCCTGTTCGCGCAGCAACACCGCGGCCAGGAATCCGCCGGGATCGCGGTCTCCGACGGCGAGCACCTGCTGGTGTTCAAGGAGCTCGGTCTCGTCTCGCAGGTCTTCAACGAGGCCACGCTCTCCACGCTCCGCGGCGACCTCGGGATCGGCCACAACCGCTACTCCACGACCGGCTCGACGACCTGGGACAACGCGCAGCCGGCGTTCAAGACCGACGGGCAGCGTTCGCTCGCGCTCGGGCACAACGGCAACCTCGTGAACACGCTCGAGCTCGCCGAGCGAGCCGGCCGCCCGGGGATGGCGACCACCGACTCCGACCTCGTCGCGACGATCCTGGCCAGACATCCGGCGGAGGACCTCGAGGCGGCCCTGCTCCAGGTGCTCCCCTCGCTCGAGGGCGCCTTCTCGTTCGTGCTCATGGACGAGCGGACGCTGTTCGCGGCGCGGGATCCGCTCGGTCTGCGACCGCTCTCGATCGGCCGGCTGCCGAACGGGTTCTGCGTCGCCTCCGAGACGTGCGCGCTCGACATCGTCGGGGCGACCTTCCTCCGGGACGTCGAGCCCGGCGAGCTGCTTCGGATCGACGACCGGGGCCTGCGTTCGAGCCGATTCGCCGAACGCGGCCGCCAGGCGCTGTGCATCTTCGAGTACGTCTACCTCGCCCGGCCGGACTCGCGGATCCGCGGGCGCACCGTCCACGAGGTTCGCCGCGAGCTGGGACGGCGACTCGCCGCCGAGGCGCCCGCCGAGGGCGATCTCGTGATCCCCGTCCCGGACACCGCGCACTCGGCGGCGCAGGGGTACTCGGAGGTCTCGGGGCTGCCGTACGGCGAGGGGCTCATGAAGAACCGGTATGTCGGCCGCACCTTCATCCAGCCCTCGCAGTCGCTTCGGGAGCGCGGCGTGAAGCTGAAGCTGAATCCGATGCCCGAGGCGGTCCGCGGCCGGCGCCTCGTCGTGATCGACGACTCGATCGTCCGCGGGACGACGACGCGGCAGATCGTCCAGGCGCTCCGCGAGGCCGGCGCCGACGAGGTGCACGCGAGGATCACCTGCCCGCCGATCGTGTGGCCGTGCTTCTACGGGATCGACATGTCGACGCGCGCGGAGCTCGTGGCCTCGGATCTGTCGGTCGAGGAGATCCGCCAGTTCGTCGGGGCCGACTCGCTCGGGTACCTGTCGCTCGACGGGATGGTCGCCGCCACCGGCCAGGAGCAGGACGCGTTCTGCCGGGCCTGCTTCGACGGCGAGTACCCGATCCCGATCCCCGAGCGCGCCGGCAAGTTCCTGCTCGAGCATCCCGCGAAGTCGTGAGCGAGGCCTACCGCCGCGCCGGGGTCGACCTCGGGGCCGGCGCGAGGGCCGTCGAGCTCATCCGCGAGATCGCCTCCGGAGCCGGACGTCCCGAGCTCGCCGAGGGGGTCGGCGGGTTCGCGGGGCTGTTCGATCTCGGCGACGGCCGGCTCCTCGCGGCGGCGACCGACGGGGTCGGGACGAAGGTCGAGGTGGCCCGCCTGGCCGGACGGCTCGACACGATCGGGATCGATCTCGTCGCGATGTGCGCGGACGACGTCGTGTGCGCGGGAGCCGAGCCGGTGTTCTTCCTCGACTACCTCGCCGTCGGACGCGTCGTGCCCGAACGGGTCGCGGCGATCGTCGCCGGGGTCGCGGAGGGCTGCCGGCGAGCCGGGTGCGCGCTGCTCGGCGGCGAGACGGCCGAGCACCCCGGCGTGATGGACGAGGACGCGTTCGATCTGGCCGGGTTCTGCGTCGGGGTGGCCGGTCGCGACGACGTGCTGGGAGCCGACCGGGTCGAGCCGGGCGACGTCCTCGTCGGTCTCGCTTCCAGCGGGCTGCACGCGAACGGGTTCGCGCTCGTGCGGCGCGCGCTCCTGGACGAGGCCGGGTTCGCGCTCGAGGCGGTCGTCCCGCCCCTGCGACGACCGCTCGTCGACGAGCTCCTCGAGCCGACCGCGATCTACGCGCCGGTCGTGCTCGAGCTCGCCAGGGCCGGCCTCGTTCACGCCGCCGCGCACGTCACGGGCGGCGGACTCCTCGAGAACGTCCGTCGTGTCGTCCCGGGCGACCTCGACGTCGTGGTGGAGTGGGGGTCCTGGCCCGAACCGCCGATCTTCGAGGTGATCCGCGCGGCCACCGGCGGGTCCGAGGACGGTCTCCGCGCCACCTTCAACCTGGGAGTCGGGATGGCCCTCCTGGTCCCCGAACGCCTGGTCGGCGAGGTCGTCGATCGGGCGGGCAGGGCGGGGGTGCAGGGCTTCGCCATCGGGCGGATCGACGGCGCGGGCTCGCGGCCGCGGGGGAGCACCCCCGCGGACTGACTAGACCGGCATCGGCCGCCTGCCGCGGGTCCAGACGTCCGGGGGAGGCCGTCGGTTCCCGACAAAGGGTCCGTTGGACGGATGCCCGACGGGCGAACGGCGGCCGATACCTTCGGTGACGATGACCGTGGACACCGCGACTCGGGTGCTCGTCGTCGACGACGAGCCACAGGTGGTGTGGATGCTCCAGTTCAGCCTGGAGGCCGAGGGCTACCAGACGTACTCGGCCCGGGACGGGCGCATG
>DATBLA010000191.1:0-11273 GCA_036555645.1 Actinomycetota bacterium
ACCGCCAGATCGTCCCGGACATGGACCCCTACGTCGGGCATCCGCGGATCGGTCACGTCCCGGTGCTCGAGGTCGCTCGGGCGGCCGCGCGCTCGGTGCTGTCCGTCCCGGTCCATCCGAACGTGACGGACGCGGACGTGGAGCGGATGGCGTTCGCCGTCCGCTCGGCCGTCGCCGCCGCCCGGGGGGAACCCTCGTGACGGTCTCGGTCGCGGTGATCGGCGCGGGCTTCATGGGCGCGAACCATGCCCGCGTGCTCTCGGCGCTGCCGGGCGCCCGGCTGGCCGCGCTCGTCGACCGGGACGCCGATCGGGCGCGCGCGCTCGCGGACGAGTTCGGGTGCGCCTTCGCGGCCTCGCCGGAGGAGCTGGACGGCGACGTCGAGGCGGCCGTCGTCGCGACGCCGACCGAGACGCACCGCGACGTCGCGCTGACGGCGCTCGCCCGCGGCTGGCACGTGCTCGTCGAGAAGCCGTTCGCGCCGAACGTCCCCGACGCCGAGGAGCTCGTGGCCGCCGCGGACGATTCGGACCGGATCCTGGCCGTCGGCCACATCGAGCGCTTCAACCCGGCGTGCCTGGACCTGCCGAGGTTCGTCTCGGCCCCGCTGTTCATCCAGACCCGCCGGCTCTCGCCGTTCGCCGAGCGGGTCCGCGAGGGCGTCGTGCGCGACATGATGATCCACGACGTCGACCTCGTGCTCTGGCTCGCCGGCGCCGAACCGATCCGCGTCGTCGCCGACACGTCGACGTGGCGCGCCGAGTCCGAGGACCTCGCGACGGCGACCGTCGTGTTCGAGACCGGCCTCGTCGCGCACCTGACCGCCACGCGGATCGGGCAGGACAAGGTCCGGCAGGTCGACATCCTCCAACGGGACTCGCTCGTGAACGTCGACCTGCTTCGGCAGGACATCACGATCCGGCGTCAGGCGACGGCCGAGTACCCGGAGTCGGGAGCCCGCCGCCTCCGCGAGGCCTCCGTCATGGAGATCCCGTACCTCGAGCACCGAGGCGAGCCGCTGTGGCTCGAGCTCCAGGACTTCGTCGGCGCGATCGAGACCGGCGGCCGGCCGCTCGTCGACGGACGCGCCGGCCTGTCGGCCCTCGCGCTGTGCGAGCGGATCCTGGACGCGGCGGAGCGGGACTGATGTTCGAGGACCTTCGGGTCGCGGTCGTCGTTCCCGCCCACAACGAGGAGGCGCTCATCGGCACGACGCTGTCGACGATGCCGGCCCTCGTCGATCACGTCATCGTCGTCGACGACGCGAGCACCGACGCCACGGCGGCGACGGCGCGGGCCGTCGGGGACCCGCGGGTCGAGGTTCTCACGCTCGAGCGCAACGGCGGCGTGGGCGCCGCGATCCTGGCCGGCCACCGCCGGGCGATCGAGATCGGCGCCGACGTCGCGGTCGTCATGGCGGGCGACGCGCAGATGGATCCCGCGTACCTGCCCGCGCTCCTGGAGCCGATCGCCGAGGGCGGCTACCAGCTCTCGAAGGCGAACCGCTTCTTCGACTTCGGCTCCTACGACGGGATGCCGCGGTCGCGGGTCGTCGGCAACGTCCTCGTGGGGTTCATGGCCAAGGCGGCGACGGGCTACTGGCATCTGTTCGACCCGCTGAACGGGTACACGGCGGTGCGCACGGACGCGCTGCGGCGGCTTCCGCTCGACCGGGTCCGGCGCGACTACTCGTTCGAGTGCGACCTGCTCACGTACCTGAACATCATCGAGGCCCCGGGCAAGGACGTCCCCGTCCCCGCGAGGTACGGGGACGAGCGCTCGGGCATCCGGATGTTCCGGGCGAGCCGGCGGCTGCTCTGGTCGATGTGGCGCGGCTTCTGGCGCCGGATGGTGTGGAAGTACCTGCTGTGGTCGTTCTCGCCGGTCGCGATCTTCCTGTTCGCCGGGCTCGCGCTCGTGCTGTGGGGCATCGGGTTCGGGATCGGGATCACCGCCGCGACGCTCGGCGCGCCCTCGGCCTCGGCCGCGACGGTCCTCATCGCCGTCGGACCGCTGCTCGTCGGCGTGAACCTGCTGATCGTGGCGTGGGTCCTCGACGTGCTAGCGAGTCCGGGCAGCCGGCTCGCGTCGCCCGGCGATCGCACCGCCGGACACCGCGTACACGATCCCGCCGGTCGCGCTCGAGGCGAGGGTCACGCCCAGGAGCAGGAGCCCGAACGCGAGCGCCTGCTCGTGTCCGATCCCGTAGGCGCCCAGGCACCACACGAGGGCGGCCTCGCGGAACCCCAGCCCGTTCACGGTCAGGGGAACGGCCGCCACCACGGAGGCGAGCAGGACGATCCCGGGCAGGGCGGCGGCGGGAACGGCGAGGTGGAGCGAGGCGACCAGGAGCGCGAAGACCACGACGAGGAGCGCCGCCGACGCGACCCCGATCACCGTGCCCCGGCGCGCGGCGGCCGGTTCGCGACCAGCTTTCGCGAACGCCCCCGCGAAGACGCGGAGTCGCGAACTCGCGCCTGAGGATCCGGCGGGCGACGCCTCGTCCGGTGCCCAGCGCGGCGCGATCCACAGCGACAGGACCCACACCGCCAGGACGCCGATCGAGACGAGCGCCGCGGCGACCGTCGGCCCGGTGTGATCGCCGGCCGCCAGGCGGATCGCGCTCCCTCCCAGCGCCAGCAGCGCCAGGCCGACGAGCCCCACGAGCCGGTCCAGGAAGACCGTGGCGAGCGGCGGCGCCATCGACCCGGCCTCGCCGCGCAGACGAAACGACTTGTACGCGTCACCGCCGAACCCGGTCGGCAGGAACGCGTTGAAGAACGTCCCGATGAACGTGAGCCGGACGAGGCTCGACAGCGGCAGGTCCACCCCGATCGGGCGCAGGAAGGCCTGCCATCGGAGCGCGTTCACGACCAACCCGACGAGCACGACCCCGAACGCCGCCGCGACGTAGCCCGTGCGGACGTCGGCGAGCAGGTCGGCCAGGTCGCGCAGGTCGGCGCGAACAAACAGCAGGCCGACGACGACGACCCCGACGACGACCCGCAGCGCCACGCCGAGCGCGCGCTGGGTCGAGCGCGACGGTGCCGATCCGGTGCGGAGAGCCATGCCGGAGTGGGTATCGGCACGTGCGGAGGATTCCTTGTGCCCGCGGCCGAACGCTGGCTGAGTCTCATCCCCGGGAACGCCCCACGACCTGGTGCGTTCAGGCGCGCGGAGCCGCCAGCCACGATTCCGCTGGACGGCTGCTGCCCTATTCGAGGCTCCGCGTCCCTCGCTTCTTCACGCCACCCTCGACAGTCACCGAAGCGGCTTCATCTTGCAGTAGAGACTTGCCGCTCAGGAGACGCTTCATCTGACCAACTCTCGCTCGCCGATCACCGTCAGGACTCCTTCTGGGATCGATTCGATCGGAGTGCAGACCACACGCTCGAGCCGTTTGGGCGAAATGGCTGCTGGGGCTTGACATCGTTACCATCGCCATACGCTCACGCACAGGCATTGCGCTCCGACCGCCGGATCGGATGACCTTTGGATGCGGGCGACAGCGAGTCAATCACTCTTGGGCACTCCTGGACTCTTCCGCGCAACCCAGAAGCGATGTTGCCTCTTTCGGATGAGCTCATGAGTGCTGACGGAATGCCCATTCGCCACTCGATTGACTCCACGCTTAACAAGCCCTTCCACGTCGCCGTCGCGGATCATGGCGATACAAGTTGCGCATGCGGGCCAGGCTTCATCGGACGCAATCTGCCCTGGTGAATCCACCGATACGACGAAGTCGGGTCCCTCGAACCACGCCACGACCGGGATACTCGAGCAGAATCCGCAAACCGCCGATGCGCGCATGAGCTACATGATCGTGGGACGTATCTCCGGCATCAAGGACCAGATTGTAGCCCTCGCAGAAGCCGACTGCCGTCCTCCCAGTCGTGTTTCTCAAGCGGGTTGAAAGCCATTGCGTCAGTAGCTCGTTCGGCCTGCTTCTCGTAGGACCGTCGCGCGACTGAACGCCGAGGCGGAGCGCGGCCACGATCGCGACACCCGGTTCGCCTCGACGCAGTATCCGGACGAGCGACAGGCGGCATTCATGGTGCCACGTTGTGTCACGCTGTCCTGCGATCCGACACCCGTCCAGGATCCACGTAACAGATCTCCCCCGAGGCTCGCTTGCGCATGAACGATTCCGTCACGTCCTGCATCCCAACAGTCTCCGTCCCACTGAAAGGAGACAACTCATGCAGCGAGCAGGAACTTCACGTCGCATGGTTGCGGCAGCGGTCGCCATCCTTCTTCTGGCTTCTGGCTGCCTTGTGGTCTCCGTGCCACCCGCAAAAGCGGCGACGTGTGCAATCTTTGCGCTGAAACCGGTGAAGGTCAGCAATGGAACGAGAGTTCGGTTTCGCGCTTACGCGGAGTGCATTCCGAATGCCGTCAAAGGCCTGCGCGTACACATCGAGGGCTCACGAGACGGCGTCGAGATCAACAACAACGATCCATACATCAACGACAACACATGCGGAGGACCCACCCATCAACCCACCATCATGCGTTGTCCCGCTACCGGCAACTTCGCCATCTCTTCGCCTCTCGCGAGCGGAACTCATACCTATGAGACGTTCGCCGTACTTGACGCCGTCTGGGGAGGCCAGGCGTTCTGGAGCTTGGAACAAGATGCCGACTTGAGTGATCCGGCGCACTTGTCGCCGGGGTAGGCCGACACACATCAATCGAGGTGTCACGAGGAGGCCTTCGCTCCAGCGATCACACCGACGCCAGGATGGGACCCAGGAGATCATCCCGCGGCTTGGAGGGGCCAGTCGTCAGGGGTGTTGAGCCCCTTACCGACTCCGGCGATGTCTCTTGAGCCCGGCGATACCGTCTTCAAACTGGGTGGGCGGCACTCAGTTTCGGATCCACCGGCTAGGGGTGAGCTAGCCCGGATTGAAGCCGCCTGACGAGGGCCTGGAGCTTCGGCTCGCTGCCGGAGTCCGAGGATGAGCTGGCCGGAGGCGTGTGAAATCCTGTGCGTGCCCGGGGTGGGACTCGAACCCACATGGCCGTGAGGCCCTCGCTTTTTAAGAGCGATGCGTCTGCATTCCGCCACCCGGGCGATCGGCAGCCTAGCGCGGGAGCGTCCTAGCGGGACTCGTCGATCGTGACCTTCTCGATGTAGACCGACTGCGCCGGCTGCTGCCCCTGGAGTCCCGCGCTCGGGTCCTGGATCGGAAGGTCCTGGATCGTCTCCGCGACGTCCTGGCCCTCGACGATCTCGCCGAAGATCGTCCACGCGGCCTGGTCGTCGAGGGCCTGGGCCTGGGGGCCCGTCACGATGAAGAACTGGCTTCCCCCCGTGTCCGGTCCGGCGTTCGCCATCGCGAACACGCCGGGGGCGTAGGACTCGTCGCCGGTAAGCTCGTCGGGGATCGAGTACCCCGGCCCGCCGGTCCCGGTCCCCGTCGGATCACCGCCCTGGATCACGTCGATCGAGGTGTCGAGCCGGTGGAACCGCTGGCCGTCGAAGAAGCCCTGCTGCGCGAGGAACACGAACGAGTTCACCGTCTCGGGCGCATCCTCGGCGAGGAGCTCGATGACGATGTCGCCGCACGATGTCTGGAGCGTCGCCGTGTAGGTCACGCCGTCCTCGAGCACCTGCTCGGGGGCGGTGAACTGCGGCTTGGGGCGCAGGGCGCCGCGCGGCTGCTCGCCGCCGCAGGCGACCTCCGCGGGACCGGGTTCGGGCTGAACGGTGGTCGTCTGCCCCGTGGCGCCCGTCGGACCGGTCTCCTCGGTCCGGGTCGGCCCGGTGGCCTGCGGCGCCGGCTCCTCGCCGCCGGCGAACGCGAAGTACGCGGCGCCGATGCCCGCCGCCGCGATGATGAGCACCGCCACGATGACCCCGATCCGTTGCCGCTTGCGGTCGTGCTGCTGCCGCTCGGCCTGACGCCGGGCGTGCTGCTTGGCGAGCTGACGGTTGCGGGTCCGTTTCGACACGGCCGCCCAGGTTACCGGACGACTCGCGATCCGGAAGGGACGCGGGTTATGGCGATGCGAGCATCTCGAGGACGAGGCCGTCGAGGATGTCGCTCTCGGACACGACCGCCGTCTCGAACCCGAACCGGCGCATGACCTCGACGAGGATGACGGCGCCGGCCACGATGACGTCGCCGCGCCCCGGCGCCATCACGGGCATCGCCGATCGCTCCTCGCTCGTCGATTCGGCCAGGCCGCGCAGGACGCGCTCCGCCTCGGGCAGGCCCAACCGCGTCCGGTGGATCCGCTCGGGGTCGTAGGCCTCCAGGCCGAGGGCGATCGCCTGCACGGTCGTCGACGTGCCGGCCACGGCGACGAGCGTTCGCGCCCGCTCGACAGGGACGGCGCGCTCGGCCTCCTGGAGGATCGCGTCGACCTCGCGCCGGATGGCCTCGAGGTCGTCCTCGGTCGGCGGGTCGTGGCGGACGCACCGCTCGGTGAGCCGAACGCTCCCCATGCGCGTGGAGACGGCGGCGTCCGGACGGTCCGATCCGAGGACGAGCTCTGTCGAGCCGCCCCCGATGTCCAGGACGAGGAACGGTCCCGGTTCATCGAGGTCCCGGGTGGCCCCGAGGAACGAGAGCTCCGCCTCCCGGTCACCGCTCAGGACCTCGAGGTCCGATCCGGCGAGCTCGCGAACACGGCGCGCGAAGACCTCGCGATTCGTGGCCTCCCGGACGGCCGCGGTCGCTCCGACCCGGATCCGCCCGGCGTGCAGCGCCCGCGCGCGCCGGACGAAGCGGTGAAGGACCGCGGTCGTCCGCTCGAGCGCCTCGGGAGCGATCTGCCCGCTCGCGTCGATCCCCTGCCCCAGGCGCGTGATGACCATGTCCCTGGCGAGCTCGTCGAACCCACCGCTCGGCACCGGCTCGGCCACGAGCAGGCGGATCGAGTTCGTGCCCTGGTCCACCGCGGCCACCCGGCCGGCCGGGGGGGCGTGGATCGGCTCGACGACCTCGGCGACCTCGGCGCCGACCGGATCGGCGCCGCCCGCGAGGTGGTTCGCGTAGTGCGCGTGCAGACACTTGATGCCGGCGCGCGTCCCCCCGACGCCGCCGTGCGACTCGGCCTGAGGGTCGGCGCGAGCGCGCTCGAGCGCGTACTCGCGGTGGGCCCGCTCCACCGCCTCGGCGAACGCGGGCTCGGCCTCGATCCGCTCGTTCAGGCGGGCGATCTCGCCGCCAGCCTCCACGCGGGACACGGCGCGGACGGCGTCGGGGCACGTCAACCAGAACAGCGTCGGGAACGGGCGGCCATCCGCGTCGAACGGCGCGTTTCGGATGACGAGCGGATGCCCGCCGGAGCAGCGTGCCGCGACGGTGAACGAGGTCGTGGGCGGCCGGCCGAGCTGATCATGGACGGTCGCGATGTCGCTGCCGCGAAGCTCGCCCACGAGGGGCGCTACTTGCGCTTGTGCTCGACCGAGCGCTTGTAGTCGACCTGGCGCTCCTCGCTCTGGCGCATGAAGCGCTTCAGGCGGGCCTCGAAGTCGGGGTCGGCGCCGCGGCGAACGCGGGGGGGCGCCGGGTCCTGGAGCGCCTTGATCGACAGGTCGATCTTGCCGTCCTCCTTGATGGCGATGACCTTCGCCTGGACGACGTCGTTCTCCCGCAGGTGCTCGTGGACGTCCTTGACGTAGTTCCGATCGATCTCGGAGATGTGGACGAGCCCGACCTTGCCGCCCTCGAGCGTCAGGAACGCCCCGTAGGGGGTGATGCGGCTCACGGTCCCATCGATGACCGCGCCGACCTCGAGCTCTGCCAGGATCTCCACCTCCGCCTCACCGGCACCTGCCGGGGGCGGCCAGTGTCCCATCGGCCTGTTTCGACCGTCAATCCGAGGCGGGATCCCCGGGACGATGCCGGATCAGCATTCGGAGGGGTCCGCGACCCGTCCGGCCCGGACGAACACGAGCTCCCCCGGGCCCACCATGCCGAGGCACGCGCGCGCGAGGCGTTCGAGCTCGGCGGGGTCGTGGAGCCGCGACACCCGCGCCCGAAGGTCGCCGTTCCGCTCCTCGAGCTCGGCGGCTCGGCGCTCCAGGTCGGCGATCGCCCCCCGCTGCGCGAGCAGCTGTCGGGTGGGCACGAGGGCCATCAGCAGCAGGAGCGCCACGGCGACGAGGAGCCCGGCCGCGCGGCCGGTCAGTCGCGGACGGTCGCGCTCGATCCGGGGGCGTGGCCCCGGCCCGCCCCTCGGTTCGGGCCCGCTCACGGGCGGCTCCGACGCAGCGCGGCACCGCCCAGGTACCGCGCGTGCTCGCCGAGCTCCTCCTCGATCCGCAGGAGCCGGTTGTACTTCGCGGTCCGCTCTCCACGAGCCGGCGCTCCCGCCTTGATCTGCCCGGTGTTCGTGGCCACGGCGATGTCGGCGACGGTCGTGTCCTCGGTCTCGCCCGAGCGATGGCTCATCACCTGGCCGAACCCGTTCCGCGCCGCGAGCTCGATCGTGTCGAGCGTCTCGGTGAGCGTGCCGATCTGGTTGGGCTTGACGAGGATCGCGGTCGCGACCCCCTCCCGGATCCCGCGCGCGAGGCGATCCGGGCTCGTCACGAACAGGTCGTCGCCGACGAGCTGGCAGCGGTCGCCGAGCTCCGATGTCAGCTCACGCCAACCCTCCCAGTCGTCCTCGGCCAGCGGATCCTCGATCGAGACGATCGGGAAGGCGTCGAGGAGCTCGCGCCAGAACGCGACCATGTCGCTCGCCGTTCTCGTCGCCCCCTCGAGCCGGTACGCGCCGTCGTCGTAGAGCTCGGTGCAGGCGGGGTCGAGCGCGAGCGCCATCTCGTCCCCGGGCTCGAGACCGGCCGCCGCGATCGCGTCGACGAGCAGCTCGCACGCCTCGGCGCCGGTGTCGATCTCCGGGGCGAACCCTCCCTCGTCGCCGACACCGGTCGAGAGCCCGCGATCTCGGAGCGCGTCGTGGAGCGCCCGGTACGTCTCGACGCCCCAGCGGAGCGCCTCGGACAGCGACACCGCGCCGACCGGGGCGAGCATGAACTCCTGGAGCTCGAGAGGGTTGTCGGCGTGGGCGCCGCCGTTGATCACGTTCAGGAGCGGCATCGGCAGGACGTGGGCGTTCGGTCCGCCGAGCGCCCGGTACAGCGGCAGCCCGACCGAGTCGGCGCCGGCGTGGGCGGCGGCGAGCGAGACACCGAGCACCGCGTTCGCCCCGAGCGCGGACTTATCCGGCGATCCGTCGAGCTCGAGCAGCAGACGGTCGACCTCGCGCTGATCGCGAGCGTCGGCGCCGACGAGCGCGGGCCCGATGACGTCGGTCACGTTCGACACGGCCTGGAGGACCCCGCGGCCGCCGAAGCGCTTCGGGTCGCCGTCTCGCAGCTCGAGGGCCTCGTGCTCGCCCGTCGAGGCGCCGCTCGGCACGATCGCGCGCCCGAACCCTCCATCGACGAGGTACACGTCCACCTCGACGGTCGGGTTCCCGCGCGAGTCGAGGACCTCGCGCGCGGCGACGGATTCGATGAGGGACATAGGGGGGCACCTATCCTACGGCCGACCCGCGCCGCGACCGATGATCTTCGGCATCGGATACGGTGCGCCGTGATGGCCGATCCCGAGCCCGAGCGCTGCTGCTTCGACGACTGGGTGGACGACTGGGTCGTGCAGGCTCGAAAGAACGGCGTCGCGCGCGCGCTCACGCGGCCGCTGCTGCAGGCGCTCGACGACGCCGGGCTGGACGGCAGGACCGTCCTCGATCTCGGCTGCGGGATCGGCGACCTGGCGATCGGGACCGTCGACCGGGGCGCGAGCGCCGCCACCGGCATCGACCTGTCCGCGAAGGCGATCGCGGCGGCCCGCTCGCTCGCCTCCGAACGCGGGGTGGCCGATCGGACCTCGTTCGACGTCGGGGACGCGGCCGAGGTGGAGCTGCCGAACGCCGACGTCGTCGCCCTGCACCGCGTCTTCTGCTGCTACCCGAACGTCGGAGGCCTCCTCGACCGATCCCTCGAGGCCGCCGGCTCGGTCTACGCGTTCACGGTCCCGGTCTCCACGGGCATCGTCGGCGGGTTCGAGCGAACCCGCGCTGCGATCTCGAACGTCTGGTACCGGCTGCGCTCGCGCACGTTCGGCGGCTTCCAGGTGTACATCCACGACGTGAGGGCGATCGACGAGCGCGTGCGCGCGGCCGGGTTCCATCGGGTGCGGCGCGAGCGACACCGCGTCGTCTGGGAGCTCGCCGTCTACGCGCGCTGAGGCTCAGGTGCCGCGCGCCGCTCGGAACAGGGCCCGCACCTCGTCCTCGGGAGCCTCGGCGACGTCGATGCCGCGCTCGGCCGCCAGGGCGCTGAACCGCTCGTAGCGCTCGGCGAACCCCCGGATCGTCCGTCGGAGCGCGCTCTCGGCATCCACGCCCAGGCGCCGCGCGACCGAGACCGTGGCGAAGAGCACGTCGCCGATCTCCTCCTCCGCGTTGTCCGCGGACGTGCGCGTCTCGAGCTCGCCCACCTCCTCCTTCAACGCCTCGATCGCCGACTCGACCGAGCGCCACTCGAATCCCCACCCGGCAGCCCGGCGCTGGACCTTGGCGGCGCGCGCGAGCGCCGGGAGCGAGTCGGGGATGTCGTCCTCCACCGACCGGGGCCCCGGCTTCTCCTCCGCCTTGATCCGCTCCCAGTTCACGAGGACCTCGTTTGCGCCCTCGACCTCGACGTCGCCGAACACGTGGGGGTGGCGGCGGATGAGCTTCTCGACGATCGCCTGCGCGACGTCGTCGACGTCCCAGGCGCCCTCGTCGGCCGCGATCTGCGCGTGGAAGGCGACCTGGAGCAGCACGTCACCGAGCTCCTCGGGCAGTCGCTCGCGATCGTCCGCATCGATCGCGTCGAGCACCTCGTGCGTCTCCTCGAGGAGGTGGCGGGCGAGCGACGCGTGGGTCTGCTCGTGGTCCCACGGACATCCGTCGGGACCACGCAGGCGCGCCATGACGCGGACGAGATCGAGCAGGCGCTCGCCGCGCTGCGACGAGGGCACGGGACCGTCGGGGACGTGAGCGAGCAGGTCGTCGTCGCCCGTCACGGGGCGAGGGCGCCGGCCGTCGGCCCGGTGGGCTCGGCCTGGGTGGTGCGGACGGGCACGACTCGGCCCGTCGCGGGGTCGAGGCGGCCGAACCGCGGGTTCACCTCGATGTCGGTCGCGTCGAGCTGCTCGAGCACCCAGGCGGCGAACACCGGCCCCGACTGCTCGGCCACGAGCTGGTCGCGGACATCCTCGAACGGCGTGACGTCCTTGTGGACCTGGATCACGTGCCAGCCGAACTGC
>DATBLA010000192.1:0-4652 GCA_036555645.1 Actinomycetota bacterium
GGACACGCTCGCCGGCCTGTTCATCGCGCTCGAGGGGCAGTTCGACGTCGGGGACGTGGTCGATCTGCAGACCGAGGGCGGTCCGGTGAGCGGCACGATCGAGGGGCTCACGCTTCGTATCACCTCGGTCCGGCAGTACGACGGCACCCTGAGCATCGTGCCGAACGGCTCGATCCAGGTGACGAGCAACAAGACGCGCGGGTGGGGACGAGCGATCGTCGACGTCCGGGTGGCGCTGACCGAGGATCCCGATCGTGTGCGTGAGGCGCTCGAGGGGCTGTTGCGCGAGCTGGCCGACGACGAACCCCTGCGCTCTTGGCTGCGCGAAGCCCCGACGGTGCTGGGCGTCGTGCAGCTGACCGACGTCGCACAGGTCGAGCGCGTGGTGGCGCAGACCAAGCCCGGGAACCGGCTCGAGGCCGAGCGGTTCATGCGCGAGCGCATCTCGGCCCTGATGACGGAGCAGGGCATCAAGGTGCCACCGGTGTCGGCGACCGTGGGCCAGCTGGGCGGCTCCGGCGTCGGCCTGTAGCGCTGCGGCTTCCACGCTCGGTACGCTGTGCACATGCCCGGGTTCCCGTTCGGATCGGTGGACGACCTGCAGGGTGCGCTCGGCGAGCATTCCTACCTCGCCGATCGGGGCCTCGCGACGGCGATCTACCTCTCGCTGTCGCTGGGCAAGCCGCTGCTCCTCGAGGGCGAGGCGGGCGTCGGCAAGACCGAGGTGGCGAAGACGCTCGCCGAGCTGCTCGGCCGGGAGCTGATCCGGTTGCAGTGCTACGAGGGCATCGATGCCTCGCAGGCGCTCTACGAGTGGAACTACTCCCGGCAGCTGATCGCCGTCCGCGCGATGGACGCGGAGGACGCGGCGACCCACGTGCAGGACCTCTTCGGGAAGGACTTCCTCGTGGAACGGCCGCTGCTCGCGGCGATCAGGGCCGGCGACCGGGCGGTGCTGCTCGTCGACGAGCTCGATCGGGCCGACGACGAGTTCGAGGCGTTCCTGCTCGAGATCCTGAGCGAGTTCGCGGTGACGGTGCCCGAGATCGGGCGGGTGGCCGCCGAGACCACTCCGGCCGTGGTGGTGACCTCGAACCGCACGCGGGAGCTGCACGACGCGTTGAAGCGCCGATGCCTCTACCACTGGATCGACCACCCGCAGCTCGACCGCGAGGTCGCGATCGTTCGTGCCCGCGCTCCCCACGTGAGCGAGTCGCTCGCACGAGACGTGGCCGAGGCGGTCGCCCGGCTTCGGGAGCTCGACCTCGCGAAGCTCCCCGGGGTGGCCGAGACGATCGACTGGGCGAACGCGCTCGCCTTCCTCGGAGCCGACGGCCTCACCGAGCCGCTCGCCGGCGACACCCTCGGCGCCGTGGTGAAGGACCACGAGGACCAGGAGCTCGTGGCGGCGCATCTCGCCGAGGTCGTCGGCGAGGATGCGTGATCGACCCGCCGAGGGCCCGGCCGGCCGGGGACCGCTCGCGCCGCTGATCGCGTTCGGCCGCGACCTGCGCTCCCGAGGGCTCCCCGTGGGCACCGGGCGCATCCTCACGTTCGTCCGATCGGTCGCGGCGCTCGGCATCACGGACCGCGAGTCCCTGTACTGGGCAGGGCGGGCGTCGATGATCGCCAGGCGCGACGACATCGAGGCCTACGACGCGGCGTTCGACGACTGGTACCGGTCGTTGCGGCCGATCGGGGACCTGGGCGTCGCGCTGAGCCTGCCGGCCGCCGATCCCGGGTCGGACGAGGCGTTGTTCGGTCCCCAGCCCGAGAACCTCGACGTGCAGGTCGGCGAGACCGCCGCCGAATGGCACGGCGCCGAGGAGGACGAGGAGGTGGCGCCCGGGGAGGAATCGTCGATCCGCATCGTCGCCAGCGGCGCCGAGGTCCTGCGCTCGAAGTCGTTCGGCGAGCTCACCGACGAGGAACGCGCCCGCGTCGCCGCGTTGATCCGGGCGCTGCGGCTTCGCGTGCCGGTCGAGCGAACGAGGCGCACACGCCCGGCCGCCAAGGGGGTTCGGTTCGACCTGCGGCGCACGCTCCGGCGATCGCTGCGGACCCAGGGAGAGCCGTTCGATCGCGCGTGGCGCTCGCGCACGGCGCGCCGGCGTCCGCTCGTACTGATCCTCGACATCAGCGGCTCGATGGCGCCGTACTCGCGAGCGCTGATGCAGTTCGCCTACGCGGCGATGGCGGCCGGCCGCCGGGTCGAGACGTTCGTGTTCGGCACCAGGCTCACGCGCGTGACGCGCACGCTCCGCACGAAGGACCCCGACCGCGCGCTGCGCGAGATCGGCCGCCAGGTCGAGGACTGGGAGGGCGGCACGCGCATCGGCGAGTCGCTGAAGAGCCTGCTCGACGCGTGGAGCCAGCGAGCCGCGATGCGGGGCGCCGTCGTCGTGTTCTGCTCCGACGGGCTCGAACGCGGCGACCCCGAGCTGCTGCGCGCGCAGATGGCGCGCCTTCGCCGACTCGCGCACCGGGTGATCTGGGTGAACCCGCTGAAGGGGTCGCCGAGGTACGAACCGCTGGCCCGAGGCATGGCGGCGGCGCTTCCCAGCGTCGACGTCTTCCTGTCGGGGCACAACCTCGAGAGCCTCGAGCATCTGGCCGCCACCTTGGGGAGCTGAGGCGGTCGCGGGTCGGCCGCCCGGTGTTGACTAGGCTGTGGGGAGCGATGCGCGACGACGACGAGATCATCGAGGCGTACGATCGCGAGCTCGGTCCCGAGCCCGCCCATGCCGAACCACGGCCGCGGCCGGATCGGCGGGGTTCGAACCGCGGCTTCTGGATCGTGCTCGGCGCGATCCTCGCGGCGAGCGCGATCATCGTCGTCGAGATCTTCGCGAACCGCCCGATCGCGAACTCGATCGGACGAGCTCAGCACGACCTGCGGGTGGCCCAGGCCGAGGCCCTGGCGGTCCTCCGCGAGACCGGTTCGTTCGAGGACTCGGACGCGGGGTCCCTCGACGCCGCAGGACTCGACGACGGGAAGCTGCGCGCGGTCGGCCCCGACGAGGCGTCCTCGACGCTCGGCGAGGTCAGCGTCTACGCGGATCCGACCACGTGGGCGGCCGCGGTCAGCGCCCGCCCCAACGCCTGCTTCTACCTGAAGCTCGTCGCGGGGCGCGACGATCCGCTCTACGGGGTGGGCACCGAGTGCACGGGACGAGCGGCGCTGGGGTCGACCGAGCCCCGCTGGTAGCGGGGCCCTACGCGGGCGGCGGCGGGGGGAGCGTCCGGTCGGCCGGCGGCTCGCCGGGTGGCGGCGAGGGCAGGCCGGACCGATCCGGCATCGGCGCGGGCATCTCGATCGGGGTCCCGCCGTTCGCATCGGTTCCCACCAGGACCACGACGGTCTGCGCCCACCGATCGCCGAATCGCTGCTTGGTGTCGGAGCTGTTCGCCGCGAGGCCTCCGACGAGGTAGGGGATCACGTACGGGAACGCGTCGACGATGCGCGCGAGGTTGCGGATCGCGGCGGCGCCGAAGCCGATGCGCGATCCGTCGGGCCGCCTGACCCTGATGCCGAGCACGACCTTGCCCAGCGTCGCGCCGAACGCGCCTTCCAAGACGATGAAGTACGCCAGCGTGATCAGCGTGGGGATCACGAAGTCGGCGCCCTCCCACCGGATCGAGGTCACCCCGTCCCTGGATTCGGCGTCGGCGAACGGGATCCACGCCAGGCCGGTGAGCAGCACGTCGATGAGCAGGGCGAAGAAGCGCCGCCCGGGGCCGATGTAGGTCACGGAACCGATCCTCCCGCCCGCGATCGCCTCCGCGCGGGCAGGATGACGGTAGGGCGGCGCCGCACCTCGGTCAACGACGCTAGTCTCGGGGCCGATGTCAGGGCCTCCCCGTGTTCCCCGTTCCCGGTCGGCATCGGGGCGCATCGTCGCGGTGGGGGTGGCCGTGGCCGTCTCGCTCGCCGGGCCGGCAACCGTGACCGCCCGTGCACCGGACGTCGAGCCGGGGAGCGCCCGGCCCCGCGAGATCGCCCCCGGCGTCACGTATCGACGGGTGCGCGAACGAGGCCCGGTGGTGATGCACATCGTGCGGGTCGACCCGGGCGAGGCCTCGACGGTCGACGTCGCCGCCGCCGGCCGGCGCATGGGATCGTTCGCACGACCGAGCGTGATCGCGCGGGCGCACGGCGCGCTCGTCGCGATCAACGGGGACTTCGGCTTGCTCCGCGGCATGCCGCTCCATGCGTTCCAGGTGGACGGCGCGTCGATGGGGCGTGGGATCCAGGCCGGCATCGGCTTCGCGATGAGCCAGGACGAGTCCTCGAGCTTCATCGATCCGGGACGGCTCGAGATCGAGGGCCGGCACCCCGAGAGCGGTGCGACGTTCCCCGTCCACGGGTGGAACTCCGTGCCGCCGGAGCCGCATGGCCTCGCCGGCTTCACCCCGTACGGGGGCGTGATCCGACGCCCGCCGATGCGAGGGTGCGCGGTCAGGCTGGTTCGGGCGGACCGCTTGGCCTGGGCGCCGCTCGGCGTCGGGATCACCAGGACCTTCGAGGTGGAGCGGTACCGGTGCGGCGAGCGGCGCATGCGGGTGGACCCCGCGACCGTCGTCCTGGCGTCCCGGTCGTGGGGGAGAGGCTCGGATGTGCTGCAGGCGATGACCCCTGGGGACCGGGTGCG
>DATBLA010000193.1:0-8891 GCA_036555645.1 Actinomycetota bacterium
CCTCGGGCAGTCGCTCGCGATCGTCCGCATCGATCGCGTCGAGCACCTCGTGCGTCTCCTCGAGGAGGTGGCGGGCGAGCGACGCGTGGGTCTGCTCGTGGTCCCACGGACATCCGTCCGGACCGCGGAGGCGGGCCATGACGCGGACGAGGTCGAGCAGCCGCTCGCCGCGCTGCGACGAGGGCACGGGACCGTCGGGGACGTGGGCGAGCAGGTCGTCGTCGCCCGTCACGGGGCGAGGGCGCCGGCCGTCGGCCCGGTGGGCTCGGCCTGCGTGCTGCGGACGGGCACGACTCGGCCCGTCGCAGGGTCGAGGCGGCCGAACCGCGGGTTCACCTCGATGTCGGTCGCGTCGAGCTGCTCGAGCACCCAGGCGGCGAACACCGACCCCGACTGCTCGGCCACGAGCTGATCGCGGACGTCCTCGAACGGCGTGACGTCCTTGTGGACCTGGATCACGTGCCACCCGAACTGCGTCTGGACCGCCCCGGAGATCTCGCCGTCCTCGAGGTCGAGCGCCGCGGCCACGAAGTCGGGGTCGAACTGGGTCTGGAAGTCGGACTCGGTGAAGGAGCCCAGCCGTCCCCCTCGCCTCGCGCTGCCGGGGTCGGTCGACTCGCGCTGCGCGATCTCGGCGAAGGTCTGCGGCGTCACCTCCTCGGCGATCCGTTCCGCGTCCGCGCGCTCGGGAACGAGGATGTGCGAGACGCGCAGCGTCGTGAGCGCCGGGAGGCGGTCCTCGTAGGCCTCGAGCAGCGCGTCCTCGTCCAACCGCTCGGCGACGACGGCGGTCTGCACGGCGTTCACGAGCAGGAGCCGCCGGGCCATCTCCTCGACCTGCGCGCGCGAGACCCCCGCCTCCGCGAACTGCGCCTCCACGCCCTCGGGTCCCCCGAAGCCCTCCTCGAGCGAGGTCATCGCCGCCTCGACGTCGGCCTCGTCGATCCGCACGTCGTGCTCCTGCGCGTACGCCCGCGCGACCTCCTCACGGATGTCGTTGTCCAGCGCGAAGCGCGCGCAGGCGGCCTCGGCCGACTCGCCTGCGGCCGGCGTGCCGCAGGTCCCTCCGGACAGGCCGGTGAGGAACGTGAACAGCGCGATGTCGTTCGTGAGCTGATCCATCGAGATCGTTGCGCCGCCGACGTCGGCCGCGGTATCGGAGCTGGGCGTCGCGCACGCGGCCAGGACGAATGGGATCGCGAGCAGCGACAGGAGACGGCGGGCGGCGGGCC
This sequence comes from Actinomycetota bacterium, assembly GCA_036555645.1. Lineage (GTDB taxonomy): Bacteria > Actinomycetota > UBA4738 > UBA4738 > HRBIN12 > DASSJM01. Next base: position 1,233 of record DATBLA010000193.1, read on the forward strand.
GAGGAAGGCTCACGCCGGGCATCGTAGCAACGACCGCAGCGAAGACGGCTGTCGTGCGTCCCTGCTCGTGAGATGCGTCGTTCGCTCGATCGGAGGTGTCGATCACCCCGGCGGTGCCGCGACGATCGGTTCGGGGCGCTCCTGCTCGCCGACGGCGAGCAGGAGCCCCCGCTCCACCGTCCCCGGGAGCTCGGTGCCCGGGGTCCGGCCGACCTCGAGGTTCAGCGTCGAGGTGGCCGGCAAATACCGGGCCTCCGGCACGCGCTCCCCGACGTCCACGATCAGCGCCTCCGGCAACGCGAGCGGCGTGATCCGCACCTGCTGCCGATACGTCGACACCTCCTCGACGCCCAGGCGCAGACACGTGATCCGCAGCGACCCGACGGCGAACAGCGTCTGGACCTCCTCGGGAAGCTGTCCGTACCGGTCCACCGCCTCGGACCGCACGGCCTCGAGCCGCTCGTGGTCCCCGGCCGAGCCGATCCGCCGGTACAGGTCGAGGCGCAGGGCCTCCTGCTCCAGCCAGCCGGGCGGCACGAACGCCCGCACGGGCAGGTCGATGCGGACCTCCCGCTCCTGCTGAAGAGGCTCGCCCTTCAGCTCGGCGACGGACTCCTGCAACAGCCGCGCGTACGTGTCGAACCCCACCGCGGCGATGTGGCCGTGCTGCTCCGCGCCCAGGACGTTGCCCGCGCCGCGGATCTCGAGGTCGCGAAGCGCGATCTGAAAGCCGCTGCCGAGCGCCTGGTTGCGCGCGATCGTCGTGAGGCGCTCGTGCGCCTCCTCGGTGAGCTCGCGCTGCGGGGGGAAGAACAGGTACGCGAACGCGCGCTCGTGGCTGCGCCCGACGCGACCGCGGAGCTGATACAGCTGCGACAGCCCGAGCATGTGGGACGCGTCGACGACGAGCGTGTTCGCGTTCGGCACGTCGAGGCCGGACTCGATGATCGAGGTCGAGACGAGGACGTCGGCATCGCGATCCCAAAAGCGCATCATCCGGCGCTCGAGCGCGTCCTCGTCCAACTGCCCGTGCGCGACGACGATCCTCGCGTCCGGCACCTGCTCCTGGAGCCAGGCCGCCCGCCGGTCGATCGTCGCGACCCGGTTGTGGACCCAGAACACCTGCCCCTCGCGCAGGAGCTCGCGCCGGACCGCGCCGAGCGCGAGCCCGTCGTCGTACGGACCGACGTACGTGAGCACGGGCTGGCGATCCTCGGGCGGCGTGTCGATCGTCGACAGGTCGCGGATGCCGGTGAGCGCCATCTCGAGCGTCCGCGGGATCGGCGTCGCCGACATCGTCAGCACGTCGACGTGGGCCCGCATCGTCTTCAGCCGCTCCTTGTGCGCCACGCCGAACCGCTGCTCCTCGTCGACGACGATGAGGCCGAGGTCCTTGAACGCGACGTCCTTCGACAGCAGCCGGTGCGTGCCGATCACGACGTCGATGGCGCCGCGAGCCAGATCCGCCACCGTCTCGGCCTGGGCCGCCTTCGGGACGAACCGCGAGAGCATCGCGATCTTCACGGGGAACGGGGCGAATCGCTCGCCGAACGTGATGAAGTGCTGCTCGGCCAGGAGCGTCGTCGGGACGAGGACGGCGACCTGCTTCCCCTCCATGACGGCCTTGAACGCGGCCCGCACCGCGATCTCGGTCTTGCCGAAGCCCACGTCGCCGCAGATGAGGCGATCCATCGGCTTGGGCCGTGACAGATCCGCCTTCACGTCGTCGATCGCCGTCAGCTGGTCGTCGGTCTCCTCGTGCGGGAACGCGTCCTCGAGCTCGGTCTGCCACGGCGTGTCGGGACCGTAGGGCGGCCGCTCGACCGACATCCGGACCGAGTAGAGGCGGACGAGCTCGCCGGCCATGTCCCTGACGGCGCGCTTCACCCGCCGGGTCGTTCGGACCCAGTCGCTCGTGCCCAGGCGCGACAGGCGCGGCGCCTCCCCGCCGAGGTATCTCGCGACCATCCCGACCTGGTCCGTCGGCACCGAGAGCCGGTCCCCGGCCGCGTACTCCAGGACCATGTAGTCGCGTTCCGAGCCGCCGATCGCCCGGCGGTGGATCCCGTCGTACCGGCCGACGCCGTGGACCCGGTGGACGGCGAAGTCTCCGGGCTCGAGCTCGTCGGCGATCGCGTCGGTGCGGCGGCTCGTGAACCTCGGCGCGTCGCGCGTGTGACGCCGCGATCCGAAGACGTCCTCCTCGGTGGCCACGGTGATCCGTCCGGACTCGAGCACGAACCCGCTCGAGAGCGGGGCCTCGACGGTCTCGGCGCCTGAGACCGCGACGAACTCCCGGAGCCGTTCGACCGAGCCGTGACCGCGGCCGGTCAGGACGATCCGGTGATCGCGGGCGGCGAGCTCGGCGGCCCGCTTGGCGAGCTCCGCCGGGTTGCCCTGCGCGCTCCCCCATCCCTCGAGGCCGAGGTCCACGCCCTCGGTGAAGGCGGACAGATGGAGCTGGACGCGACCGTCGAGCGCGTCGTCGAGCGTTCGGACCGCCGGTGGCCCGGGCCAGGCGGCCGCCTCGGCGAGCGCCGCGGCGTCGGCCGCCGCCGACCGCGCGCGGTCGAAGGTGCGCCGCGCATCGACGACCACCACCCAGGATCCGGCCGGCAGAAGCTCGGCGGGCACCGGGAGGTGATCGAACAGCAGCGGCGCGAGCGATTCGGCTCCCTCGGCGTGCAGTCCCTCGCCGATGCGCTCCAGACCGTCGCGGAACCGATCGAGATGGCGGGGCGCGAGCGCGCGGGCCCGTTCCGCGACGGCGTCGTCGATCACGAGCTCGCGGACCGGCGGCACCTCCACCCGGGCGACCGTCTTCGTGGACAGCTGCGAGGACGGCAGGAACTCACGGAGCGACTCGACCCGGTCACCCCAGTACTCGAGCCGAACCGGGCGCCGTGCCGTTCCGGGGAACACGTCGAGGACCCCGCCGCGGACGGCGAACTCGCCGCGGTGGGCGACGACGTCCGATCGCGAGTATCCGAGCGCGACGAGCCGTTCGGACAGGGCATCCGGGGCGAGCTCCGCCCCGGCGGCGAGCTCGACAGGTGGGACGAGGCCGAGCGTCGGCACCGTCCCCGAGATCGCGGCCAGGGCGGGCGTCACGAGCACGAACGCGCCCGTGGCCCGCCGGAGATGGCGCACGGCTTCGGACCGGCGGGCGGCCACCTCGGGCGAGGGGCTGATGCCCTCGTACGGCAGCGCCTCCCAGGCCGGCAGGAGCGCGGAGCGGTCGGCGCCGAGCCACGCGCGCAGATCGGTGGACAGTCGCTCGGCCTCGTGCGGGCCCGGGGCCACGAGCAGGACGGGGGCGTCCAGCGCGCGGGCGAGCGCCGCCGCGACGGCGTCCTCCCCCGCGCCGGTCCGGGCGAGGACGGGCCTGGCGCGCTCGGTGAGGAGCCGTTCGAACGGCTCGGTCGCGATGAGCGCGTCGAGCACCTCGTTCAGCACGTCGCCTCCGTTCCCCGCGGCTCGCCGGGTCCGAACAGCACGAACAGGCCTCGTTCGCCCGAACGAGGCCTCGACCAGCCGATTCTCGTTTTCTGGTTGTGTCTTCGTGGGCCCGGACGTCGATGCCGAGCGTCTCGGCGTCAGCCGTCGCGGGGACCGGCCCGATTGTATCGGTCCTGCGTCCGCGCCAGACCGTCGCGGACGATCGACAGCACGGCGTCGGCCCCCTCGTCGACGAGGATGGCGACGTCGGCCTCCTCGCGCGTGCCGAACGGCTCGAGCACCCAGTCTGCGGGATCTCGGCGCCCGGTCGGCCGTCCCACGCCGAGCCGGACCCGGAAGAACTCGGGCGTCCGAAAGGCGCCGGCGACCGAGCGGACGCCGTTGTGACCGGCCGTCGACCCGCCGAACTTCACCCGCAGCGCCCCGAAGGGAAGGTCGATCTCGTCGTGCACGGCGATGACCCTGGCGGGCTCGACGTCACGCTTACGCGCGAGCGAGGCGAACGCGGGTCCGGTCTCGTTCATGAACGCGTGCGCCTTCGCGAGCAGGAGCCGCTCCCCGGCCTCATTCCGTTCGCACACATCCACCGGGACGAAGCGGACCTTCCGGAAGCGTCCGTCCGCTCGCGAGGCGAGCTCCTCGACGACGCGGTAGCCGAGGTTGTGTCGGGTGGCGGCGTATCGCTCGCCGGGGTTGCCGAGCCCGGCGACGAGCCAGGTCATCGCGGTGCTCTCGGTCAGCCCTCGGACGACTCGGCGTCGCCCTCGCCGGCCTCGGATGCGGCAGAGGGCTCGCCCTCGGCGCCCTCGCCCTCGACGGCCTCGCCCTCGGCGGCCTCGGCTTCCTCCTCGACCTCGACCGCGAGCTGCGGCTGCTGCACGGCAACGACCGACTCGTCCGCGTTCGTGAGGATCGTGGTGCCCTCGGGAGCGACGAGATCGCTCACCCGGAACGACATCCCGATCTCGAGGTCGGTGACGTCGATCTCGATCGCCTCGGGGACGTCGGTCGGAAGGACCTCCACCTGCACGTCCCACAGGTGGTGCTCGAGGACCCCGCCGGCCTTCACCCCGACGGACTCGCCGACGAGCCGGACCGGGACGGACAGGTGGATCTTCTCGTCGCGGCGCACCACGAGGAAGTCGACGTGCACGAACCGACCCCGGATGTGATCCCGCTGCACGTCCCGAGGCAACGCGAGGTGCTTCGCGTCACCGACCGTGAGGTCGACGAGCACGTTGGCTCCCGCGGACGTGTGCAGCACGTGGAACAGATCCTTCGCGTCGACCGACAGCGCGACGGCCTCGACGCCGTGTCCGTACAGCACGGCGGGAACCCGGCCGGCGGCCCGCAGCTTGCGCGCCACGCCCTTGCCGGTCTCCTCTCGCCGGTCGGCGACGAGCTTCTGTTCGGCCATCGTGGGTCCTTCGGGGATTCAGGGGTTCGGCCGGGCATCGTACCAACACGCTGCAGGAACGCACACGGACCGCTACCTTTGGGCGAGCCGGGCGTCTTGGAAGGTATGGGGATGCTCGTGACCCGCAGCCAGAGCGCGTCAGAGAGATCGTCTGGCGACCTGGCGGAGCTCTATGAGCGCCACGCGCAGGCGGCCGGTCGACTCGCGTTCCTCCTGACTGGGGACAGCGCGCTCGCCGAGGACCTCGTCCAGGACGCGTTCGTGCGCGTCGTCGGCCGGTTCCGCCACCTGCGGGTCCCCGATGCGTTCGGCTCCTACCTGCGCCGCACGATCGTCAACCTGCATACGTCTCAGCTCCGGCGGCGCCGACTCGAGCGCGCATACCTCGAGCGCGAGGGACGAACGATCTTGGAAGCGTCGCCGCCAGACGTGGGGGTCCGCGAAGAGCTCTGGCACGCCATCCTCGCACTCCCCGCGCGGCAGCGAGCGGCCGTCGTCCTTCGGTACTACGAGGGCCTGTCCGAGCGCGAAACCGCCGGAGTGCTCGGCTGTTCGACCACGGCGACGAAGTCACTGATCACGCGAGCGATGCATTCGCTCCGGACCGAGATCGAAAGCGAGCGGCATGACTGACCTCGAGCGCGACCTGCGTGAGCTCTTCGAGTCCAAGGCGGCGGACGCGTCGTTCTCGGCCCGTCCCAGGCAGGAGGCCCTTCGGCGAGCCCGTCGTCGGCAGGCGGGCACGATCGTGACCGCGACGTTCGTGGCTGCGGCGCTGGTCGGTAGCGCGTTCGTCGCCGGTCAGGCTCTCTTCGACGCCGGCGCGCCACGTCCCGCCATCGAGCCGAGCCCGACATCCGGCCCCCTGCCGGTCTCGGCGCGCGATGGGATCGCGTTCGTTCGCGGCTCGGCGATCTACACGGTCCAGCCCGACGGAACGGACGAGGAGCTCGTCCTCGAGTGCCAATCCGCATCGTGCGCCGGCATCTCGGACCCGGCGTGGTCCCCCGACGGCCGCATGATCGCCTTCGAGCGTGAGGACGCGGATCGCACGTCGGACATCTGGATCGTGAACGCGGACGGAACCGGCCCTTCGATGCTCCTCGACTGCGACGGACGTTCTTCCGGACCACTCGCCGCGCGGAGGCCGTGCCTCGATGAGGACCCCGCGTGGTCGCCCGATGGGACGCAGATCACGTTCACCCGAAACGGCTCCCTCTACATCGTGAACGCCGACGGCTCCGGTCTGCGTTCGCTCGCGACAGGTCTGTCGGGGGTCGCCGACCCCGTGTGGTCTCCCGACGGGACGCGGATCGCCTTCTCGATGGTCGGCGAGCGCGATCGTCTCTACGTGATGAGCCCCGACGGCTCGAACCTCGTCCAGCTGTACGACGCGCCCTCGGGAAGCGGTCCGTTCGCGCCGGCATGGTCACCGGATGGAGCCCGCATCGCCTACTTCGTGACACCGCGGCGCGACGCCGGCTTCGTCGGCGAGGTGTGGGTCATGGAAGCGGACGGCAGCGGATCGACACGGATCTTCGAGAGCGCGTGCTGTGTGCAGGACTGGGGTGGTCCGGCCTGGTCCCCGAACGGTGGGCAGATCGCCTTCGTCCTGGGGATCGGCGATCCACCCCAACTCATGCTCGTGAACGCGGACGGTACGCACATCCGAACGCTCGGCGAGGCTCGGGGGGAGATCTCATGGCGCTAGCTCGGCAACGGCGGATGGTCAACACCCTGGAGAACCGGAGGTGGACGAGATGAACCGCAGGCCTCACCTGACGATGCTGCTGATGCTCCTGCTCATGGCCTGCGACGCCAACAGCCCCGAGGGCGGATCTCCAACGGTCACCACCGAACCGACGCCGACGGTCCTTTCCAACCCGTTGGACGGCCGCGGCGATATCGAAGTGGTCCAGAGTCGCCGTCGGTTCCTCCAGCTGGAGGGCCCGCAGTGGGTGCCGAGCGAGGGTGTGTTGCTGTTCTCGGATATCGCCGCCGACACCATCTACCAGCTCGGCGCCGACGACGAGATCACGGTCTTCCGTACACCGTCCCACTTCTCCAACGGCCTGGCTCTGGACCCGCAGGGGCGGTTGATCGCCGCGGAGTCCAGCACGCGGCGGGTGACACGGACCGACGGCGACGGCACCGTGACGCCGATCGCCAAGCGTTTCGAAGGTGCCCGCCTGAACCAGCCCAACGACATCGCCGTGCGATCGGACGGCACGATCTACTTCACCGATCCGCTCTTTGCACGGCCGTCCCAAGCGGAGCTCGACTTCCGCGGCGTGTTCGCGATCGCTCCCAATGGCGCGCTCACCGTCGAGTACCGCGGCGAGCCGAGCGAAGCACCCAACGGGATTGCGTTGTCGCCGGACGAGAGCCTGTTGTACGTCGGCGACTTCGCTGCCGGCCTTGTCCGTGTCTTCGACGTCGCGTCCGATGGCTCGTTGTCGGAGGCACGAACGTTCGTCACCGTTGCAGAGCCCGATGGCATCGCGATCGACGACGCCGGCAACCTGTTCGTCGCCTCGTTCTTCGCTGGGGCCGTCGAGGTCTTCGCTCCCGACGGCGAGCACTGGGGCACGATCGATGTACGGGAACCGACGTCCAACTGCGCCTTCGGCGGCGCCGACGGCCGGACGTTGTACATCACGACGGGAACCGCCCTCTACCGAGTCACCCTCGCGAACCCTGGACCCCACTGACATCGGCTGGGAGCCGAGCGTGGGACGGGCTACTGGTTCTCGCCGTGGAAGATCTCGGAGACGCTGCTCTCC
>DATBLA010000194.1:0-2116 GCA_036555645.1 Actinomycetota bacterium
CCCGAGTGGTTCGACGGCAACATCGACTCCGGGTGGCTCGCGGCCGTGGGATCGCGGGCGGCGTTCGGGACCTCGGCCGGCGAGGTGTACGTCTCGGACGACGAGGGCGAGCGCTGGGGCCGCGCCGCCGATCACCTGCCGCCGATCCGCGCGCTCGCCTTCGCCTGACCGACTCAGGCGGTTCGGCCGGGCTGATCGCCGCCGGACGCGATCTCGCGGAGCACCTCGGCGCGGACACGGTCGCGATCGATGCCGCGTTCGGCGAGGAAGCCCGCGGCCGAGCACCGTTCCTCGCGCGCGAGCGCCAGGAGCAGATGCTCGGTCCCGATGCGCTTGTGGCCGAGCGCGATCGCCTCGCGAAGGGACAGCTCGATCGCCTTCTTGGCGCCCCTCGTGAAGGGGATGTGACCCGCCGGCGCGCCCCGGCGATCGAGCGCGCCCGGACCGAACGAATCCTCGACCGAGCGGCGCACCTCGTCCAGGTCGATGCCGACGCTCCGAAGGGCGCTCTCGTCCTGGTCGGAGAACGTCGCCGCGCGTCGCTCCGAGACGCGGCGGATCGCGTCGCGGACCTCGTCCTCGCTCACGCCGAGCGTGGTCAACACGCGCCCGCCGGCGGTCTCCCGCTCGCGAGCCACGCGGAGCAGGAGGAGCAGCGTGCCGATGCTCGGCTCGCCGAGCTCGCGCGCGCTCTCCTGCGTGCCGACGATCGCGGCCTGGGCCTGTGGCGTGAATCGCTCGAACACGCGCCTACCTCCTCCGCGCGAGGAGCGGTCCCCTCGCGTGCTTCTTGTGGACGGCCTGCCGGCTCACGCCGAGCTCGTCCGCGATCTCCTGCCAGGACCAGTCCGCCTCGCGGGCGCTGCGAACCTGGAGCGCCTCGAGCTGCTCGAGCAGCTTCCTGAGCGCCGCGACGGCCCGAAGGCCCACCCGGGGATCCGCGTCCCCGGCGGCTCCGGCGAGCTTCGTGGCCTGACTCACGTGCGTCAATGTACGTTGACATCTCGCCGAGTGTCAACCCCGATTGACGGGACACACAGAGCGACGCCGGCGACGGCGGGCTTGCGCCTCGGAGCACCTGCGGCAACGATGGCGGGCACGACGAGGGGAGGCACCGACGATGGTGGGACCGGTGGGCGAGGGTGGCGGCGATCCGGGCGCGGGGCGCTGGCGCGCCGAGAAGGACATGATCGACAAGCAGGCGGCCGAGGAGCATCTCGCGCACGAGGCCGAGCGCATCCACGCCGAGGAGGCCGAGGAGATGGCCGAGCACGCGGGGACGCCGCCTCCCGCCCCGAAGCGCCCCTGGTGGAAGTTCTGGGGGTAGTCGCGGTCTCGGGAGTTCGTGTCGCCGATGTGTCCGTGTGACGACGATCGTCACGCGGTCGTGTGACGTTCGGTCGCATCTCCTTGCGGCCACCCGCGCCGTGACGGCACGATCTCTCGCGTGCCGATCCGGATCACCCTCGGCTTCACGCTCATCGGCCTCGGCCTGATCGCGGCAGGACTGGCGGGGCTCCGCCTGCCGGCCGGTGACCGGATCGCCGCCGCGCTCACGCTCGTCGTCGGGGGCGGGGTCGGCGTGATCACGCTCGCGATCGGCGCCAACGTCGTCGACGACTTCGAGGAGAGCACCGGCTACGAGAACGTGTTCCTCCTCGCCTCGGCCCTCGGCCTCGGCGCCACGCTCGCGAGCATCGCCCTGCTCCGGCGCCGGTCCGGCGACCGAGCGCCCTCGGAAGGCCCAAGGCCCTCGGAAGGCTAGGTCACCGTCCCGACGTTCCCGATCCAGCTCTCGTACAGGCCCGCGTACGTCCCTCCGGCGCGAACGAGGTCGTGGTGCCGGCCACGCTCCACGACCCGACCGCCGTCGAACACGAAGATCGCGTCGGCGCCCTCGGCGGTGGACAGGCGGTGCGCGATCGTGATCGTCGTGCGGCCGGCCGACAGCCGACGGAGCGCCTCGGAGATCCGGCGCTCGGTGGCCGGGTCCACCGCGCTCGTCGCCTCGTCGAGGATGAGCAGCCCCGGGTTGCCGATCTGTGCCCTCGCGAGCGAGACGAGCTGGCGTTCGCCGACCGAGAGCGCCTCGCCCCGCTCGCCGACGCGCGTGTCG
>DATBLA010000195.1:0-8356 GCA_036555645.1 Actinomycetota bacterium
CGGGGGAACGCGCGGGCGTCGTCGGCGAGCTGGACCCGCTCGTCGCCACCCGCCTGGACCTGCCCGAGCGCGTCGCGGTGCTCGAGATCGACGTCGCCGTCGCCTCGGCCCACGCCGCGGCCGGCGCGACGTACCGCGACGTACCGCGCTATCCGCCGGTGCGACGCGATCTCGCGTTCGTTCTGGACGCCGGCGTGCCCGCGGGCGACGTGCGTCGAGCGCTCGAGGAGGCCGGCGGCGAGCTGCTCGGTTCGGCGTTGCTGTTTGACGTCTTCGAAGGTCCGCCCCTGCCGGTGGGGAAGAAGAGCCTCGCGTTCTCGCTCGACATCCGCGCCACCGATCGAACGCTCACCGACGAGGAGGCCGACGCCGTCGTCTCGGCCATCGTGGCGAGCCTGCGGCACCAGCTCGGCGCCGAGCTCCGCTCCGGCTGAGCGAGGGCCGACCGCGCCGGCGAGCATCCCGTCCCGAGCCCGGTGTAGGCTCGGCCGATGGCCCGCGACTTCCTGTCGGTCGACGACCTCACGACCGGTGAGCTCGCCTCCCTCCTGGATCAGTCGGCCAAGGTCAAGGCGCAGCCCGGGGACTACGCGGACCGGCTGGCGGGCCGTTCGGTGGCGATGATCTTCGAGAAGCCCTCGACGCGCACGCGCGTCTCGTTCGAGATCGCGATCGCCTCCGCCGGCGGTCACCCCGTCGCGCTGGCCGCTTCGGAGCTCCAGCTCGGGCGGGGAGAGACGATCGAGGACACGGGCCGGGTGCTCTCGCGCTACGTGGACGCCATCGTGCTGCGGACGTTCGAGCAGGAGCGGCTCGAGCTGCTCGCCTCGGCGGCGAGCGTGCCGGTGATCAACGCGCTCTCGGACTTCGAACACCCCTGCCAGTGCCTGGCCGACCTGCTCACGGTCGCCGAGTCCAAGGGCGAGCTGGCGGGGCGAACGCTCGCTTACCTGGGCGACGGCAACAACGTGACCCACTCGCTCCTGCTCGGGGGGGCGAAGGTGGGGATGCAGGTGCGGGTCTGCACGCCCCCGGGCTTCGAGCCGATCCCGCAGGTCGTCCAACGGGCCTCGGAGATCGCCGCGACCACGGGCGGAAGCGTCACGGTCACCCACGATCCGCTCGAGGCGTCGGCGGACGCCGACGTCCTGTACACGGACGTGTGGGCCAGCATGGGGCAGGAGCAGGAGGCCGACGAACGAGCGCTCGTCCTGTCGGCCTACGTCCTGGACGGGGACAAGATCGCCGCGGCCGCCCCGGACGTCATCGCGATGCACTGTCTGCCGGCCCACCGCGGTCAGGAGATCACCGACGAGGTGATCGACGGACCGCACTCGGTCGTGTGGGATCAGGCAGAGAACCGGATGCACACGCAGAAGGCGCTGCTCCTCTGGCTGCTCGGCGTGACCTGAGCGCCGCGGAGGACTGAGTGCCGCGCGCGAACGACGCCGTCGAGGCCGCGCTGCTCGAGTACGCCGAGCTCCTGTCGATCCTGTCCGAGGATCGGTTCAAGCCGCGCGCCTACGAGAAGGCCGCCCGCGCCGTCGGGGGCTACCCCGAGGACCTCACCGGGATGGATCTGGCTGCGATCCTGAAGATCCCGAGCGTTGGCGCCTCGATCGGCGAGAAGGTCGACGAGTTCCTGCAGACCGGGACGATGGCCTCCCTGGAGGAGCTCCGCGGCCAGATCTCGCCGGGCGTGCGCGAGATGACGAGGATCCCGGGTCTGGGGCCGAAGAAGGCGCTCGTCCTGTATCGCGACCTCGGGATCGACGGCGTCGAGGAGCTCCGGCGGGCGGTCGAGGAGGGACGCCTCGCCGACCTGAAGGGGTTCGGCGCGCGGACCGAGGAGAACATCCGGCGAGGGCTCGATCGGCTCAGCCAGTCGACCGACCGCGTCCTCATCTCGGTGGCGGCGGATCTGGCCGAGGTGTTCGTCGAACGGCTGGGACAGCGCCCGGAGGTTCGCCGGATCGAGGTGGCGGGGTCGCTCCGCCGGATGGTCGAGACGATCGGCGACGTGGATCTGCTCGTCGCGAGCGCCGATCCCGCCCAGACGATGGACGCGTTCGTCTCGGCCGGGACGGTCGAGCGGGTGCTCGCGAAGGGGGAGACGAAGTCCTCGGTCCTCGTGCGGGCCGGGCTCCAGGTGGATCTGCGGGTCGTGCCGGAGCCGGCGTGGGGCGCGGCGCTGATCTACTTCACCGGCTCCAAGCCGCACAACATCCGGATCCGCGAGATGGCCGTCCGCAAGGGACTGAAGCTCAACGAGTACGGGCTGTTCGAGGCGGCTTCGGGGGAGCTCATCGTCGCCAGCACCGAGGAGGAGGTCTACGGGCGGCTCGGCCTGCCGTGGATCCCGCCGACCCTGCGCGAGGATCGCGGAGAGGTCGAGGCCGCGCTCGACGGGACGCTCCCCGATGTGCTCACGCGGTCACAGATCCGCGGCGACCTCCACACGCACACGAAGCTCACGGACGGACTCGCGACGCTCGATCAGATGCTCGAAGTAGCGGCGCGGCTGCGATACGCGTACTACGCCGTCACGGATCACGCCCCGAACCTGTTCATGCAGCGGATGACCGACGAGAAGATGCTGGCCCAGCGGGAGCAGGTCCGGGACCTCCAGACGCGGTACCCGAAGATGACCCTGCTCCACGGCTCCGAGCTCAACATCGACGCCGAGGGGAACGTGGACTGGGACGCGGAGTTCCTCGACGGGTTCGACATCTGCGTGGCGTCCGTGCACTCGCACTTCGGTCAGTCGAAGGACGAGATGACCCGGCGCATCGTCCGCGCGATGGAGAACCCGAACGTCCACGTGATCGGTCATCCGACCGCGCGGCTCATCAACAAGCGCGAGCCGATCGAGTTCGACCACGAGGCGGTCTTCCAGGCGGCCGCCCGCACGGGGACCGCCCTGGAGATCAACGGCTATCCGGACCGGCTGGATCTGCGCGACGAGCACATCCTGTGGGCTCGCCGGCACGGGGTGAAGTTCGCCGTGGACACGGATTCCCACGCCACGCTGCACCTGGAGCACATGCGGTACGGGGTGGCCACCGCGCAGCGAGGGTGGCTCACGAAGGACGACGTCATCAACGCGTGGCCGCTCGGCAAGCTGCGCCGGTTCCTCCGCAAGGGCCGGTGAGGCTCGGGCGGCGGTTGCCTCGGGCCTTCTTCGCCCGCCCCGCCACCGACGTCGCACCCGAGCTCCTCGGCCGCGTCCTCGTTCGGGTCCACGAGGACGGGACGCGACTGGTGGGGCGGATCGTGGAGGTCGAGGCCTACGAGCCGGGCGACCCGGCGAGCCACTCCTACCCGGGCCGCCCGACGCCTCGAACCGAGGTCATGTTCGGACCGCCCGGACGGCTGTACGTGTACTTCACGTACGGGCAGCACTTCTGCTCCAACGTCGTGACCCGGCGAGACGGCGAGGGGAGCGCGGTGCTGCTCCGCGCCGTCGAGCCGCTCGAGGGCGCCGCTGCGATGGCGCGGCGTCGGGGCCTGGAGGCGGCGCACCTGCTCTGCTCGGGTCCGGCCCGCCTCACGCAGGCGTTCGGCATCGGGCGGGCCGAGAACGGGACCGACCTCGTGCGAGACCGCGCGTTGTACCTCCTGGCGGGGGAGCGGCTCCCGGCGCGGGCGATCGCGCGCAGCGCCAGGATCGGCGTGACGATCGGCGGCGAACGCCGGTGGCGGTGGTTCGAACGCGACAGCCGCTTCGTGACGCCGGGACGGGTCGGCCGGGGGACGGGTCGGCTAGGGGACGGGCCGGGCTAGGGGTTCACGACGATCGTGACCCGCGACCCCTCCTCGGCCTGCAGGCCGCCCACCGGCGACTGGTCCCAGACGACTCCCGGGCGGTAGTCGCAGCCGTCGTCGTCCGGGTCGCACTCGGGCGACATCGAGACCGAGACGTCGAACCCGGCGCCCTCGAGCGCGCCCACGGCCGCCGATCGCGACATGCCGAGCACGTTCGGGATCGTCACGAGATCGGGCTGCGGCGAGGTGTCCGGCAGGCCGGCCGAGACCGTGATCGTCACGGTCCCCGTCTGGACGAGCCGTGACCCCGCGGCCGGATCCTGGGCGATGACGATGCCCGGACGCTCCTCGGACTCCACGACCCTCACCGACGTCGCGAAGCCGGCGCCGTGCAGCGTCGACACGGCGGTGTCTCGTTGCAAGCCCACCACCGACGGAACGGGCAGCTGCTGGAAGGCGGTGGGCTGGGTGCACACCTGGAGCGTGGGCTCGGCGCCGGCCACGTACTGGAACGTGTCGACGTTGAACGGGGGCGTGTACGGGTTCGCGAGGCATCCCTGGGTCACGTCGATGCGCAGCGTGATGTAGTCGACGTCGGGAGCCTCCCCGAAGTCGCGCACCTCCATCGGCGCCGAGGCCGCGGCCATGAAGGCGTGCCAGATCGATGCCGGCCAGGTGCCGCCGTACACGGTCGAGATGCGCACGTTGCCGCAGCACATCGGGACCTGACCCTGCGGGAACCCCACCCATACCGCGGTCGCAAGCTGGGGGATCGCGCCCACGAACCATGCGTCGCTCGCGTTCTGTCCTGTCCCCGTCTTGCCGAACTGCGGGCGCCCGATGTTCGCCCCGGTGCCGGTGCCCGAGCTCACGACCCCCGTGAGGATGTCGACCGCCTCGGCGGCGATCGACGGCTCGACGACCTGGCGCGGATGTGCGGTCGCCTGGTAGATCACCGTGCCGTCCGACATCGTGATGCTGAGCACGGGCGTCGGCTGGACGTGCTGCCCGAGGGCGGCCAGCGTCCCGTAGGCCGAGGCCATCTCCAGCGTGCTCACCTCGTTGACGCCCAGGACCGCCGACGGCACGGCGGCGAGCGGACCGTTCGGCTCGGTCGTCCGGGGGCAGCACCGGATCCCCATCCGCGACGCGACCTCGACGGTGGCCTCGGCCCCGGCGTACGGGTCGCCCGAGCCGATGACCTCGAGCAGGTTCGCGTAGGCGATGTTCACGGAGTTGATCGTGGCGCTCTCCAGCGAGATCGTTCCGTACCCGCCGCCCTCGGCGTTCTCCGGGTCCCAGTACGTCCCGTCCTGCAGGAGGATGTGGGCCGAGGACCCGTTCAGCGACTGCGTCCGGGAGATCCCGTGCTCGAGCGCCGCGACGAGCGCGAACGGCTTGAACGCCGAGCCCGCCTGACGCCCGGTGCTCCCGCCGGTCGCGAGGTTGATCCGGGCGAACGGGTCGTCCTGGTTCCAGTAGTCGCGCCCGCCCACCATCGCCCGCACGTATCCGCTCAGCGGGTCGATCGCGGAGAGGGCTCCATAGGGGTCGCCCGGCTCCGTGAGCACCGAGGAGATCGCCTGCTCGGCCGCGCGCTGCATCCGCAGGTCGAGCGTGGTGACGATCCGCAGCCCGCCCTCGAACAGGAGCTGGTATCGGTCCTGCGGCGTGTCGCCGAACCTCGGGTTGGACAGGAACCACTCCTTCACGTAGTCGACGAAGTACGGAGCGACGTACCGCGCGTCGTCGTCTCTCGTGAGCTCGAGCGCGATGGCCGAGGCGATCGCCGCCTGATAGGTGGCGCGCTCGATCATGTCGAGCTCGAACATCCGCTGCAGCACCCGATCCCGCCGGCGCTCCGCGCGGGCGGGGTGGGTCACCGGGTCGTAGTCGTTCGGCGCCGCGATGAGCCCGGCGAGCAACGCCGCCTGCGTCAACGTGAGGTCCAGCGGCTCTCGGTCGAAGTACGTCTCCGACGCCGCCTGGATGCCGTAGGCGCCGTTGCCGAAGTACACCGTGTTCAGGTACTTCGTGAGGATCTGCTCCTTCGTGAATCGATGCTCGAGCTGCCAGGCCAGGTAGGCCTCGCGGACCTTGCGCTCGACCGACTCCTCGCCGCCGACGTAGACGTTCTTCACGAGCTGCTGGGTGATCGTGGACCCTCCCTGCACGACCTCGCCCCGGACCGCGTCCACGTAGGCGGCGCGCAGCAGCGCCCGAAGATCGAGGCCCCGATGGTCGTAGAAGCGCTGGTCCTCGATCGCGACGACGGCGTCGCGGACGACGTCGGGGATCTTTCGCGCGCGCACGGACACGCGGTCCTCGCCCGCGTGCAGGCGCGTGAGCAGGGTGCCGTCGGCCGAGTACAGGAAGGACGTCTCCGGGAGCGCGTCGGCGCTGTCTCGTGCCTCCTTCAGCGTGGGCAGGTTGCACGCCGAGGTCAGCAGGGCGAGCGACAACAGGCCGACCACGAGGGTCCGCGAGCCAACGGCCATGGTCCATCCATCTTGCCACGGGGTCCGCGGATGCACTGTTAGCCTTCGGCCCGTGGGACCGGAGGATCGCTCGGCGCTGCTCGCGGGCGCCGCCGAGGTGGTGCCGCTCGACGAGCTCGAGCACAAGCTCGACCTCGCGCGTCCCCTGCGGATCAAGCTCGGGGTCGATCCCACCGCCCCGGCGGTCACGCTCGGCTGGGCGGTCGTGCTGCGCAAGCTCCGCCAGTTCCAGGACGCAGGGCACGTCGCGGTGCTCATCATCGGCGACTTCACCGCCAGGGTCGGCGACCCGTCGGGCAAGAGCGAGACCCGGCCCCGGTTGTCGAAGGAGCAGGTGCGCGAGTACACCGATCGCATCCTCGGCGAGTTCTGGATCGTGCTGGACGAGGCCCGGACGGAGGTCAGGTACAACGCCGAGTGGCTCGAGCCCCTGGACATGGAGGGGATCCTTCGCCTCACGGCCTCGACGACGGTTGCGCGGATGCTCGAGCGCGACGACTTCGCGGCCCGATACGCGGCGAACCGGCCCATCTCGCTCATGGAGTTCCTGTACCCCCTCATGCAGGCGATGGACTCGGTCGCGGTCCAGGCCGATGTCGAGCTCGGCGGCACCGACCAGAAGTTCAACCTCCTCGTCGGCCGCGACGTCCAGCGCGCGCACGGGCAGGAGCCGCAGGTCGCCCTCACGATGCCGTTGCTCGTCGGCACCGACGGCGTGCAGAAGATGAGTCAGTCGCTCGGCAACTACATCGCGATCACCGATCCGCCCGACGAGATGTTCGGCAAGCTCGCGAGCGTCCCGGACTCGCTCATCGCGGACTACCGGCTCCTCGCGCTCGATTTCTTCGGCGATCCCGCCGAGCACGACCGCGTCTCGAATGGCCTCGCCGACGGTTCCCTCGACCCCTGGGAGGAGAAGCGGCGGATGGCCCGCGACGTCGTCGACCTGTATCACGGCCAGGGCGAGGGTCAGGCGGCGGAGGAGCGGTTCTTCCGGGTCCACCGAGACCGAGCCTTTCCGGCGAAGGTCGAGGAGTTGGATGCATGGAAGCATCTGGGTCAGGGGTCGCCGGCCATGTTCTGGCTGCCACGGGTGCTCTCGGGGACCGGGCTCGTATCGAACAAGAGCTCTGCCCGCCGCCTCATCGAGCAGGGGGGCGTCCGGCTCGACGGGGAGAAGGTGATCGACCCCGATTCCGAGTTCACGATGGAGGAGCTGCGCGGAAAAGTGCTGCAGGTGGGCCGCCGCCGGTTCGTCCGCCTGACGTAGGCCGGCTGCCCGGCTGTTGACGCTCTGGGGGACCGGCCGTACTATTGCCGGTCGCGACCCCAATTCGGCGGTCTTCTCTGCCTGGGTGCCGCTCGCACCTTGAGAACTGAACAGTGTGCCGAAATAGCCAGTGCGTTTTCCCCGTCGGGGCCGGCGCGGCGCTGCCGTGTCCGGACTCTTGACGGTCGTACACACAGCATCACAGGAGGCCGATCCGGGTGTGCTACCCGGGGAGGCCGACTCTTCCGAACCCATCACCCCGCCCTCGGGCGGGACGACGGTTCTCTACGGAGAGTTTGATCCTGGCTCAGGACGAACGCTGGCGGCGTGCCTAACACATGCAAGTCGAGCGGGAACCTCAGGAGGGGTAACCCACCTGAGGGGAGAGCGGCGAACGGGTGAGTATCACGTGGGCAACCTGCCCCGGACACCGGGATAACCCAGGGAAACCTGAGCTAATACCGGATACTCCGGCGCGATCGCATGGTCGTGCCGGGAAAGCTCCGACGGTCCGGGATGGGCCCGCGGCCTATCAGCTTGTTGGTGGGGTAATGGCCCACCAAGGCGACGACGGGTAGCTGGTCTGAGAGGACGGCCAGCCACACTGGGACTGAGACACGGCCCAGACTCCTACGGGAGGCAGCAGTGGGGAATCTTGCGCTAATGCGCGAAAGCGTGACGCAGCGACGCCGCGTGGGGGATGAAGGCCCTCGGGTCGTAAACCCCTTTCGGCAGGGACGAAGCGAAAGTGACGGTACCTGCAGAAGAAGTCCCGGCTAACTACGTGCCAGCAGCCGCGGTAACACGTAGGGGACGAGCGTTG
>DATBLA010000196.1:0-7920 GCA_036555645.1 Actinomycetota bacterium
AGCGGTGGATCGCCGGAACCGTGATGTGGACGGGGGGTTCGTGCGCGATCTGCTGGATGTACTCGCCGAGGTCGGTCTCGACGACGTCGATCCCGTCGACCTCGAGGGCGTGGTTCAGCCCGATCTCCTCCGACGCCATCGACTTGCCCTTGACGACGGAACGGGCTCGATGGCCTCGGACGACGTCGCGAATGTAGGCCACCGCCTCGGCGGCGTCCGTCGCGAAGCACACGCGGGTGCCTCGAGCGATCGCGCGCTCGGACCACTCGCCGAGATACCGGTCGAGGTTCGCGACCGTGTGCGCGCGGATGGCCTCGCCCGCGTCCCGCATCGCCTCCACGTCCATGCCTTCGAACACGGCTTCGCGAAGACGTGCGCTTCGGTCCATCGCCCGGCCCACGTTCCGGCCGATCTCGGGCCGTTCGAGCAGGACGTGGGCGCGTTCCTCGAACGTTCGCCCGCGGGGCTCGCTCAACGAAGTCCCCTCGCCTCGGCGAGGAGCACCGCCAGGTGCACGGGCCGCATCGGCGCGCCCGATCGGGACCCCCGTCCCGACAGGTGCATGAGGCAGCCCGCGTCGCCCGCTACGAGCACGCTCGCGCCCGTCTCCTCGGCCTGGCCGAGCTTGTCGTCGGCCATCACGGTGGCGAGCTCGGGAAGCCGAACGGAGAACGTCCCCCCGAACCCGCAACAGGCGTCGGGCCTGGCCATCTCGACGAGCTCGAGACCGTCGATCCCCTCGAGCAGGTGGCGGCCCTGCCCCGACAGCCCGAGCTCGCGGAGCCCGTGGCAGGAGTCGTGATACGTGACCCGGGCCTCGAGCCGTCCCCGCGGCGCCGCGCCGAGCGTGTCGACGAGGTACTCGGAGAGCTCGAAGGTGCGTCCGGCCAGCGCGAGGGCGCGCCGTTCGTCCCGCGTCCCCCGGAACAGGTCCGGGTACGTGACCCGCACCATCGCCGCGCACGACCCGCTCGGCGTCACCACGGCCGTGGCGTCCTCGAACGCGTCGAGGAAGGTCCGCGCGATCGTGCGAGCCTCGTCCGGGTAGCCCGAGTTGTAGGGAGGCTGACCGCAGCAGGTCTGGCCAGCGGGGACGTCGACGTCGACCCCGGCCTCCTCGAGCAGCGCGACCGTCGCCTCCCCGATCTCCGGGTACAGGAGGTCGACGAGGCAGGTCACGAAGAGACTGACGCGCTCGGCCGCCACGTGGCGATGATGCAGGAATCGCGACCTCGGGGCGAGGGTTATCATCGCGCGTCGATCCGATCGTTCGAACGCTCGAAGGAGGAGGAGCCATCGGCGCGGAGCTCCTGATCGTGGGCGGTGAGCGTTCCCCGGCGCTCGAGGAGCGGACGTTCGCCGTCGTCGAGCCCGGCACCGGCGGCCAGATGGCAGAGGTGGCCGAGGCGGGTCCCGAGGACGCGCGTCGAGCCGTGGACGTGGCGGTGCGCGCGTTCGAGGAGGGCCCGTGGCCGCGGACGTCGGCCACCGAACGCGGCCGGGTGCTGCTCCGGGCGTCGGTCCTCGTGCGGGAGCGGCTCGAGGAGCTCGCGCGGATCGAGGCCCGCAACGTCGGCAAGCCCATCGGGGACGCCCGCGACGAGCTCGGCATCGTCGCCGCGACGCTCGAGTACTGGGGCGGTGCGGCGAACAAGATCTTCGGGGAGTCGATCCCGGTGCAGGACCCGGGGATCGACGTGACGCTCCGCGAACCCGTTGGGGTCTGCGCGCTCATCACCCCGTGGAACTTCCCGCTCGTGATCGCGACGTGGAAGATCGCGCCGGCGCTCGCGTGCGGGAACACGATCGTCGTCAAGCCGGCGTCGCTGACGCCGCTGTCGGTCCTCGCCCTCGCCGACCTCCTCGTCGAGGCCGGACTTCCGCCGGAGACGATGTCCGTCCTGCCGGGGCCGGGGTCCGCGGTGGGCAACGCGCTCGTGGCCGACCCCCGGGTCTCGAAGGTCGGCTTCACGGGCTCGACCGAGGTCGGGTCGACGATCATGGCGCTCGCCGCCCAAACGATCACGCGGGTCTCGCTGGAGCTCGGTGGCAAGTCCGCGAACGTCGTGTTCGCCGACGCGGACATGGACACCTGCGTCGAGCGCTCCGTGTGGGCGGTCTTCGCGAACACCGGCCAGGACTGCTGCGCGCGCAGCCGGATCTTCGTCGAGCGGCCGGCGTACGAGGCCTTCGTCGACGCCTTCGCTCGCCGAACCGACGAGCTCCGGGTCGGGATGCCGCTCGAGGACGGCACCGATCTGGGGCCGATGATCTCCGACGGTCAGCGGCGGACCTCGCTCGACTACCTGGAGCTCGGTCAGAAGGAGGGCGGCCGGTTGGTCACCGGGGGTGAGATCCCGCAGGTGAGCGGCGGCGAGAACGGGTTCTATCTCCGGCCCGCCGTCTTGGCCGACGTCGACAACGCATGGCGGGTGGCGCAGGAGGAGATCTTCGGGCCGGTCGCCTGCCTGATCCCGTTCGACACCGAGGAGGAGGCCGTCCGGCTCGCGAACGAGACCGAGTACGGGCTCTCCGGCTCGATCTGGACGCGCGATCTCGGCCGCGCGATCCGCGTCGCCAAGGGCATCCGGACCGGGGTGATCTCGGTGAACTCCTCGCACAGCGTCCACACGGAGGCGCCGTTCGGCGGGTACAAGCGCAGCGGCATCGGACGCGAGATGGGGATGCACGCGGTGAACCTGTACACCGAGGTGAAGAACGTCTACTTCTCCGAGGCCTAGGCCCTAGACGGAGCGTTCGTACCGTTCGCGCTCCCAGTCCGTGACCGCGTCGCGCCATGCCTTCAGCTCCCAGGCCCGCGACGTGGCGAAGTACTCGCTGAAGCCCTCCCCGAGCGCCTTCTGCAGTCCGGCGTCGGCCCCGAACGCGTGGAGCGCCGATTCGAGAGACCCCGGCAGCTCGGGCCGGTCGGTGAGCGCGTAGGCGTCGCCGACGATCGGCTCGGGAGGCTCGGCCTCGCTCCGGATGCCGTCGGCGGCCGAGGCGGCGATCGCCGCCAGGGCGAGGTACGGGTTCGCGTCGGCCCCGGGCCGACGGCACTCGAACCGCCACAGGTCGGGCCGGTCGGAGCGGATCGCCCGGACCGCGCACGACCGGTTCTCGTGCCCCCACGTCGCGTTGATCGGCGCGAACCAGCCCGGGACGAGACGCTTGTACGAGTTCAGGTTCGGGTTGAGCAGGAGCGAGGCGGCGGGGAGGTGCTCGAGGACCCCGGCGATCGCCGAGCCGAAGACCGGCGGCAGGGCATCGTTCGAACCCGAGCCCGCGAACGCGTTCGTCTCGCCGTTCCAGCACGACATGTGGACGTGGCCGCTGGACCCTTCCTCGCCGGGGTTCGTCTTCGCGAGGAAGCTCGCGCGCAGCCCGAGGGAGGTGGCGAGCGCCTTGACCCCGAACTTCAGGAACGCGGCGTCGTCGCCCGCTCGCAGACCACGCCTCGGCCCGATGTTCAGCTCCAGCAGGCCGGGGCCCGCCTCCGTGTGGACCGCGGAGAGCTCGACCCCGAGCCCGTCCAGCGCGGGCACGAGCTCGTCGAGGAACCGCGCGTAGCGTCCGATCTCCCCGAGGCTGTAGCTGATCCCGGTCGAGGTCGGGTCGCCGTGCTCGTCCCAGATGCGGACCTCGTACTCGATGGCCGACATCACCTCGAAGCCCAGGCCGTCGACGTCCTCGAGCACCGATCGGAGCACCTCTCGCGAGGCGAACTCGCACGGCCGGCCGTCGGGCCAGCTCGGGGTCGCCAGGCAGACGCGCCATCCGGGCCGCCACGACAGGTCTCGCAGGGTGTCGGGTTCGGCCCGCACGCTCATGTCAGCCGCTCCGGTTCGGATGCCGAAGTCGCCGTAGTCGGCGATCGGGGCGTCCACCGGGTCGAGCCCGAGGATGAGATCGGTCATGACCGTGCCGTTTCGAACGACGGTCTCGAACGCGTCGGGCCGCAGCGCCTTGCCTCGCAGCGAGCCGTGGACGTCGGGGATCGCGAGCAGGACGAACTCGGCGGGTTCGCTCATCGCGATCCGCTCGTGGACAGGGTGCGCTCGACCGACCGTCCGACCTCCGCGATCGTGTCGGCGAGCCTCGACACCATCTGCGCCAGCTCCTCGTCGGTGCTGGTGAACGCCGGCGCGAGCAGCACCTGATCGCCCGCGAAGCCGTCGGCCTGGGGGTGCGTCGAGGTCACGAGCAACCCGTGCTCGAGCGCGACGTCGTCGACGAGGGCTCCCGCGTCGAGATCGGTGGGGAGGAACGACGTCCCGTCGCGCGGGTCGACGAGCTCGACGCCGAGGAGGAACCCGCGTCCGCGAACCTCCTTCACGACGGCGGAGTCGGACAGTGCGGCCGCGAGCTCGTCGCGAAGCCTCGGGCCGCGTTCGCGGACCCGCTCGAGCAGGTGTCGCTCCACGAGCACGTCGAGGGTGGCGAGCCCGACCGCGGCCGACAGCGGGGCTCCGTCCCACGTGTGGCCCAGGTCGAACTCCCGCGATCCGCGATCGATCGCGTCGTAGACGTCCTGCCGGCACAGCACGGCGCCGAGCGGCGCGTACCCGGCGCTCAGACCCTTGCCGACGGCGACGATGTCGGGCGCGATCGGCAGCTGCTCCGCGGCGAGCCAGGTTCCGACGCGGCCGATGCCGGTCACGACCTCGTCGAAGCAGACGAGGAACCCGTGCTCGGTCCGCCGCTCGTCGAGCCCGCGCCAGAAGGCATCGGGTGGCGAGTACGCGGGGAGCGCGGCCGCGCTGACGGGTTCGCAGACGAACGCGGCCACCGTCCCGGGACCGGACGCCTCCAGGGCGCGATCGAGCGCCTCGAGCGCTGCCTCGCCGGTGGGGTCGAAACGCCACGTGCTCGGCGGGATATGGAGGTGCGAGGCGAGATACGGCTCGTACGGCGCCTGGAGCGCCGGCCTGCCGCTCAACGCGAGCGTGCCCATGCTCGACCCGTGGTAGGACTGCGCCGGCGAGATCACGCGCCACCGGTCCGGCTCTCCCCGGTCGACGTGGACCATGCGTGCCAGTTGCAGGGCCGTCTCGTTCGCCTCCGAGCCGCCCGAGACGAACCGGACGCGAGCCATCGGCGGCGACACGAGCTCGATGAGGCGATCGGCGAGCTCCTCCTGCGGAGGGCTCGTGACGTGGTGGTTGTAGAAGTAGGAGATGCGCCCGGCCTGCTCGGCCGCCGCCGCGACGATCTCGCCCACCCCGTGACCGAGGCAGGCGACCATCGCGCCGCCCGAGGAGGCGTCGAGGATGCGGCGGCCGTCGGTGGTCGTCAGCCACACGCCCTCTCCGCGATCGATGCTCGGATAGGCGAGGTCGAGGAAGCGCGGGAAGACGGCGGTGTCCTCGGCCCGGATCATCGGTCGAGCCCCGCCGGCGTGGCGCGCGCCACGTCTCGAAGGAACCGATCGAACAGCTGCAGGGCGTGGTCGCGGCTCGCGCTCGCGCGCCGGTGCGTCTCCTCGAGCAGGGCGTCGGGGTCCACGCCCTCGGCGTCGAGCTCGTGGCGGTACTCGCGGACCCAGTCGTCCATGATCTGGGTCGTCACCTCGGGGTGGAACTGGAGCCCGAGCGAGCGCCCGGCCACGAACGCCTGCGGCCCGACGTCGGTCTCGGCGACGATCGTCGAGCCGGGCGGGGCGCCGAACGTGTCGAAGTGCCACTGGAACCACGGACCCTCCGGAACGAGGTCGGGGTCGTGGCTGCGGACCGGGAGCCACCCGATCTCCGAGATCTCGGATCGGTACAGCTCGGCGCCGAGCACGCGGGCCAGCATCTGACCTCCGAAGCACAGGCCCAGGACCGGCACGTCGGCGTCGACGGCTCGTCGCATCAGCGCAGCCTCGCGCGGGACGAACGGCTTCGTGTCGTCGAAGGCGGCGAACTCGGAGCCGAGGGAGACGACGAGGTCGTATCCCGTGGGATCGACCTCCCGGTCCGCGAGGTCGATCCGGAAGGTCTCGACCTCGGCGTCGAGCGATTCGAGCCACTCGGACACGTGACCGGGCGGCGTCGGGTCCTCGTGCTGGAGGATGAGGGCCCGCAGGCGCGTGCTCCCCGCGTCGGCGCTCGCGACCATCAGTCGCCTCCCGCCGACGACACGGCAGTCCCCGCGAGCTCCGCGTCGATCCCGTCTGCGACGTGCCGCACCGCGTCGGCGAATCGGGACACCATCTCGGCGAGGTCCTCGTCGGTCGCGGTGAACGCCGGCGCGAACAGCGTCTGATCCCCCGCGTAGCCGTCGCGCGTGGGCTGGGTGGACAGG
Source organism: Actinomycetota bacterium (assembly GCA_036555645.1). Taxonomy (GTDB): domain Bacteria; phylum Actinomycetota; class UBA4738; order UBA4738; family HRBIN12; genus DASSJM01. The sequence continues at coordinate 6,286 of DATBLA010000196.1, forward strand.
ACGATGAGATCGCGGTCGAACGCGGTCTCGTCGATCCGCCCGGCCACGCGCAGGTCGCGCGGGAGGAACGACCCGTCCCGAGGGTCGGCGAAGGACACGCCGAGGAGATACCCGTGACCCCGGACCTCCTGCACGATCGGGATGCCCTCGAGCGCCGCCTCGAGCTCGTCGCGCAGCCGCGGTCCGCGCTCGGCGACGCGTTCCACGAGCCCCTCGGAGCGCAGGGCGTCGAGCACGGCCAGTCCCACCGCGCACGACAGCGGCGCACCGTCCCACGTGTGACCGAGCGGGAACCTCCTGGAGCCGGCCGCGACCGCCTCGTACACGGGCTCGCGAGCCAGGACGGCGCCGATCGCCGCGTAGCCGGCCCCGAGGCCCTTCGCGGTCGCGATGATGTCCGGCGTGCAGGCGGTCGCGCCGCCCGCGAACCACCGGCCCGTCCGGCCGACCCCGGTGACGATCTCGTCGAAGCACACGAGGAAGCCGTGGCGCTCGCGCCGCTCGGCCAGGCCCTCCCAGAACCGCGCCGGCGGCGTGTACGCGGGCAGGGCCGCCGCGCTGATCGGCTCGCAGACGAACGCCGAGACCGTCTCCGGTCCCGCCTCCTCCAGCGCGAAGTCCAGGGCCTCGAGCGCCGCCTCGCCGGTGGCGTCGAACCGCGCCGTGCTCGGTGGGATGTGCAGGTGCCGAGGGAGGTACGGACCGAACGGTCCGTGCAGCCCCGGTCGGCCCGTGAGCGCCAGGGTCTGCATCGTCGGGCCGTGGTATGCCTGGGCGGGCGAGATCACCTGCCACCGGCCGGGCTCGCCGCGCTCGACGTGGTACGCGCGCGCGAGCTGCACGGCCGTCTCGTTCGCGTCCGAGCCGCTCGTGACGAAGCGGACCCGCGTGAAGCCCTCGGGCGCCACGTCGACGAGCTCGGCGGCGAGCCGCTCCTGCGGCGGGTTCGTGAGCCGTTCGGAGTGCACGTAGGCGAGCCGTTCCGCCTGGGCTCGCGCCGCGGCGACGAGGTCCTCCCGTCCGTGGCCGAGCGTGGCCGCCATCGAGCCGCCGCTCATCGCGTCGAGGTAGCGACGCCCGAAAGCGTCCTCGATCCAGACGCCCTCACCCCGGACGACGATCGGATACCGGCGCCCGAACTCGAGCGGCAGGACCCGGCTCCGGCTCGCGTCGATCGCGCCCTGGACCATCGGCTCTTTGATCGTCGGCCTCCTCGGTCGGTGGGAGGTCGGCGTGGGCCGCACGCCGCCCGAAGCCTACCTCGCGCTCCGTCCCGGCCGTCGCCCGTCGATGGGGCCGATCGCGCTACGCTCCCGCGTGTCGAGGGTCGGCGCCGGGCTGACGTGGCGCAGGAGGGGATCGGCGTGGACAGCGTGAAGAAGGTCCTCGAGGGCTGGCAGAAGGACGAGATCGGATTCGTCCGGTTCGAGCTGCCCGACATGCACGGCATCTCGCGTTCGAAGACGATCCCGATCGCCCACGCGTTCGACTACGCCGAGCGCGGGCTCAACATGTACGGCGGAACGAGCGTGCTCGACACCCGGGCCGACGTCGTGCCGGGAACGCTGTATCACGAGGAGCGCGGGTACGGCGACCAGCTCCTGTTCCCGGACCCCGAGTCTGCTGCGGTCATCC
>DATBLA010000197.1:0-6202 GCA_036555645.1 Actinomycetota bacterium
GCGCAGGCCGATCGGATCCGGTCGCGGTTCCACCTGGACGCCCCCGGCTGGTATGCGGCGGACGACGACGTCCGGTTCCTGCCGGAGGTCGCCGACGCCGTGTGGCACGGACGAGTGCTCGAGATCCGCTACCGGCGATGGAAGGAGCCGACCGACGTTGCCCGTCGCGTCGAGCCGTACGGGCTCGTCCTCAAGGCCGGACGCTGGTACGTCGTCGCCGGACCGGGACCGCGCACGTTCCGGGTCGACCAGATCCTCGAGCTCGAGGTGTGCGAGGAGCGGTTCCGGCCGCCGGAGGAGTTCGACCTCGCCGAGCACTGGGAGCGATCTCAGGCCGACTTCCTCGCTCGCCTGTATCGGGGCGAGGCGGTGGTCCGGCTCGCGCCGGGCGCGGTGGCCCATCTCTCGGGTCCGGCCGCTCGGGCCGTGGCCGAGAACGGGGTCGTGGAACGGGACGGCCGGCTCAGGGCGACGATCCCGATCGAATCGATCGACCACGCGCACGGGGTCTTCCTCGGGATGGGCGCCGACGTCGAGGTCCTCGAACCGGCAGAGTTGCGCGCTCGCCTCGCCGAGACGGCCCGGGTGCTCGCCGCCCGCTACGCGCAGACGTGACCCGGGCGCCGTCGCCGAGGTCGGCTACCGTGGAGGTCGACCCATGAGCGATCTCGCCATCCGAACCGAGGGGCTGGTCAAGCGCTACGGCGACCTCGTGGCCCTGGGCGGGGTCGACCTCGAGGTCGAGCGCGGCACGATCTTCGGCCTGCTCGGTCCGAACGGCGCCGGCAAGACGACCGCGGTCCGCATCCTGTCCACGATCCTGAAGCCCGACGGCGGCCGAGCGGAGGTCCTCGGGCACGACGTCGTCACCGATGCCGCGGCCGTGCGCCGCCGCATCGGTCTCGCGGGACAGAACGCGGCGGTCGACGCGAACCTCACGGGCAGGGAGAACCTGCGCCTGGCGGGGATCCTCGGCCAGATGCCGAGCGCCGACGTCATGCCGAGGGCCGCGGAGCTGCTCGAACGGTTCGATCTCGTCGACGCCGCCGATCGCCCGCTCCGGACCTACTCGGGCGGGATGCGCCGGCGGCTGGACATCGCCGCCTCGCTCATGACGCAACCCCCGGTCCTGTTCCTCGACGAGCCGACCACCGGGCTCGACCTGACGAGCCGCAACGCGCTGTGGGAGATGATCGAGCACCTCGTCTCCGGCGGAACGACGGTGCTGCTCACGACCCAGTACCTCGAGGAGGCGGACCGGCTCGCGGGACGCATCGCGGTCGTGGCCGGGGGACAGGTGATCGCGAACGACGCCCCGAGCCGACTGAAGGCCGAGCTCGGGAGCACGGTCGTCGAGCTTCGGTTCCAGGGCGCCGGCCAGTCCGCGAAGGCGACCGAGCTGCTCGCCGGCCGCGTGAACGGGCGCGTCGAGAGCGAGAACGGCACCCTGCGGATCACGTCCGAGGGCGGAGCGCGCATCCTCGTCGAGGTGCTGCGCAGGCTGGACAACGATGGCCTCGAGCCCGAGGGCCTGACGGTTCGCGAGCCGAGCCTTGACGACGTGTTCCTCTCGCTCACCGGCAAGCACGCGGAGGACGAGGGGAGCGAGGGGGCCGACGTCGCGCCCGCGCGTCGCCGGAGAGGAGGGGCATGAGCGCGTCCGACGTCGCGATCCCGTCCGGGTCGCTCGACCGGCGGATCCCGTTCGCGCACATCCGCGACACGAAAGCGGTGGTGCAGCGAAACCTCATCCACTACATCCGGGTCCCGCAGCTCCTCGTCTTCTCGACGATCCAGCCGATCATCTTCGTGCTCATGTTCCGCTTCGTGTTCGGCGGATCGATCGACACGGGCTCGGTCTCCTACGTTGACTACCTCATGCCGGGGATCTTCCTCCAGACGGTCGTGTTCGGGTCGCTCGCGACGGCGATCGGCCTGGCGACCGACCTGAAGAGCGGGCTCATGGAGCGCTTCCACGCGCTGCCGATGTGGTCGCCCGCCGTGCTCGCGGGCCGAACGATCGCGGATCTGACGCGCAACGTGTTCGTCGTCGTCCTCATGATGGTGGTCGGGTTCCTCGTCGGCTGGCGCATCCACACGAACGCGCTCGGCGTGCTCGCCGGGACGGCGCTGCTCCTGCTGTTCGGCTACGCGATGTCGTGGATCTTCGCGACCGTGGGCCTGTGGGTGAAGGACCCGGAAACCGCGCAGGCGGCCGCGTTCCCCGTGCTCGCGCCGCTCGTGTTCGCCTCGGCCGCGTTCGTTCCGGTGGAGAACATGCCGGGCTGGCTGCAGCCGTGGGCGCGGAACCAGCCGGTCTCGGTCACGGCCGATGCCGTGCGCGCGCTGACGATCGGCGGCCCGACCGGCTCGCTCGTCCTGAAGTCGATCCTGTGGTCGGTGATCATCCTCGCGATCTTCGCGCCGATCGCGGTGCGTCTGTATCGCAAGGCCGTCTGAGCCCGCTCGCCTGACTCAGGTCCCCCACTCGGGAGGCGGCTCGAGCCGTCCCTGCTGCACGTGCCAGTACTCGCGCAGGGACAGGCACCGCCCATCGTCGCCGAAGCGAAGGAGCAGGCATCCCGGGAGCGTGATGTCGGCGCCGTCGCTTCGCATCGTCGTCCAGAACTCGGCCGCCACGCGGTCGCCGTCTCCGAACGGGCTCCCGATCCGCACCCGAACGTCCTCCTGCGTCCGGGTCACGTCCTGCCAGTAGCGGCGAACCCCGTCCGGTCCCTCGAACGGCTCCTCGAAGATGTTCGAGCGGTAGGTCGACCGCTCGTCGAACAGCGCGGCCGCCGCCTCGGGATCCCGGTTCTCCCAGGCCAGCCGGTACGCCTCGAGCCACGACACCACGTCCATCCCGTCCTCCTTCGTGCCCGGGCCGATGCTATCCGGCCACCGCGCCCCTACGGCCCCGGCCTCGACTCGAGCGAGTCCTCTATCGTGGGTCGTGCCGGCCGGACGAAGGAGGACACCATGCACCGAGGTGACAGGCTCGACCTCGACGTCCCACGGTTCCTCTCATCGGGGGTGGCCGTCTCGGTGGTGGCGGGAGCGGCGTCCTACGTGACGTACCTGATCGGGACCGTGTTCAGCTCGGAGCCGCTGTCGGTCCCGGCGAACCAGGGCTCGGACAGGCTCACCGAGCTGTCCGGGGCCGACGCGTTCTGGGCCGCCTTCATCGCCGGGCTGGTGGCGACGGCGGTGCTCTGGCTCCTCATCCTCGTCGTGCCCACGCCGACGCGCTTCTTCGGGTGGATCGGCGGTCTGCTCGCCGTCGCCGCCGGCGTCCTGCCGTTCTCGTTCACCGACGCGCTCTCGACGGAGAACAAGTTCTGGCTCGCGGCGATCAACGTCGTCGGCGCGCTCACGATCCTCGTCCTGCTGCTCGGGATCGTTCCGAGGGTCACCGCGCGTCACGACCCGACGCCGCCACCTCGGGCCGTCTAGCGAGAGTGCAGCGCGGCGCCACGAACACGGTGGCGACCGGAGCGATCGACGGAAGGAGTGCCCGGATGAGCAAGAGGTTCTCCGGCAAGGTCGAGGTCGACATCCGCGACTCGGTCGAGGATTGGGGACCGTTCCTTCAGCCCAAAGCGCCCGAAGGCGCGCCGAACGTGCTCATGATCGTGTGGGACGACGTGGGATACGGGGCGATGGACGTGTTCGGCGGCCCGATCGAGACCCCGACGATGCGGCGGGTGGCCGAGCGTGGGCTCCGGTACACCAACTTCCATACGACGGCGCTGTGCTCGCCGACCCGATCGAGCCTGCTGAACGGACGGAACGCGACGAGCAACAACATGGCATGCATCACCGAGGCCTCGGCCGGCTTCCCCGGTTTCTCGGCCCGGATCCCGTTCGAGAACGGGACGATCGCCGAGGTCCTGAACGAGCGGGGCTGGAACACCTATGCGGTGGGGAAGTGGCACCTCACGCCCGGCGACGAGGTCGACGCCTCGGCGTGGAAGGGCCGCTGGCCGCTCGGCAGGGGATTCGAGCGCTTCTACGGGTTCCTCGGCGGCGAGACGCATCAGTGGTATCCCGACCTCGTCGAGGACAACCACCCCGTCGAACCTCCGGCGAGTCCGGACGATGGGTACCACCTCTCGGCCGACCTCGCGGACACCGCGATCCGGTACGTGCGCGACGCGAAGGCCGTTGCCCCGAACAAGCCCTGGTTCATGTACTTCTGCCCCGGATGCGCCCACGCCCCGCATCACGTCTTCAAGGAGTGGGCGGACCGGTACCGGGGGAGATTCGATCAGGGATACGAGGCGATCCGCTCCGAGATCCTCTCGCGGCAGAAGGAGCTCCGCCTCCTCCCCGAGGATCTCGAGCTCTCGCCGATCAACCCCCACGGCGAGCCGGACGGGATCACGGGGCCGGGCGGGGCCCCCTGGCCCGCGCTCGATTTCGTTCGACCCTGGGACGAGCTCAGCGACGACGAGCGGACGCTGTTCGCCCGCATGGCCGAGGTCTACGCGGGGTTCGTCTCGTACACCGACGGCGAGATCGGCCGGTTCCTCGACTACCTGGAGGAATCGGAGCAGCTCGACAACACGATCATCGTGGTCGTCTCCGACAACGGGTCGAGCGGCGAGGGCGGACCGAACGGGTCGTTCAACGAGAACAAGTTCTTCAACGGCGTCCCGGACTCGGTCGAGGCGAACCTCGCGCGGATCGACGATCTCGGCAGCCCCGTCTCCTACAACCACTACTGCACGGGATGGGCCTGGGCGTTCGACACGCCGTTCCCGTACTGGAAGCGGTTCGCCGGATACGAGGGCGGGACCGCGGACATGTGCCTCGTGTCGTGGCCGAGCGGCATCGAGGCTGCGGGCGAGGTGCGCGGCCAGTACGTCCACGCGGTCGACATCGTCCCGACGCTGTACGACCTGCTCGGCATCGAACCGCCCGACGTGCTGAAGGGCTACACGCAGAGCCCGATCGAAGGGGAGAGCTTCGCCCCGTCGCTCTCGGATCCCGAAGCCCCCGAGCGGCGAACGCAGTTCTACTCGATGCTCGGGATGCGGGCGATCTACCACGAGGGCTGGCTCGCGAACACGCTGCACCCCCCGCTCTCCGGATGGGGGAACTTCGACGAGGATCGATGGGAGCTGTATCACCTGAGCGAGGACCGTACGCAGACGCGCAACGTCGCCTCCGAGCACCCGGAGCTCCTCGAACGTCTCAAGGGCCTGTGGTTCTACAACGCCGGCGTGTACAAGGGCCTGCCGCTCGACGATCGGACCGCCGTCGAGATCCTCACGAGTGAGCGACCGACGCCCTCCGAGCCGCGGAATCGCTACATCTACTACCCACATACGGCGGACGTTCCGGAGTCGGTCGCCGTCAACGTGCGGCGCCGCTCGTACACGATCGCCGCCGGCGTGACGATCGACTCGGATGAGGCGGAGGGCGTGCTCTTCGCCCACGGCGGGACCGCGGGCGGCCACAGTCTGTTCGTGAAGGACCGCCGCCTCCACTACGTCTACAACTGGCTCGGAGAGCGCGTGCAATCGGTCTCCTCGGACCGGGACGTCACGAGCGGCACGCACGTCCTCAGCGTCGAGTTCCAGAAGACCGGAGACGATGAATCGACCGGCAGCGCGGCGGGAACCGTGACGCTGTACGTGGACAACGAGCCCGTCGGCAAGGGGGAGATCCTGACCCAGCCGGGGATGTTCGCGCTGACGGGCGACGGCTTGTGCGTCGGTCGCGACAGCGCGTCGCCCGTCTCTCCCGACTACACGGCGCCGTTCGAGTTCACGGGCGGCACGATCGATCGCGTCGTCGTGGACGTGTCCGGCGACCACTACCTCGACCACGAGAAGGAGGTCCTGGCCTACCTGGCCCGCGACTAGCGGGGATCGGACGGTTGCGGCACACGATGTCTCACCTGCATACTCCGCCCACATGACGGCCGACATGCCCGCCGAGCCGCTGAACCGGCACCGTCACGCGATCGACCGCCTCGGGGCGTCGGTGCTCGACGGTCCCGGGGCCGTCGCTTCAGAGACGCGACACGCCGCGGCCGCTCGCGGCGAGGTCCCCGAGCCGTACGCCGCCTATGTCGACGCGATCCACGATCACGCCTACCGGATCACCGATCGGAGGGTCGCCGAGCTGCACGCGGCCGGCGCGAGCGACGACGAGGTCTTCGAGGTCACGGTCGCGGCCGCCTACGGGGCGGCGC
>DATBLA010000198.1:0-2775 GCA_036555645.1 Actinomycetota bacterium
GCGAGCTCACCCTCGAGGCCTTCCTCACGGGGTACCGGTCCACCGCGCTCCGCTCCGACGAGTTGCTGACGGCCGTGCTCGTCCCCGGAGCCATGGGCCAGGCGCGTTCGAGCTTCCACAAGCTCGGCATCCGCCGCTACCTCGTCATCTCGATCGCGATGGTGGCGGTCGCGCTCGCCGTCGACGATGACCGGATCGGCGCGGCTCGCGTCGCGATCGGCGCCTGCTCCCCCGTCGCGCTGCGGATCCGCGCGCTCGAGGACGAGCTGGTCGGCCGAGCGATCGCCGACGACCTCGGCGCGGCGCCGAGGCCCGAACACATGGCCGCGCTGAGCCCGATCGACGACATCCGCGCGACGGCCGGCTACCGGCGCAGCGCGGCCCTCGCGATCACCCGGCGCGCCCTGGCCGAATGCGGGACCGGCCGATGAGCCGGGTCACGTTCGAGCTGAACGGCAGTCCCACGACGGTCGAGCGGTCGGCGCGCCGGCTCTCCCAGGTGCTCCGCGAGGACCTCGGGCTGACGGGAACGAAGGTGGGGTGCGACGCGGGCGATTGCGGCGCGTGCACGGTGCTCCTCGACGGCGAGGCCGTGAGCGCGTGCATGACGTCGGTCGGGAGCCTCGATCGGCGCCGCGTCGTGACGATCGAGGGACTCGATGCGTCCGGCGAGGTCGCCGCGCTCCAGCGCGCGTTCCTGCTCCACGGCGCGGCGCAGTGCGGCATCTGCACGCCCGGGATGCTCGTGTCGGCCGCGGCCCTGCTCCGGACGACCCCCGAGCCCACCGAGGAGGAGGTGAAGGACGGGCTCGGCGGGGTCCTGTGTCGCTGCACGGGGTACCGCCCGATCGTCGCGGCCGTGCTGTCGGCGTCGGACCCGTCCGCCGAGGACCAACCCATGGCCGGGCCGCCGGCGGGCAAGGCCGTCGGCGCGCGCGTCGCCAGGGTGGACGGGCGAGCCAAGGTGCGGGGAACCGACGTCTTCGGCGACGACGAGGCGCCGGAGGGCGCGCTCGTCGCGTCCGTGATCCGCTCCCCCTTCCACCGCGCCGAGTTCGAGCTCGGGGATCTCGACGGCTTCGTCTCGGCCACGCCCGGGATCGAGGCGGTGTTCACCGCGTCCGACATCCCGGGCCGGAACCGGTTCGGCGTCATCCCCGCGACGGCCGATCAGCCCGTGTTCGCGCAGGGATGCGCGCGGTTCCGGGGCGAGGCGATCGCGATGGTCGTCGGCGAGGCGAGCGCGATCGCCGATCTCGACCCGGCCGCGTTCCCCGTCACGTGGACCGAGCTGCCGCCGGTGATGACGATCGAGGAGGCCACCGCCGAGGGCGCTCCCCGCCTCCACGACGGGCGCGAGGGCAACGTGCTGATCCGCGGCCACGTGCGTCGTGGCGACCTCGACGCGGCGTTCGCCTCGGCCGAGGTCGTGGTCGAGGCCGAGTTCGAGACCGCGTGCATCGAGCACGCGTGCATCGAGCCCGAGGCGGGGTTCGCCGAACGGATCGGCGACCGGCTCGAGGTCCAGGTGTGCACGCAGTCGCCTCACCTGGACCGCGAGGAGCTCGAGGCGATCCTGGGGCTCGAAGAGGGAGCCGTCCGGATCCGGCCCACGGCGGTCGGCGGCGGGTTCGGGACCAAGCTCGACCTGTCCGTGCAGCCGTACGTCGCCCTCGCCGCGTGGCACCTGCGGCGTCCCGTGCGCCTCGCGTACACGCGCCCCGAGTCGATGACGTCGACGACGAAGCGACATCCATCGCGGATGCGACTGCGTGCCGGCGCCACGCGCCGGGGGCGACTCGTCGCGATGGATGTCGTCGGCGAGTTCAACACCGGCGCCTACGCGTCGTGGGGGGCGACCGTCGCGAACCGGGTGCCCGTCCACGCCGGAGGGCCCTACGTCTACGACGCCTATCGCGCGCGGACCGTGGCGGTGCACACGAACGGGCCGGTCGCGGGCGCGATGCGCGGGTTCGGCGTCCCGCAGTCGACGATCGCGCAGGAGTGCCTCTTCGACGAGCTCGCCGACGCCGTCGGCCTGGACCGGCTCGAGTTCCGCCTTCGGAACGCGCTCACCGCGGGCGTGCCGACGGTCACCGGCCAGGTCTTCGCCTCGGGGGTGGGGTACCGGGAGTGCCTGGAAGCCCTGCGTCCCGTGTGGGAGCACGCGAGGACCGAGGCGGCGGCCGTCAACGCGACGGCGCGGGTCCGGCGCCGCGGGGTCGGACTGGCGGGCATGTGGTACGGATGCGGCAACACGGCGCTGCCCAACCCGTCGACGATCCGAGTGGGGCTCCATCGCGACGGCCACGTGGTCCTGTTCCAGGGGGCCGTCGACATGGGGCAGGGAGCGAACACGGTCATGACCCAGATCTGTGCGGATGCCGTCGGGATCGAGATGGAGCGCATCCGCACTCGAGGAGCGGACACCGACACGACACCGGACGCCGGCAAGAGCTCGGCATCGCGACAGACGTTCGTCTCGGGCAACGCGACGTACCTGGCGGGCACGCGCCTTCGTGGGCAGCTGCTCGAGCTCGCCGGCGCATCGGGCGAGGCGCACCTCGAGCTGGAGGACGGTCGACTCATCGTCCACAACCGCGGTGCCACATCGGAGGTTCGGCTCGGCGAGCTGGCCTCGGACGCCGAGGGGCTCGTCGCGGTCGTGCAGGAGACGTTCGAGCCGCCGACGACCGCGCTCGACGAGGACGGCCAGGGCGACCCGTACGCGCAGTTCGGATACGGAGCCCACCTCACCGAGCTCGAGGTCGACCT
>DATBLA010000199.1:0-6419 GCA_036555645.1 Actinomycetota bacterium
AAGCAGGTCAAGGCCGCGATCATGAACCAGTCGACGCAGGACGTGTTCAACAACGACGGCTCGTCGCCGGCCCCGGCGACGGTCATCGGGGCGGGGCGCGTCCAGGCCTACGAGTCGGCTCTGGCCGAGACGCTCGCGTACCCGGGCAGCCTGTCGTTCGGGCAGGCGTCGGTGACGAACCTCACGACGATGGTGAAGACCTTCACCGTGGAGAACCAGTCGAACCACACGATCACCTACAAGGCCACGGCCAACGTTCGCTACAACGACTTCTCCTCGAAGTTCGTGAGCGTGAAGATCGCGGTGGGCGACGAGCAGCTGGCGACCTCGCACGAGTTCCAGCTGAAGGCGGGCAAGAAGGTGAAGATCCACGTGGAGCTCACGCTCGATCCCGACAAGGTGTCGAAGGCGCTCCAGGAGTTCGGCTGGTACTTCTTCAACCCGAACGTCGACGGGAACGTCGACATCAAGGAGAAGGGCCACGGTGGGGACGAGCTGCACGTCGTGTGGCACGCGACGCCGCTGGCGGTCTCGAACACGAACGTGTCGCCGGCGGCCCTCGACCTGACGGGCGGGCCGGCCGAGCTCGACGTCGAGGAGAAGGGCAAGGGCCTCGGGTTCGCCGACCTGTACCTGCTCGGCTCCGAGGACCCGGTGGACGACGGCGGCGAGGGCGACCTCGTGGCGATCGGCGCGCGCTCGTTCACGGGCTCGAGCGTCGACGGCACTCCCGAGGGCGTGCCCACCGGCACGGACTTCTTCGCCGGCATCGACTGGCTGTCGTTCCTCACGAACTCCGACACGCCGGCCGAGCCGATCGAGTTCGCGGCGGTCGGGGCGGACCTGCACAACGTGACGCAGACCACGCAGGTGGACGTCATGGTCGACGTGGGCGCCGACGGCGTCTTCGCCGACCCGGCCCTCCAGGCCGACGTGCTGATCACGAAGCAGTCCGAGGGCTTCACCGGCACGGTCTGCGTGTTCGTGCTTCCGAGCGACTTCAGCGCGTGCGACGCGTCGTACTTCCAGGACTACTCGAACTACAACGCGAGCATCTGGGGGATCCCGGTCGACGCCGGACTGCTCGGCCTGTCCGACACGACGAACACGCTGTCGTACTCGATCACGGCGTGCACGGGCATCTACGCCGGTGACATCCCCGACGACTTCACCTGCGACACCGTCGGGGAGATCGACCCGGGGACCGGGACCTACGGTCCGACGCTGAACGTGACCGACCCGGCGCTGGCGATCTCGCCGCTCGTCGTGGACGGGTTCTTCGGCGGCGGGAACGGCCCGGTGACCGTGGGCGTCGGCCCGGCGGCAGCCGGCGACGATCCCGGCATCCTCGCCCTGTTCCCGAACAACGCGCCGAACGACCAGCATCGCGTGGTGACGACGAGCACGTAGGTCGTCGCGCGCACCGTCGCGGGTGGGAGGGCCCGGCCGGAACGGCCGGGCCCTCCCGCTGCGATAATCCGGCGGTGCCCGGCCCCGAGCGATCCTGATGCGATTTCCCGACGTCCTGGACGCGATCGGCGAGACGCCGCTCGTGGGCCTGCCGCGGCTGAGCCCCGGTCCCGAGGTGCGGCTGTGGGCCAAGCTCGAGGGGCAGAACCCGACCGGCTCGACGAAGGACCGCATCGCGCGCGCGATGGTCGAGGCGGCCGAGGCCTCGGGCGAGCTGACGGCCGACCGCACGATCCTGGAGCCGACCTCGGGCAACACTGGGATCGCGCTCGCGATGGTGGCGCGCCTCAAGGGATACGGCCTGACCGTCGTGATCCCCGACAACGCGAGCGAGGAGCGGATCCGCCTCCTCGAGCTGTTCGGGGCCGAGATCGTCACGTCTCCGGCGGACGAGGGGACCAACGGGGCGATCGAGGTCGCGCGCCGGCTCGCCCGCGACGAGCGCTACTACATGCCGTTCCAGTACGGGAACCCCGCGAACCCGGCGGCGCACGAGACCGGGACGGGGGAGGAGATCGTGCGCGACCTCCCCGAGATCACGCACTTCGTCGCGGGGCTGGGGACCGGCGGGACGCTGACGGGGGTGGGCCGGCGCCTGCGCCGCCACGACCCGAACGTGAAGATCATCGCCGCCGAGCCCGAGCTCGGCGAGCTCGTCTACGGGCTCCGTTCGCTCGACGAGGGCTTCGTCCCGCCGATCCTGGACGAGTCGGTGCTCGACCGGAAGTTCCTCGTGAGCTCCTCGGACGCGCTGCGCGCCACACGCGAGCTCACGGAGAAGGAGGGCATCTTCGCCGGGATCTCGGCCGGTGCGGTGCTGCACGTCGCCCGCCGGATCGCACAGGAGATCGACGGCGGCGACGTCGTGTGCCTGCTCGCCGACGGCGGATGGAAGTACCTGTCGACCGACGCCTGGTCGCCAGATCTCGAGCTCGCCGACAAGCGCGTGGGGGAGTCGCTGTGGTGGTGACGCGGTGAGCGACTCGCGCCCGATCGGGATCTTCGACTCCGGCGTCGGGGGGCTCACGGTGGCCCGTGCGGTCTTCGACCTGCTGCCGCGCGAGCCGATCCTGTACGTCGGCGACAACGGCCGCTTCCCCTACGGCCCCCGGCCGCTCGAGGAGATCCGCGGGTTCGCCCTCGAGATCGCGGGTCATCTCGCCGACCGGGGCGTGAAGATGCTCGTCGTGGCCTGCAACTCGATCGAGGTGGCGGCGATCGCCGACGTCGCCGACGCGCACGGCATCCCCGTCGTCGGCGTGATCGACCCCGGGACGCGCGCCGCCGTGCGCGCGAGCCGCAACGGACGGATCGGGCTCATCGGCACCGAGGCCACCGTGGCGAGCGGCGCCTACGAGCGGGCGCTCGTCGCCACCGGCGCCGGCGCGAGGATGTTCTCGGCCGCCTGCCCACGCTTCGTCGAGCACGTCGAGGCGGGAGACACCTCGAGCGACGCGCTGCTCGAGGCCGCGCGCGGGTATCTTGAGCCGCTGAAGCAGGAGGGGATCGACACCCTGATCCTGGGGTGCACGCACTATCCGATGCTCTCCGGCCTGATCCAGCTCGTGATGGGGGAGGACGTCGTGCTCGTGTCGTCGGCGGAGGAGACCGCCAAGGATGTCTACGCCACGCTCCGGTCGGGATCGCTGGCTCGAACCGAATCGGCGCCGCCGGCGCACGCGTTCCTCACGACCGGGGACCCGGAGCGGTTCCTCGCCGTGGCCCAGCGGTTCCTCGGCCCCGAGGTCGGAGGCGTCGATCCGGTGACGGTCCAGGCACTGGAGGGCGTCGCGTGGAGCTGACCGTGCTCGGCGCGTCGGGGACCTGGCCGAACCCGGCCACGGCGACCTCTGGGTACCTCGTGCAGCACGACGGCTTCAACCTGTGGATGGACGCCGGGACCGGGACGCTCGCGAACCTCCAGCACCACATCGCGATCCCCGACCTGAACGCGATCGTCATCTCCCACGAGCACCCCGACCACTTCGTCGACCTGTATCCGTGCTTCTACGCGTGGCACTACGGGGAGCTCGGCGCGCCCGGGCTGCCGATCTTCGTCCCGACCGACTTCAGCCAGAAGCTCGCCGACCTCGTCTCGATCGACTCGCAGGTGGCGATGCGGACCGCGTTCGAGTTCACGGAGGTGGCACCGGGAGAGGGGTTCGAGATCGGCCCGTTCAAGATCAAGACCGAGCCGATGGCCCACCTGGGCCTGCCGGCGCTCGGGTTCCGGTTGGAGACCGACGGCCGTGTGCTGGCCTACACGGGCGACACCGGTCCCACCCATCACGTCGAGGACCTCGCGCGCAACGCGGACGTGCTCCTGGCCGAGGCCACGTGGCAGGACCGCGACGACCTCATGCCGTTCCACCTGTCCGCGCGTCAGGCTGCCGACCATGCGCACGAGGCCGGGGCCGGCAAGCTCGTCCTCACGCACATCTGGCCCTCGCTGGATCACGAGGTCTCCAAGGCCCAGGCCTCCGAGGCCTACTCGGGCCCGGTCGAGACGGCGTTCGAGGGCATGAAGTTCGAGATCGACGCGTGAGCGCGCCTCGCCCCGACGGTCGCGCGGCCGACGAGCTGCGACCGGTCGAGATCGAGCTCGGGTTCCAGGAGTGGGCCGAGGGGTCCGTCCTGTTCTCGATGGGCCGGACGAAGGTGCTCGTCGCCGCGACGGTGCAGGAGGAGGTCCCGCGCTGGCTGCGGGGGACCGGACGCGGCTGGGTGACGGGGGAGTACGCGATGCTGCCTCGCGCCACCACCGAGCGCTCGCCGCGCGAGGTCCAGCGCGGCCGGCCCAGCGGCCGCACCCAGGAGATCCAGCGCCTCATCGGACGCTCGCTCCGCGCGGTGACCGACCTGCCGAGGCTCGGCGAGCGAACCGTCACGATCGACTGCGACGTGCTCGTCGCCGACGCGGGGACGCGGTGCGCCTCGGTCACGGCGGGCTACATCGCGCTCGCGATCGCGCTGCGCGACATCGCCGAGCGCGGCGACCTGCCGTCGGACGTCCTCGTCGACACCGTCGCCGCGGTGAGCGTGGGGGTCGTCGGCGGCGTCCCGGTCCTCGACCTGTCCTACGAGGAGGACGCGGGAGCCGAGGTCGACGCGAACGTCGTCATGACGGGCTCGGGCCGGTTCGTCGAGGTCCAGGGCACCGCGGAGGGTGAGCCGTTCGCGCGGGCCGACCTCGACGCGCTCCTCGACCTCGCCGAGGGCGGCATCGCGCAGCTCGCCAAGCTCCAGCGCGAGGCGCTCGGCGGCCGGTGACGTTCCCGGCGCGCCTGGCGGTCGCCTCGAAGAACGCCCACAAGCGCCGCGAGATCGCGCGGATCTGCGCCGACTGGCCCGTGACGTGGCTCGAGGACGCGGACTGGCCCGACGTCGACGAGCCGCACGCGACCTACCTCGAGAACGCGCTCGCGAAGGCGCTCGCGGTCTCGGCCGCGCTCGGCGTCCCGGCGCTCGCCGACGACTCCGGCATCGAGGTCGACGCGCTCGGCGGGGGCCCCGGGCCGCGCTCGGCGAGGTTCGCCGGCGAGGGAGCGTCGGACCAGGAGAACCTTGCCCTTCTCGTGGAGGAGCTCGGGCGCGCGGTCGGACGGCCGAGGACGGCGAGGTATCGGTGCGTCGCTGCGGTCGCATGGCCCGAGGGCGAGACCCTGCACGCCGAGGGCGTGTGCGAGGGGTCGCTCGTCACCGAGCCGAGCGGCGAGCGCGGGTTCGGCTACGACCCGATCTTCGTGCCGGTTGGGTTCGACCGGACGATGGCCGAGCTCACCGACGAGGAGAAGGACCGGATCAGCCACCGCGGTCGGGCGCTCACCGCGCTCGGCGAGCGCCTGGCGACGACCGGATAGCATCCGGCTCGTGCGGGTCGTCTACAGCGCCGAGCACCTGCGTCACGAGCCCGGCCACGAGTACGTCGACGGCCGCGCGATCGCGAGCTACGAGGTGCCCGAGCGCGCCGAATCGATCCGGCGCGCGCTCTCCGAGGACGCCGCGTTCGCGATCGAGGCGCCGATCGAGCACGGGACCGCGCCGATCACCGCGATCCACGACCCGGCGATGGTCGCCTACCTCGAGTCCGCGTGGGCCGGCTGGGTCGCGGCGGGCGAACGGGCCGAGGAGATCCTGCCGGACACGTTCCCGCTCCCCGCCTATCACGAGACGATGCCGCCGGTTCGAGCCACCCGCAGCCCGCGCGGCGCGGCGGGATCGTGGGTGTTCGACGCGGCGAGCCCGATCGTGGAGGGAACGTACGGCGCGGCGCGCTCGGCGGTCGACGTCGCGCTCACCGCCGTCGACCTCGTCGTGGACGGCGAGCGGTTCGCCTACGGGCTCTGCCGGCCGCCCGGCCATCACGCCGGACGGTCGATGATGGGCGGGTACTGCTACTTCAACAACGCGGCGATCGCCGCCGACCAGCTCGCGCGCCGCTCCGAGGGCCGGGTCGCGATCCTCGACGTCGACTACCACCACGGGAACGGGACGCAGCAGCTGTTCTATGAGCGGGGGGACGTGCTGTACGTCTCGCTGCACGGCGATCCCGACCGCGCCTACCCGTACTTCTCCGGGTTCGAGGAGGAGACCGGTTCGGGGGCGGGCGCGGGCGCCACCCTGAACCTGCCCCTTCCCGAACGGTGCCCGGACGACCGGTACCTCGAGGCGCTCGACCGCGGGCTCGAGGCGATCGCGGCCCGGCCGGGCTCGATCGTCGTCGTCTCGCTCGGGTTCGACACCTACGAGCTCGACCCGATCGGCGGCCTCCGGCTCACGACGGCCGTGTACGGGGAGATCGGCCGGCGGGTCGCGGGCCTCGGGCGGCGGCTCGTGATCCTCCAGGAGGGCGGGTACCACCTCCCGACACTCGGCGCGAACGCCGCAACCTCCTCGAGCCCGCGGTCGAGCGCCCCGAGGTACCGGTCGTCCGGGCACCGTTCGGGAAG
>DATBLA010000200.1:0-7301 GCA_036555645.1 Actinomycetota bacterium
CAGCGCCTGGTCCGGTGGGCGATGGGCCGGTACGAGCACGCGGGGCTTCGCGTCCCTCCGATCGACGTGCACTTCAACCCGGACGTGACGGGGTGCTACGGGCACCTCGGCTCCGAGCTCCGCGGACGGATCGACATCTGCGTCGTCCTCGTGAGCGAGATCGCCCGCGACGCCCTCCTGCATGAGATGGGCCACGCCTGGGTCGACGCGAACGTGTCGGCCACCACCCGCGAGCAGTTCATGGGGATGCGCGGGCTGCAGGTGTGGAACGACCCCGGCGTGATCTGGGACGAGCGGGCGTCCGAGCACGCGGCCGAGACCCTCGCATGGGCGCTCGGGCATCGGTACCTGGCTCCGGGGATCCCCGATCACGCCCCCGAGCGGCTCACGGCGGCGTTCGGGCTCCTGACGGGGGTTCCGCTCCCGCACCCCGGCAACGTCGACGCGTAAACGTCGCCTACGTGATCCGCGACCAGCCGGGTGACTCGAAGACCGTCTGCGTCCAGTTCTCGCCCATCTGGGTCCAGGAGGGAAGTTGGAAGAAGTTCGGCGGCCGCTGGCCCGTGCACTCCGGCGATGGAGCCGGGGACGCGTCCGACAAGACCAAGGAGGTGCCGTTCAGTGCCCACCGGGCGGACCATGACGCCCCGAAGCACACGGGGTCCGCCAGGTCCGTGAACGCCACGGTCTCACCATCCGTCGTGTACGAGCCCGACGAGTCGAACCAGAATCCTCTCGACGGCTCCTGGTGGAGCCACCAGGAGCCGTCGAACATCGACAACGTGTACCGGCCGAGGGTCGCCTCGGCCTCACGCTCGGTGAGCGGTCCCTGCAGGTCCGGCGGAGTGATCGTGACACTGAACGAGCCCTCGAGATCGGTTGCCGGCGCCGGCGCAGCCTCGATCGGTTGCGGACGTCGCACCCAGCTCGGGCATGGCGAGACGTGCAGGTACTGCTGACACTCCTCCGAGCTGAGAGTCCGGGTCAGTCGCGCCGAGGCGGACTGAAGGAGCCGGTTCAGATCCAGGAAGTACTCGCGGGCCGTCCCGTCATTGCTCGAGGTCGCCACCATCGTCCCGTCGGGGCTGAACGCCACGCTGTTGACTCCCTGGTCGTGGCCGAAGAACGCGTGGAGCTGCCTGCCCGTCGAGATGTCCCAGACCCTCGCCGTCCCGTCCTCGCCGGCGGTCGCCAACATCGACCCGTCGGGGCTGAACGCGACATCGGGCACGTCGGTGCGGCCTCGGAGCCGCACGACGGGCTCACCGGATGGCGTCTTCCACACCGTGGCGCCGCCGGAGCCCGAGGTCGCGAGGAGCGTTCCGTCCGGGCTGAACGCGATGCCGTCGCCGTTGTCGGTCCGTGTGTCCCAGCCCGCCACCTCTTCGCCCGATGCCAGGTCCCACAGGTGGACGCCCCCGGAGGCGGCGAGTCCTCCGAGCAGCCGTCCGTCGGGGCTGTAGGCGAGCCCTCGGATGTGGTCGTAGCTGGTGCCGGGCTCTCCGAGCGTCATGACGCGGTCTCCTGTGTCGGCGTCCCACACGACGACGAGCCCCGAGCCGTCTTCGTCCCCGGCCAGACCGCCGGCCACCGTGCTCCCGTCCGCGCTGTACGCCGCGCTCCAGATCGCCGTGTCCTCGAGCACGCGGGAGGTCCCGCCTGGTTCCGCCTCGCCGACGGTCGGCCGCCCCCCGGTGAAGTACCGCGAGCCGTCGGGGCTGTAGGAGAGGCTGTCCCAGCCGATGGGCGCTCCAGCGCTCACCGGCGATCCGGTGTCGGGCTCCCACTGGCGCATGCCGGGAAAGCCGATCGTCGCGAGCCGCGTCCCATCGGGGCTGAAATCGGCGTCGTCGATCCCCCACCACCAGTCACCGATCGTCAGCAGCTCGTGGCTGCCCTCGGGCGTGACATCCCACACGCGGACCGTCCCGTCTGCGCCGGAGCTGACGACTTGGCGCCCGTTCGGCATGAACCGAAGGCCGAAGACCGCCCCCTCGTGCCCCTGCAGTTCGATGAGCTCCCTCTCGAGGTCGGTGTGCCATATCCGGACGCCGTCGTCACCGGCCGAGGCGAGCAACCGTCCGTCGGCGCTGTAGTCAACGCTCCAGACCTCTCCCTGATGGCCATCGAACGACGTGAGCTGTTCCCCGGTTCGGGCGTCCCACACCCCGACGGCCCCGTCGGAGCCGGAGCTCGCGATCGCGCGGCCGTCGGGGCTGAACGCGATCCCGAACGCGTCCACGACGTCGAGCTCCAGCACGAGCCGGCCGGTCTCGACCTCCCAGACCGGGATCGGGCCGCCACCGAAGTTCGGTGCGGCGGCGACGCGCTTCCCGTCGGGACTGAACGCGACGCCCAGGAATCCCTTGGCCGGCTCGCGCAGTCGTTGCACCTCGCGACCGGTGCCGGCGTCGACGATCGAGACGATCCCGTCCACACCGGTCACCGCGAGCAGTCGACCGTCCGGCGAGAACTCCAAGGTGCCGACCTCGGAGATCTCGCGGCCGAGGTTCGCGTCCCACTCGCGCGACCACGACTCGGTTTCGAGGCCGATCAGTGTGGAGTCCGGCTTCATCGCGATCACGCGCGAGCCGTCGGGGCTCCACCTGAGGTCCATGATGTCCTCGGGCAGCTGGTCGAGCCGACGCACCTCGGCGCCGGTCGTCGCGTCGCGCACGACGATCCCCGGCTCTGCGTCACCGGGGCGCGCCCCGGCACGCGTGATGATGAAGTTGCCGTCAGGGCTGGTCCCAAACAGGCCACCGGACAGGCCCTGGATCGTCAGAACCTCACGGTGAAGCACGATGGCGCGGCGCAGCGCCTCCTCGACCTCCGGCAGGACCGCCTCATCGCCGGACACGTCCGCGCCCGCGAGCGCGAGCAGGACGCTGCGCTGCGGGTCGACGTCGAGGTTCGCGACGGCGGCCGCGGCCAGCTCCCGTGACGTGGCGATCTCACCTTGGCGCCGGGCGGCGTCTCGTTGTCCGACGGCGATGACGGTGAGCGTTCCGGCGACGAGCGCGGCCGCCGTCACCACCGCGACCAGTCCCCGCAGCCGTCGCACCGATCGACGTTCGAGCGCGCGCTCCTTGGCAGCCCGTTGCTCCTCGACCTCGTGCTCCTCGTCCCGTTGACGCAGGCTCGCCTCGAGGAACACGCGATCCTGCTCCGAGGTCGCGACGGTTGTGGCGGCGAACCACTGCGACGCCTGCTCGAGCCGGGCCCCGCGAAGGAGGAAGCTCGGATCGTGGCCGCTCGCCTCCCAGTCGGCGGCGGCGGCGGCGACCAGGCGCTCCGTCCGGATGTCGTCCCTCGCCTCGTCGATCCAGACGCGCAGTCGCGCCCACGCCCGCAGGATGGCCTCGTGCGCGATCTCGACCGTCGGCTCCCGCGTGTCCGGGTCCCGGTCGAACGACAGCAACCGGTGGTGGCCGAACGCCTCGATGACTCCCTGGATCGTTCGGTCGTCGGCGAGCGGGGTCAGCTCCGAACGCAGGACCCGACGACGCGTGTCCTCGTTGCCCTCGCCGAGCGTCACCAGTCGCAGGAACAGCTGGCGACAGGCCACCCGGCCCGGCTCGTTCATCGCCTCGTACAGGTGCTCGGCCCGGCGCGCCAGCGCGCCGGAGACCCCTTCGATCTCGCGGTAGGCCTCGACCGTCAGCACGTTGTCGCGCGCGCGCTCGGCGAGCTCGGTCAGCGCGTACTGCATGAGCGGGAGCACGGCGGGGCGATCGGAGACGTCCGCGATCATCGCCGCCAGCAGCATCGGCTCGACGACCAGACCCGCGCGTTCGGCCGGCTCGACGATGGCGCGCTCCATGTCCTCGGGCGACATCGGCGTGACGGCCTCGTTGCGGGCGGCGAGCAGGTCGCCGAACCCGGGGACGTGGAGCGGCTGGTCGAAGAAGTCCGCGCGAAGCGTCGCGACGACGCGGATGCGACTATCGGGCGCGAGCGCGGCCGCCCGGATGCTCTCGAGGAACCGGGTCCGCTCGTCGTCGTCGGCCACGAGCGTGAAGACCTCCTCGAGCTGGTCCAGCACGATGAGGAGCTCGCCGTCGGGGTCGGGCAGGACGCGGTCGACCGCGTCCACGAGGCCGAGCTCGTCGCGCTCGAGGTACTCCATGAGCGAGGCCGGGGGATCGACCGCGATGCCGAGCAGCGCCGACTCGAGCTCGCGGAACGGGCGGGGCCCCGGCACCATCTCGACCACGAACCAGCGGTTCGAGCCGCGGATCGCGCCGCGCCGCAGCGCCGGGACGAGGCCCGCGCGCACGACCGACGACTTGCCCGAGCCGGACGGTCCGATGACCGCGAGGAACCGGGAGGCCGGCTCGTCCTGCGCCATCCGGCGCAGCAGCCGCTCCGTCACGCGCTCGCGACCGAAGAAGTCCTCCGCATCGGCCTCGTGGAACGCGCGCAGGCCCTTGTACGGGTTGCGGACCTCGCGGGGCGCCGGCGTCGCAGCGGTCCGCTCGATCGCGGCCCGGAACGCGGCCGCGAGGCCGAGCGCGTCGGAGAACCGTCGTGCCACATCCTTGGCGGTCGCCCGGGCGATCACGTCGTCGACAGTCGGCGGAAGGTCGGGCTGTTCCTCCAGGACCGAAGGCAGCGCGTCCGACAGGTGGTGGTCGAGAAGACCCTGGAGCGAGGAGTCGGGGAAGGGGTACGAGCCCGTGAGCATCTCGTACAGGACGATCCCGAGCGCGTAGATGTCGGCCCCGGGGGTCGCCGGCTCGAGCCGGATCTGCTCGGGCGACAGGTACGCGGGCGTGCCCCGCAGCATCGACCCGACCGTCTTCTCGGGTGA
The DNA here is from genome assembly GCA_036555645.1 of Actinomycetota bacterium. Classification (GTDB taxonomy): domain Bacteria; phylum Actinomycetota; class UBA4738; order UBA4738; family HRBIN12; genus DASSJM01. The sequence continues at coordinate 4,814 of DATBLA010000200.1, forward strand.
GCCGGTGTCCAGGGACACACCGAAGTCGGTGAGGTAGGCGTTGCCCTCCTCGTCGAGCAGGATGTTCCCCGGCTTCACGTCGCGGTGGACGACGTCCTGCCGATGGGCGGCGGCGAGCGCGGCCGCCGTCTGATCCAGGATCGCGGCGATCCGTTCGGGCTCCATCGGCCCGCGATCGATGACGCCCTCGAGGCTCCCGCCGCGCAGGTACCGCATGACGAGGTAGGCGGCGTCTGGCTCTCGCCAGTAGTCGTAGAGCGGCACGATGTGCGGGTGCTCGAGGCGCGCGACGATCTGCGCCTCCCGCTCGAATCGGCGGACGAAGTCGGGGTGGTTCGCGAGCTCGGGGTGGATGGCCTTGATCGCCACCTCGCGGTCGACCTGGGGCTGCAACGCTCGGTGGACGACGCCGTACGCACCCTCTCCGATCTGCTCGAGCAGCCGGTAGCCGCGGAGCGGCTGACCCCCGAGCTCGAGGTCCGGGTCCTGCTGGAGGATCCGCTCGTGCAGGCGTTGGAGCTCGGGTGACGGGTCGACGCCGAGCTCGTCGGCGAGCACCTCTCGCGCTCGCTGGTAGGCGGTGAGCGCGTCCGCGGGACGCCCCGAGCGATACAGCGCGAGCATGAGGCTCTCCCACAGGTGCTCGCGGAGCGGGAGCTCGCGGGTGAGGGACTCGAGCTCGCCGACGATCGTCGCGTGCCGGCCGTCGTCGACGTCGGCCGCGATCCGTGCCTCGACGGCCTGGAGGCGGAGCTCCTCGAGCCTGGCGATCTCGCCGGCGAGGGTCGACTCGGTGCCGAGATCGGCGTAGGCCGGGCCCCGCCACAGGCCCAGCGCCTCTCGAAGGAGGTCGGCCTTGCCCGGGCGCCCGTTCATGCCTCGCGCCTCGTGCAGCAGCGATTCGAATCGCGCCGCGTCGAGCTCGTTGCGCTCGACGTGCAGGACGTAGCCGGGATCCACGCCCTCGATCCGCCCCCGACCGAGCGCTTGGCGCAGGTGGAACACGTAGGTCCGAAGGGTGCCCTTGGCCGTCTCGGGTGGCTCCTCGCCCCAGACCTGGTCGATGAGCGCCTCGACGGGCACGACCTGGTTGGCCCGGACGATCAGATGCGCGAGCACCGCGCGCTGCCGGCGCCCGCCGAGCGCGATCGGCCCGTCGTCGCCCATGACCTCGACCGGCCCGAGCACCCGAAATCGCATCGGCGAACCATACGCCGCCCGGTTCCGGTGCGGTAGGGACACACCTTGGCTCGATCGCATCCGCCGCATCTGCATGTGCGGAGGCTCCCCGAGCCCGATTGGAACTCGATTGGAACCCCTCGGCGGCCCGCTCCAGGCACGGATCGGAGGTGTTGAGAAGCGGCCGGGGGAGTCGGGAGGGGCGTTGAGACATCGGTGGCGCCGAGCGGGTCCGGATTCCTCCAATCGCGCCTCGTCGCTCCCGCGATCGGACTCCATCGGGCGGGGTCGACCGTGCTCGCATGCACACGATCACCCGCCTCGGAGCCGCGATCCTCGCCCTCGCCGCGTGCGCCGCCGGGCCCGCCTTCGCCGGGCCGACGGGCGTGGAGATTGCCCCGGAGGTCCGGATCTACGGTGGGGCGGCCGAGCAGATCGACCTCGGCCGCTGGGCCGTTCGCAGGTTCGAGGCCGCCGGGCTGACGGCCCCCGCGGTCGAGATCCACTTCCACGCCGGCCGGTCCGGGTGCAAGGGCAACATCGGCTGGGCCGAGGATGGCCGGATCGACGTCTGCACGACGATGGTGAACACCTACTCCCGCCGCGTGATGCTGCACGAGATCGGACACACCTGGCTCGACGCGAACGTCGACGACTCCCTGCGTGAGCGCTTCCTGGAGCTTCGGGGCCTGCGCGCCTGGAACGCGACGAGCGACCCGTGGCGGCTCCGCGGCTACGAGCAGGCCGCCGAGGTCATGGCCTGGGGTCTCGGTGAGCGGATCATCACGCCGACGATGTCCGACAGCGCCCCGCCCGCGATCGCCGTCGCCTACGAGCTCCTGACCGGCTCGGCGATGTCTCCGGCCCCCCTCGCCTGACAGGGGCTCAGCCTGCCGGGCACGCCTCCAGGTGGAGGTAGGTCCGGCATTCCGCATCCGTGAGCGAGCGCGTGACGCGCGAGCGGGCGTTCGCGATCGCGTCCTCGAGGGCGATTGGGTACGAGAGGATCCGGCCGTCCTCGTAGACCACGACGAGGAGCGAGCCGTCGTCGCCGAACGCGATCGTGTCCGCGCCGACGGGCTGCGAAGGTGGCGTGAACGTCAGATCGCCCGTGTGCGAGTCCCACACGCGGACCGCACCGTTCCTGTCGATGGTCGCGAGCAGGTCTCCCCGCCGGTCGAAGACGATGTCCGCCACCAAGACGCCATCCGCAGACATCGTGCGGATCGGCTGCAGGGTGTCTGCCTCGCGCAGCTCCACCGCGCCGTCGAGGCCCGAGACCGCGATCGTCGCGCCGTCCGGGGTCACC
>DATBLA010000201.1:0-5710 GCA_036555645.1 Actinomycetota bacterium
CTGGGTATCCAGTCGAGCCATGTCGATGGGTCTCCTTCGAGCGGAAGGCTGGGTCGACCGGAACAACACGCAGGTCAGGCCGGGTATTCCCGAAATGTAAGCGGAATTACACCTCGGGGGACACGCGGAGCGCGGGCTCCAGCACGACCACGCCCTCGCCGTATCGATCGGCGACCGCCGCGACCGCCGCATCGCCGGCCACGACGACTCCCATGTGCACCGTGTTCGTGATCGTGTCCACCCACGACACGGTGGGCTCGAGCCCGAGCTCGCGCGCCGCCCCACCATCCAGCTCGGCCTGGATGTGTTCCAGCTCGGCCTGCGTGCGCTCGTGCTGCGTGACGCACAGCGCGCCACCCCAGAGATCGCGGAGCTCGCCCTCGTGCCGTTCCAGATCGCCCGTGAACGCCGCGATCGCGATGATCCCTTCGACCGGCGTGAACTCGGACGGCTCCTCGATGTAGTCGATCCAGAAGCCGGCCGAATCGGGTTCGCTCTCCGCCCCGTGCATCACGGCCTGCAGGTCGGCATCGCTCACCCGGGTCCCGTCGACGACGGCCCAGCCCCCGGGCGGCTCCGGACACGGAGGCGTGAAGTCGGGCGACGAGTCCGGCGGCTGCCGGTACCGGCCCACCTCGAGCAGCGTGAACGACGTTCCGTCGTAGGTTCCGACCACGTGGTACTCACCCCAGGTCGTGCCGGAGGCGGAGTCCTCGCCGGTGACGTCGTTCCAGTCCCACCCGATGATCGGGAGCCCGGTGCACTGGGGTGGGTAGGACTCCGCCACGCCGCCGATGCAGAGCTGCGGCCCGTGGTCGGCGCTCTCGAGGACGGTCCCGTCGGCCTCGTAGCGATGCGGGCCGTCACCGGATCCGGACACCCCTGAGTCGCCGGTCGGGTCGGCACACCCGGTGAGGACGATGAGGAACGACACGGCCGCGGACACCGCCAGCCCGGATCGGATCATCTCGTTCCGACGGCGCCGGCCCGAGCGAGCGTTCCCTAGACCTAGACGGGAGGCTCGACCCGGAGCAGCGTGCCTCGGCCGAGGATCGGCAGCCAGAGCGAGCCGTCCTCGAAGACCATCACCTGGTTGGCGTTGATGAGGCCCTCGTCGGCCACGGACCAGATCCCGACGGGAGCCTGGTCCGACATCGCGATGCCGCCGAGCTCGGGCCCGATCTCGGTCGCCACCCACAGCACCTCCCCGTCGAAGGCCAGCCCGTCGGGCGCGACGGGCTGCTCGACGGAGGTCACGACCTCGTCGTTCGTCGGATCGACGGCCTGGACGAGATCGGCGTCCGTCGCCGCGACCCACAGGAGGTCGCCGGCCTCGACCATGATCTGCGGGCCCTGGTCCATCGCGATCTGCGACAGGACCTCCTCGGTCTCGGGGTCGATCCGCGTGATCGAGCTCTCCAGGTAGCTCGAGACCCAGACGCTGTCGAAGGCGAACGTCGCGAATCGCGGCTGGAGTCCGACCTCGACCTGGGAGACCATCCGATCGCGCCGTGGATCGATGTGGGCGACGGTCGCGTCCTCCTCGCACACGACCCAGACCGAGCCGTCGGCGACCGCGATGCCCTCGGGCGCGGCGCAGACGTCGATCGTGGCCGAAACCTCGTTCGTCGCCGGATCGATCCGGGTGACGGTGTCGTCGGCCGAGTTCGAGACCCAGACGCCGCCCTCGCCCACGCCCACCTCGAGCGGGACCGCGCCCACCTCGATCGTCGCCAGGACCTCGCCCGAGGCCGGGTCGATCCTCGAGACGGAGCCGGGACCGTCCGAGGCGAACTCCGAGTTCACGACCCACAGGGATCCCTCACCCGAGGCGATGCCGATGGGCTCCCCGCCGATCTCGATCTCGTCCTGGACGACGGCCGCCTGCGGCCCCGAAGCGCTCGGGCCGGTGACCGAGGTCGCGGGGGTGGCGCCGGTCGGCGTGGAGGCCGTCCCGCCCGTCGGACCGGCCTCGTCGCCCCCAGAGCAGCCGGCGAGCAGCACGGCCACGCACGCGAGCGCGAGCGCGAGGACGCGCGGAGACCCCCTCTCCATTGCCATGCGATACGGAAAACCGACGCTCACGGGGCGGGGCGCGATCCCGAAGGGCAGGATTCCGCAACCCTGCGAGGGGTTCGGGCACCCTATCCTTGCGTGGGCATGGCCGAGGTCGAAGGGGCACGCACGCTCTTCAAGGAGCTCGCCGACCGGGTCGACGAGCGGCTGTTCGGCGTTCGCGACGCGCTCCGCCTCGTCATGGTCGGAATCCTGACCGGGAACCACGTCCTCATCGACGACGTCCCCGGCGTGGGCAAGACCACGCTCGTGCGGATGCTGGCGACGCTGCTGGGGTTGCGGTACCAGCGGGTGCAGTTCACGCCCGACCTCATGCCCTCGGACATCACGGGCACCTCCGTGCTCAACCTGAAGACGAACGAGTTCGAGTTCCGGCGCGGCCCGCTGTTCACGCAGGTGCTCCTCGCCGACGAGATCAACCGCGCGACCCCGAAGACGCAGGCCGCGCTGCTCGAGGCCATGCAGGAGCGGCAGGTGACGATCGACGGCGAGACCCACGTGCTGCCCGAGCCGTTCTTCGTCCTGGCCACCCAGAACCCCGTCGAGCTCGAGGGCACGTTCCCGCTGCCCGAGGCGCAGCTCGACCGGTTCCTGCTTCGCGTGAAGCTCGGGTACCCGGACGAACGCGAGGAGGAGCGAATCCTCCAGACGCGGCCGTCCGAACGCCGCCTCCCCGACGCCCCCCTGCCCGAGGTCCCCCCGCTGCGCGAGCTCCGCGACGTCATCGCCTCGATCGGCCTCGAGCGACCGGTCCGCGGCTACGTCGTGGCGCTGGCGCGGGCGACGCGGGACCACCCCGAGCTCGCCGTCGGCGCGAGCCCGCGTGCGGTGGAGCAGATGGGCGATGCGGCGCGGGCGTTCGCGCTGCTCGACGGCCGCGACTACGTGCTCCCCGACGACGTGAAGGCGCTCGCCGAGGCGGTCTTCGGCCACCGGCTCGTGCCGACGACCGACGCGAGGATCCGCGACCGCGAGGCCGACGAGATCCTGCGCGAGGTCATGCGCTCGGTCCCCGTGCCGACCGAGTTCCAGGCGTAGGAGCCGGCGACGGACTCTGCCGAGCGACGCCAGATCGCGCTCTACGTGGCCGCGGCGGTCGGCGTGTTCGCGGTCGCGTGGGGTCAGCCGGTGGTGCTCCTGTGGGCGGCCGCGATCGGGACGATCGCGGTGGCATCGACCCTGTGGGCGCGCGCGGCGCTCCGCGGCGTCGAGGTCGAGACGGCGTTCGATCCTCCGAGGGCGTTCGTCGGGGAGGACGTGAGCCTTCGCCTGCGGATCCGCAACGGCAAGCGGATGCCGCTGCCGATCGTCCGGGTCCTCGTCCGGTATCCGGCAGGCCTGCTGCCGAGCGCCGGCGCCGATCCGACCGCCCTGCGCGGCCACCGCCATCGCCTCTCGCTGGCGGGTCGCTCCGAGATCGAGCTGCGACTGCCGATCGTGACGAGGACGCGCGGCGAGTTCTGGCTCGAGGGGGTGGACGTCGTCGTCTCCGATCCCTTCGATCTCGCGCCGGTCCGGCACGAGGTCGAGGTCGACCGCCCGCTCCTGGTCATGCCGCAGCCCCGCGCCGGGATCCCGCTTCGGATCCTGCGCCGCCTCCCGTTCGGGTCGCCGGCCCCAGCCGTCCGGCTGTTCGAGGATCGCGAGCACTTCGCGGGCGTGCGCGAGTACGAGCCGGGCGACCCGATGCATCACGTCCACTGGCGGCTCTCGGCGCACAGCGGGCGACTCCAGACGAAGCGTTACGAGCCCACCCGCTCGGCCGAGGTCGTGTTCGCGCTCGACCTGTCGCACGGCGAGCCGTTCTGGCACGCCGTCGACCCCGTGACCGCCGAGGAGACGATCGCGTGGACGTCCTACCTGGCACGCCAGGCCATCCATGCGGGGTGGCGCACCGGGCTGGTCGCGAACACCCATCTGCGGCGCGGTCGCGGGCCGCTCCGCGTCCGGCCGGCCACCGCCGCCGGCAACGAGTCGATCCTGTTCTCCGCTCTGGCCCGCATGCCGAACCAACCGACGAGCGATCTCGGGCCCGTCCTTCGCGAGGTGGGCCGGCGGCTCGTTCGACGAACGACCGTCATCGTCGTCTCGCCGCGCCCGGGCCCCGCGCTCGCCCACGAGATGGAGGTCCTGCGCCGACGGGGTTGTGAGGTCGTCCACCTGTCTCCGCTCGAAGCCTTCCGCGAGGCCGCGTCGTGATCCCCGAGACCGCGTCCGCCCCACCGAACCCGCGAGAGCTCCGCGCCTGCGGGCTGGCCGCGCTCGCCGAGGCCGGCGTGCTCGCCCTGCCGACCTGGCTCGTGCTGACCGAGACCCGTGGGATCGAGATCGGCGTCGTGGCGCTCGCCGTGCCGTTCGTCATCGCCTACGTCGGCGGCGCCGTCCTCGCGTGCCGGTTCCGCGCCTGGCGCCACCTGCCGGTGGCGATCGTCGCGGTGGCGATCGTGGCGGGCATGTGGCTCGGGCACGGCGACGCGAACCGGACGGTGTTCGCCATCGTCGTCTCGATGCTGGTGGGGCTCCGGCTCATGACGCTCGCGCTCCGTGACTGGCGCCTGCCGATCCACGCCGAGTTCGGCTGGTTCGCGGTCGTGCTGGGCGCGGAGGTCCTCATCGCCACCGGGGCGACGCCCGCCTGGCGAACCGCGCTCATCGTCGTCGTCCCCGTGTTCTTCGTGGCTGCGCTCGCCAGCCGCGCGAGCACGGTGTGGACGACGGCAGGCGCCGGCGAGCTCGACGATCGCGTTCGGGCGGCGTGGATCCGCCGGGCGATCGTCGCGACCGGGGCGCTGCTCGTCGCGATGATCGGCGCGGTCGCGCTCAGCGTTCGAGGGGGGGTGTTCGACCGGATCGGCGCATGGCTCGCCCCGGCCGCCGACGCGCTCGCCTCGTTCTTCGCCGCCCTCCTCGGGCAGATCGCCCGGCCGATCTTCTGGCTCATCGATCGGCTCGGGATCGACCCCCAGCGCGTGCGGGACTTCTTCGATCGCCTGCGCGAGGGCTCGGCCGACGTCGTGAGCCGCCAGGGCCAGGGAGGACCATCCCTGTGGCAGCGGCTGCTCGGCCTGCTCGCGTTCGCCGCGATCGGCTACGGGATCTACCGGATGATCCGACGGTTCCGTCCCCCGCCCGTCACCGGTGAGCCCGAGCAGCCCGTCCCGACGGCCTCGCTGGAGTCGGCGATCGAGTCCCCCGATCCGATCCCGCGCCCCCGATTCCGGCGCGAGCCGCCCGCCGACCGGGTGCGCCGCTGGTACGCGGAGGCGCTCGAGACCCTCGGCCGGCGGGGCGTGCGAAAGGACCCCTGGCTCACGCCCGCCGAGTTCGTCCCCGCCGTCGCCGAGGCCTATCCCTCGTGCGCGACCGCGTTCGGCGAGCTCACCCACGCGTACGAGGACGTGCGCTACGGCAACCTACGCCTGGACGGGGCGGCCCTGGATCGCCTGCAGGGCGACGTGGAGCACATCGCGTCGACCCTGCGTCGCGACTCGCAGGCATAGCCCCGGCGGGTCGGGGGTAGACACCGGACGTTAGGATGCTTCACTCATGAGCAACCCCGCGATCCTCGTCGAGAGCCTCGAGAAGCGGTTCGGCAAGGTGGAGGCGCTGCGCGGCGTCGACCTCGAGGTGCCGG
>DATBLA010000202.1:0-2924 GCA_036555645.1 Actinomycetota bacterium
GCCAGGGCCGGCCTCGTTCACGCCGCCGCGCACGTCACGGGCGGCGGACTCCTCGAGAACGTCCGGCGTGTCGTCCCGGGCGATCTCGAGGTCGAGGTGGAGTGGGGGTCCTGGCCCGAGCCGCCGATCTTCGATGTGATCCGCGCGGCTGCCGGCGGGTCCGAGGACGATCTCCGCGCCACCTTCAACCTGGGCGTCGGGATGGCCCTCCTGGTCCCCGAGCGCCTGGTCGGCGAGGTCGTCGATCGGGCGGGCAGGGCGGGGGCGCACGGCTTCGCCATCGGGCGGATCGACGACGCGGGTGCGCGGCCGCGGGGGAGCACCCCCGCGGACTGACTAGGCCGGCATCGGCCGCCTGCCGCGGGTCGAGACGTCCGGGGGAGGCCGTCGGTTCCCGACAAAGGGTCCGTTGGACGGATGCCCGACGGGCGAACGGCGGCCGATACCTTCGGTAGCGATGACCGTGGACACCGCGACTCGGGTGCTCGTCGTCGACGACGAGCCACAGGTGGTGTGGATGCTCCAGTTCAGCCTGGAGGCCGAGGGCTACCAGACGTACTCGGCCCGGGACGGGCGCATGGCGCTCGAGGAGCTGCGCGAGCACCACCCCACGCTCATGCTGCTCGACATCATGATGCCGGTGATGGACGGGTGGAGCGTCCTCGAGCAGCTCCAGGAGCTGCCCACCGAGGACCGCCCGAGGGTCGTCGTCGTCTCGGCGCGCTCGAGCCTGCGCGACCGCGCGAAGGCCGCCGAGCTCGGCGCCGACGCGTTCGTCTCGAAGCCGTTCAACGTCGACGACCTGCTCGACGTCCTCCACGATCTCGAGCCGATCGGCTGAGCCGAGCCGGCTCCCCTCACTCGAGCGCCAGGCCCGCCTCCCCGAGCAGTTCGAGCATCGGGGACAGGAGCGCGTTCGGCGCCGCCACCGTGAGGGTCTCGCCGTCGGGCTGCGGGAACTGGCGGAAGGCCGCCCCCGCCGCCTCGACGATCGCTCGGCCCGCGGCGACGTCCCACGGGGCCAGGTGCAGCTCGTAGTACCCGTCGAGCTCGCCGCACGCCACCGAGCACAGGTCCATCGCCGCGGAGCCGCTTCGCCGGATGTCCGCGATGCGTCCGATGAGCCTCGCGAGCGTCCGCGCCTCGGCGATCCGCATCTGCGGCTGATAGCCGAACCCGGTGGCGAGCACGGCCCCCTCCAGGCTCGTGCGCTGCGAGGGCGACGCCGGCCGGCCGTCACGTCGGGCGCCGAGACCGGCCGCGCCGTCCGTTCTGCGGCCCACGGCGTCGACGACCGCTCCGACGACGGACGTGCCGTCGACCTCGACACCGATGGAGGCGGCGTACCCGGGGTGACCGCGCACGTAGCTCGCCGTCCCGTCGAGCGGATCGATGACCCACCGGACGCCGGAGGTCCCGGGCCGGTCCGTTCCCTCCTCTCCGAGGATCGCGTCGTCCGGCCGTTCGGCGCGGATGCCCTCGACGATCGCGGCCTCGGCTCGCCGGTCGATCTCGGTGACGAGATCACCCGCGCCGGACTTCTCGGTCACGCCGAGATCGCCCAGGCGGCCGTCCCGGTGGATCTCGGCGGCGCGCTCGGCCAGGCGGATCGCGAGCGCCCGGAGCTCGACGAGATCAGGCCCGGGAACGCCGACCCTCCGCGTCCTCGCCGGTGCGGCTCATCCCACGACCTTGCCGAACCGAACGCCCCGTGCCGGCACGCGGGTGATCTCCCCGTCCGCGCGACGGACCACGTACGTCTGGGCCTCCTCGTCGTAGAGCTCGAACACGCCCACGACCTCGCCGACGTAGCCGTTCGGCAGGACGAACTGGAAGGAGACCCGCTTGCCGGTGTCCGCGGGGTCGACGTGGTTCTGACCCGTCACGGCGGCAGGATAGCGAACGGTCGGTCGGCGTCAGCGCGGGAGGCGGTCGAGCGCCTCGCGTGAGCTCAGCAGGCCGACGAGCGCACCGAGCGCCCGTCCGACCGCGGCGCCGTCGAGCACGCGGTGATCGAACGTGAGCGAGATCGTGCACGCGGGTCTCGCCTCCACGCGTCCGTCGACGACGAGCGCGCGCGGGGCGATGGCTCCGAGGGCGACGGTGACGGCGTGGCCCGGGTTCAGCAGCGGCGTTCCGGATTCGGATCCGTAGCTCCCGGTGTTCGTCACGGTGATCGTGGCGCCCGCCGAATCCGAGGGGTCGAGCGACCCGCTCCGCGCCGCCTCGGCCAGGCGCGAGATCTCGGCCGCGATCTCCGACAGCCCCCGCGACGCCGCGTCCCTCAGCACCGGGACGACGAGTCCCCGTTCGGTCTCGGTCGCGATGCCGACGTGGACGGAGCGGTGTCGAAGGATCGCGTCCTCGGACCACGAGGCGTTCAGATCGGGATGGCCGGCGCACGTCTCCGCGAGCGCGCGGACGAACAGCGGCAGCGGCGACAGGTCGAGCTCGGCGCGGATCTCCTCGAGCGCGGTGCAGTCCAGGGTTCGAAACGTCGTCACCTGCGGGATCCCTGCGACCTCCTCGAGGTTGCGCGCGATCGCTCGGCGAACCGGGGTGTGCGGAACCGGCTCGACGTCGCCGGCGTCCCCGGGCGCCGCACGGTCGACGTCCTCGCGGGTCACGCGGCCGCCCGGACCGGTGCCCTCGATCGAAGCGAGCTCCAGGCCGCGCTCCTTCGCGAGGCGCCGGACGGCCGGTGAGGCGGCCGGGAGCGTGGCGGTCTCGTCGGGACGAGGTGCGGCGCCCGATGGGGCAGCGGCGCCGGCGCCGGTCTCGACCTCGAACGTGACGAGCGGCGCTCCGACCGAGAGCGTTGCTCCGGCCGCACCGTGGAGCCGGACCACCCGGCCCGGGTACGGGGCGGGGATCTCCACGGTCGCCTTCGCCGTCTCGACCTCGACGAACGGCTGGTTCAGCTC
>DATBLA010000203.1:0-18940 GCA_036555645.1 Actinomycetota bacterium
AGATCTTCCCGGCGATGCTGGAGGCGATCGGCGAGGCGAAGCACACCGTCGACCTGCTCACGTTCGTGTATTGGCGCGGCGAGATCGGAACGACGTTCGCCGAGGCGTTGGCCGAGCGCGCTCGCTCCGACGTCCGGGTCCGCGTCCTGCTCGACGCCTGGGGCGCACGCGCCCTCGACAAGGAGCTCATCGACATGATGGCGGACGCGGGCGTTCGGGTTCGGTGGTTCCGTCCGCTGCACCGCCTGCAGCCGACGAAGGTGAACCATCGGACGCATCGCAAGGTCATGATCGTCGATGAGGCGATCGGGTTCACCGGAGGCGTCGGGATCGCCGATCAGTGGAACGGCGATGCGCGCAACGAGCACGAATGGCGCGATACCCATGTGCGCGTCCGGGGACCGGCGGTGGATGGCTTGCGGGCCGCGTTCCTCGACAACTGGATCGAGACCGACCCCGAGCTCTTCGATCCGCGAATCGACCGGTTCCCCGACCAACCCAAACCGGGCCGTTCCGTGATCCAGTGCGTCCGGGGCGCCTCCGAGATGGGCGCGAGCGACATGTCCACGTTGCTCCTGGCCCTGCTCCAACTCGCGCGCGAACGGATCCGCATCACGACCGCGTACTTCGTGCCCGACGAGGATCTCGTCGAACGCCTGTGCGCCGCGAGTGATCGGGGTGTGACGGTCGAGATCCTCCTGCCAGGACCCCACGGCGACAAGCGGTTCGTCCAGGTCGCCGCGCAGTCCGTCTACCAGCAACTCCTCGAACATGGCGTCCGGATCTGGCACTTCCAGCCCACGATGCTGCACGCCAAGATCGTGACCGTCGATCATCACGTCGCGAGCGTCGGGTCGGCCAACTTCAATGCTCGCTCGACCGAGCTCGACGAGGAGGTCAATCTCGTGGTCCTTGATCCCTCCCTCGTGGGCGTGCTCGACGATCAGTTCGACGAGGACCTCGAGCGGAGCGAGGAGATCGAGCCGCGCCGATGGAGTGATCGCTCCGTCGCGCGCCGAGCGTTCGAGGGTCTGACGAAGCCACTGCGGAACAAGATGTGACGGGCTCGACAGGGCTGGCCTAGCCTCCCCAGGTGGACGACATCGGTGATCGCCCGGCGCGCGGCGAGCTCCCGACAAGAACGTGGAATCGCACGTGCGGAACATCGATCGGGCCGTGACCGACGACGAGGGCGTGCTCCTTGCGGCGGTCGCCAATTGCGCGGGCGCGTACGAGACCTGGGTCGGTCGCCTCGGTCGGCGCCGGCAGCGCTGGGAGGACGTCACGTGCGTGGACCTCGGGCTGTCCGTGCCGCTGCCGGTGAACGGCGCAACCGTGCTTCGGGAACCGGACCCGGGAGAGGTGGAAGGGCTCCTCGACCGGGTGGCCGGTTTCTTCGCGGCCGGATCCGGCGGTCCCTACGAGATCTGGAGCGTGTGGCCGCTCCCGAGCCTCGACCGGGCCGGCGTCCCGTCGGAGGCGGTGCCGTGCATGGTTCGGGATGCGGGCGGGACGGCGCCCGAGGCGCCGGGCGAGCTCGAGATCGCCGAGGCGGTCGACGAGGTCACCGTTCGCCAGGCCGAGGCCCTCATCGCCGAGGTCTTCGGCGCCGAGGACGTCCCCGGCTCGATGCTGACGCTCGCGTGCCTGGACGAGCGGTTCCGCGTGTGGATCGGCAGGGTCGAAGGTCGCCCGGTGACCACCGCGGCCGCCTTCATCGGCGACGGGTTCGTCGGCATCTACGCCGTCGCGACCACCCGGGACGCTCGTGGGCACGGCTACGGGGAGGCGATGACCTGGGCGGCGACGTTGTGCCGTCCCGAGCTGCCCGCCACGCTCCAGGCGAGCCCGATGGGCTGGCCGATCTACGAGCGGATTGGGTATCGGACGATCGCCGAGTTCACCGTGTGGGAGCTCGAACGCTGAGCGTCTGCTCGATTCGGCGGGCGTGCTCCGCCTACGGCCTTCGCGAATGGATCTAGACGCTAGCGGGGACGTTAGGGCGTGACGGTCCCCGTAAGCGTCTCGTGAGCCAGCGAGTCGTCGTCGGGGTCGTACACGACCTCCATCTCCCCGCTCCCGCCCAGCCCATCGAACAGATCGGAGCCGCCGACGATCGTCCACGAGCCCGTCTGGGGCTCTCCCAACGGCGCATCCACGTCCGGCGTGAGGCCGATCGCTAGGGTGCCATCCGGGCAGGTGATCGTCCGCTCGATCAGGTAGGACTCCTCGGCAGTGTCGGGGCTGGGGTGAGTATCCAGGATGGTTCCGCCAACGCAGAAGGGCGAGCCCCCGAGGGTCGAACCCTCGAGGACTTCGCCGGTGGCGATCGTCTCCGCACCCTCCTCGTCGGCGATGGTCACCCTCGTCAGGATCACGATCGGCTCACCGCCCGGCTCAGAGGTCGAGGCCGGGTTCGTGTCCGCCGTGTCCTCCCCGCTCCCGCCGCACGCTCCCAGGAGGAGCGAGCCCACGAGGACCGGCACCACCGCGCTGCGCATGACACCCCTCCCAGCCGAGCGACGCAGGCGACTCTCTCCGCGTCGCTCGGCAGCACAACGATCATCGGGCTCGGCGCACTCATCCATCGAGTCGAGCGTGAGCAGGGTGACGGGTCGGCGGGTCATTCGCAACCCGATCGCCGCCAGACCGAGCGCGATGAGCATGACCGACGCCTGGAACGCCAACAGGGGTCTTCGCGTCATGCGACCCTGCCTGCACCAACTTCGGGGGTGGCGGTGTCATCCGTGCCGCCGGCTCAGGCAGGCGCCCGAAGAATCCGAGGACGCACGGCGTCGGGATGTCGAGAACGACCCGGCAGCTTCGACCTATGGGTGAGAGCGCGCCCGACGGGTACGTGAGAGGTGACCGGATGATCGCCAGACGGCGGCCGGTCGAGGAAGGAGGAGCCGAATGAAGTACATCATCATGATGTTCGGGGACCAGAAGACGATGATCGAGACCCGATCCCCCGAGTGGATCCGGGAGATGATCGGCTTCATGCAGACGATCGACGACGAGATCCGCGGCGCCGGCGAGTACGTCGACGGACAGGGGCTCGTCGATCCGAGCGAGGCGAAGACCGTCAGGCTCGAGGGCGGCGTTCCCGTCGCGACCGACGGACCGTTCGCCGAGGCCAAGGAGTCGCTCGCGGGCTGGTGGATCATCGACGCCGAGGAAGCGCGCGCGATCGACATCGCCTCGCGGTGCGTGGCCTTCACCGGGGGCGCGGTCGAGGTTCGCCAGGTGGCCGATGCCCCGCCGGAGATCTGATCCCGCATACCGCTCGATCCGACGGAAGGAGCACGAGATGCAGACGATCACCCCGTACCTGTGGTTCGACGACCAGGCCGAGGAGGCCGCCGAGTTCTACGTGACACTGTTCGCGAAGCGCGGAAAGCCCGGGACGACCGAGATCCTGAACGTCGCCCGCTACGGCGATGCCGGACCGGGCACGCCGGGAAGCGCGATCACCGTGCAGTTCGTGCTCGAGGGACAGGAGTTCGTCGCCCTGAACGGCGGCCCGACCCACGCGTTCACCGAGGCCGTCTCGTTCCTCGTGAGCTGCGAGTCGCAGGCCGAGGTCGACGAGCTCTGGGACGCGCTCACGGCCGACGGCGGCGAGGAGAGCATGTGCGGCTGGCTGAAGGACCGGTTCGGCCTGTCGTGGCAGATCATCCCGAACCGGCTCATGGAGCTTCTCGGCGATCCCGACCCGGGGCGCTCGCAGCGGGCCATGCAGGCGATGCTCCAGATGAGGAAGATCGACATCGCCGGCCTCGAGCGGGCCGCGGACGCCGCGGAGGCCTAGGTCGGGGCTCGCAGCGAGACGCAGCAGTCGCCGGGTCTGCGAGTGAGCACCGCCTCGACGCGCTCGTTCCCGAGTCCGCGAACGAGGCCCTCGACGAAGGCCTGGTTCATCTCGCACACGAGCTCGGGGGAGCCGGTCGCGAGCGTTCGGAACGGACAGTTGCGCAGCGCGATCTCGTCCGAGCCGTTCCGATAGGGCTCGAACCCGTGCTCCTCGAGGATCGAGGCCGTCACCGACAGGGCTCGCTCGGCACCCGGCGGACGGAGACCCTCGCGCCGGCGGATGTCGTCCCCGAGCGCTCGACCGCGGTCGGCCGCGGCACGGATCGCGGCGTCGTGGGCCGACTCGCCCGGCTCGGGATGCTCGATCGCCTCGACGAGGAGCTCCCCGAGCAGGTCGTAGCGGCGTTCGGGGATCAAGACCTGGAGCTCGAGCTCGGACGGCCGGTACATCTTCGAGCTCCTGCCCGCACCCGGTCCCGAGCGTCCCGGCGGCCGCGCGTAGTGGGCGTCCAGGAGACCGCGTTCGAGCAGCTTGTCCAGGTGGAAGGCGGCGAGCTTGCGGGAGATGCCGACCTCCCGGGCGACCTCCTCGCGAGTGACCGGCCTGCCCTCGGATCGCACCAACAGGTAGATGCGCTGCCGGAGCTTGTCGTCCAGCGCCGCGAGCGGCCGGATGCTCGTGAGGCTCTTTCGCACGGGGCCCGATCCTAGCGCCCATCTGCGTGGGTGAAAACCACCCAGCGCGTGCCCTGAACCCCTCTAACACCTGCGAGTGCTGGATCGTACCGCTTGACGTCCCTTCTCGGGTGGTGAAAGACTAACGCCAGTCAATCTGGGCCTTACACCCCTCGGGGGCACGGCCCGAGGGAGGTGGTCGATGAGGGCACCGCCGCTCGGCATCCATGTCCCTGTCCGCGCGGCCGCGAGCGCGGCCCCCGAGCCAGGAGGTCCCATGGAACCTCGATCCAGATCCCGGCTGCGAATCCTGCCGGCGGTGCTCATCGCCGGCGCGATGGCCCTGGCGCTGGTTCTGCCGGCCACCGCGGCCCCGCCGGCCCGTCGCGGCATCGACCGGCAGGACTTCCACGACCAGATGCGCAAGCTCTGGGAGGACCACATCACGTGGACCCGGCTGTTCATCGTCAGCTTCGCGGCCGACCTGCCCGACCTCGACGTGACGACGCAGCGGTTGCTGCAGAACCAGGTCGACATCGGCGACGCGTTCCGACCCTTCTACGGGCGGGCCGCCGCCGATGAGCTGACCCAACTGCTCACCGAGCACATCCTCGGGGCCGCGGCCCTCCTCGCGGCCGCCAAGGCCGGAGACACCGCGGCGTTCGAGCAGGCGAGGGACGCCTGGTACGCGAACGCCGAGGAGATCGCCGCGTTCCTGCACGAGGCGAACCCGCGGAACTGGCCCCTCCAGGAGATGCGCTCGATGATGCGGGAGCATCTCGACCTCACGCTGTCCGAGGCGGCGAACCGACTCGCGGGCAACTTCGCGGCCGACGTCGCCGACTACGAGCGCGTCCACCTCGCGATCCTCGAGATGGCGGACATGCTGAGCGACGGCATCATCCGGCAGTTCCCGAAGCGGTTCGCGTCGTGAACGCCCTGCGTCGGCACGTCGCCGCGCTGCCGAGCCTCGTGAAGGCGGGGTTCGTGGTGCTCGGGCTCGGCCTGCTCGCCGACGCCGGCTACCACCTCGCGCACGTCGGTCGGCCCATGCCGCACGAGAGCACGGCCGCCCTCGTCAT
This sequence comes from Actinomycetota bacterium, assembly GCA_036555645.1. Taxonomy (GTDB): domain Bacteria; phylum Actinomycetota; class UBA4738; order UBA4738; family HRBIN12; genus DASSJM01. Next base: position 5,571 of record DATBLA010000203.1, read on the forward strand.
CCACGGCCTCGTGGCCGTGGGGATGGTGCTGGCCCTCGCGGGCGTGGGGCAGGCCGCGTTCGGACGCCGGACACGCATCGAGGGACCCGACGAAAGGAGATGGCGATGATCGTCGCCGCTGCACCCCAGTTGCTCGACAACCCCTGTTGCGACGTGATCAACGAGCTGCCGTGGGGCTTCTTCATGCTCGTGCACATCGTCCTGTTCGGCGCCGCCGCCTACTTCGCGGTGCGCTCGTTCGGCGCGGACCAGCGCCTGTTCGGATGGGGGTTCACGCTGTTCGCGCTCGGCGAGGTCTCGTACATGACCTACCACGTGAACATCACGCAGTTCCTGTTCGCCCACACGATCTCGGAGGTGCTCGTCGGCGTGGCGATCGTGCTGCTGTTCGCGGGATCGGCGAAGACCGCCTCCTCCACGTTCGCGAGCCCGGATCCGGTCTCGGTGAGCGGGGCGACCACGCGATGAGGCTGTTCGGGACCGCGATCCTCGCATTCGCGCTCGTCGCGGTCTCGTGTTCGGACGGACCGGCGACCGGGGCCCCCTTCGACGTTCCGGGGGACCCGGTCGCCACCGACCACGTGGACCTGCCCCGCAGCTACCGGTTCGAGCCGGCCGTCATCCGGATCGAACCCGGGACCGAGGTCACGTGGACGAACACCGACGACTTCCCCCACACCGTGCACCTGCTCGATGCCAGCGACGTGACGAAGGACCTGCCGATCGGCGGGAGCGCGAGCATCGTGATCTCCGACGCCGGGACGATCTACTACGAGTGTTCGATCCACCCCCAGATGCACGGCAAGATCATCGTGACGGACACGGCGGCCGCATCCGGGTAGCGGCGCGCTACGACGACCAGGCGCGCGCGGTCTGGAGTTCGATCCGACGACCGTTCAGCACGCCGGTGATCGACGTAACGTCACCGGAGCGGTCGGTCGGGAAGCTCAACCGCAGCCGTCCGGCCACCCCCGGACCCTCCACCGACAGCCGGCCGTTCGCGACCGCGCCCGCCCGATGCCAGAGGACCGTGCCCGAGACGGTCACGTCGTCGACGAACCTCGTCTCGTCGAACGTGATCACGAGCGGCTGATCCCAGCTGTAGAACGGGCCACGCATCGTGTACGTCCCGCCGCGCAGCCCGACCCCGACGCCGCCGAACAGCTCGTTCCACCACCGGTGGAACGCGTCGGCGACCGTCTGCGTGGCCACCCACGCGATCCGCCGGTCGAGCGCCGTCGACTCGTCGAACCGGCCGCCTTGCCGGGCCGCAGGCGCGTCCGCGACCGTGCGCGGGAACGACTCGACGACGTTGATCTCCGGCGTCTGCGAGGCGCACGAGGTGTCTCCCGGATCGTGGGTCCGCACGAACCTCCGAACGATCCGCGACGTGCAGCGCTCGTAGTCGTACAGCCCCACGATGTGGATCTCGTTCGCCACGGGGACGAACGTTCCGTTCGGCCAGGCATCGGCCGCGTGGATCCCGTCGACGAGCGGGGTGATGGCATCGAGCTCGCCGTTCAGGACGAGCACCGGCAGGTCGGTGTGCGGGCCGGTGGTCGGCATCGGGCTGTCCCCGGGCGCGAGATCCGGCCACCGCAGGCACCCGCGGACGAGCTCGCCTCCGTAGAGCGAGTCCAGCCAGACCGAGTTCGGGAGCGGCGCGAACGCATCCGGCGGCAGGGCGTCGAAGGCGTCCTCGAACTGCTGCCGGCGCTCGGGGAGCGTGGCGCTCCGGTCCCAGACCGTCGCGTAGTCGTGACACGCGATCGCGGCATACGCGCCCTCGGAGTAGAAGCGCGGGTCTCCCCCGCCGCCATATCCGGGGCCGCGTTCGGCGGCCAGACGCAGGAGCGGCGCCGGATCTCCGTTCTCGAGGGCGTCGAGCGCCGCGGGGAAGTCCCGATAGACGGTGAAGGCGTATGACGCGTCGACGAGCAGCTTGGCCAGGAACGCGCCGCTCAGACGGACACGGCGTTCGATCCCGTAGGAGTCGATCCCCGTCCCGACGAGCGGCCGGCGCTCGAACCGGCGCGCGGCCCGCTCGAGGTCGCCCAGGATCCCCCGGCAGGTCCCGGCCCGCCGGCACAGCGTGTCCCACGCGCGCGCGAGCGCTGCCGCCCCGTCCCGCGCGAACGGGTCGACCGAGTCGTCGTAGGCCGCGTCGAGCACGACCGACTCGACGAGGTCCGGGTGGCGGATCGCGAACGTCTGCGCGATGTACGTCCCGTAGGAGTCCCCGTACGCGACGACCTTCGGCACGTCGAGGACGCCGAGGAGCGCCGCGAGGTCGTCGGTGGCCGCGGCGGTGCCGTACGCGTTCGCCGCCTCGCCGAGCTGCTCCGCGCACTCGCCCACGGCCTTCGGGTACGGACCGATCCCGCGCTGGACCGCCCGACAGTCGATCGTCGAGGAGCCGCCGGTCCCTCGCTGGTCCATGAGGATGAGGTCGCGCCCGCGCAGCAGCGGCTCGAACAGGAAGCGGTAGGCCGCGTTCGACGAGATCGTGCCGTAACCGGGCCCGCCCTCGAACGCGACGATCGGCGCGCGCGGCGTCGCGTCGGGATCGGTGTGCGTGAACACCCGGAACTTCACCGTGAGCGGCTCGCCCTCGCCGGGGCGATCCCAGAACAGCGGGACGTCGATCGTCCCGCAGCGGTCGGCGGGATCGTTCGCGCACGGTTCGATGCGGACGTCGGTGACGCTGGAGACGTCGATGACGCCGGAGACGTCGGTGCCCTCGGCCGGAGCCGGCGAGGCCCCGAGGCCCCCCGCCAGCAGGACGAGCAGGGGAACGAGGACGAGGCGGCGGGCCCTCACGGCGCCGGGAACGTGAGGTCGACGGCCCGACCGCCGATGTGGCCGTGGGCGTGCGCGAGAGCCAGGGGCTCGAGGTCGTTCCACGCGAGCCGGAGGGAGCCGGCCGGCACGCCGGAGCCGGCGAGCCGGACATGGGCCCGGATCGCCCCGGTCCGGCGGTTCCACGTGGCCGTCCCGCTCACCTCGACGTCGTCCACCCAGCGCACGCCGTCCAGTGTCCACGAGATCGGCCGATACCCCCGGGTCTCGAACGTCCCGCCGCGCAGCCCCACGCCGTCGAACCCGCCCATCGACGGCCATCTCGTCATCACGTCGGCCACCGTCTCCGCGGCGATCACGGCGGCACGGCGCGCGGAGGGCCCCTCGATCTCGGCCGCCCGGACCGCGTACGCGTCGACCGCCCGAACCTCGGCGTACTCGGCCGCACAGGACGTGTCGCCGGCGTCGAGCGAGCGCACGAACCGAAGGACGATCCGCGACGCGCACCGATGGCGGTCCGCGAGCGCGGCGACGTGCACCATGTTGCGGACGGTCACGAACGTGGAGTTCGGAAAGCGCGAGGCGACGACCTCGGCTCCCTCGGGCGACGTCACGGAGTCCAGGTCGCCGACCAGGACGAGCGTGGGGACGTCGGGGTAGCCGTGCGGCTCGGGAAGGGGCGGCAGGGGCCGGTCGGGGACGGGCCAGCGCATGCACGAGTCGAGATCCTGGACGGGCGAGGTGATCGTCTCCTGAATCGTGAACGGCTCGAACGCGTCGGGATCGTCGCGCTCGAGCGCCCGGATCGCCGCGCGGTACTGCTCGTCGCGGCCGGAGGGAGACGCGAGCATGTCGTACAGCTGCGGATAGTCGTTGCACGTGACCGCGTTCGCGAGTCCCTGCGAGTAGTAGCGGGGAGCCCCACCCGCTCCGAGATAGACGCCCTCGCGCGCCATGCGAAGCAACGGTTTCTCGTCCCCGTCGAGCGCGGCGCGAACGGCGGCGTCGAGCTCGCGGTACACGCTCGGCGAGTACCCGGCCCCACCGACGACGGTGATGAGGACACCGGGGTCGACGGTGATCCTGCGGAAACGCCCGTCGGCGTTCGGCGCGACGCCGGTGATCGGGTGACGGGCCACCCGCCGGTCGAGGCGTTCGAGCCGCCGGACCGGATCGCCGCCGATCGCCGCGCATCCGGGATCGCGCTCGCAGACGAAGCGCATCCCGTCCGCCGCCGCGCGACTGAGATCTCGCCACCACGGGTCCTGTCCCTCGACCGGGTAGGCCGCGTCCAGGACGAGCGAGCGGAGACGATCCGGGTGGCGGACCGCGAAGGTCTGCGAGAAGAACGTCCCGTACGAGTCCCCGTAGAGGTCGATCGCTCCGATCCCGAGCGCGTCGAGCACGTCGGCGAGGTCGTCGGCCGCGTTCGCGGTGCCGTACAGGTCGGAGGCATCGCCGAGCTGACGGCCGCAGCGACCGACCGCCTCCACCCAGCGGTCGTAATCGGGCAGTCGCAGGTGCTGGAGGAGCGGGCAGTCGACCGGCTCGGACGTCCCGGTGCCGCGCAGGTCGACGAGCAGCAGGTCGTGGCGGTCCATCATCGGCCGAAAGAGCCCGAGGTAGTAGCCGCGCGAGGCCGTCGTGGCGTAACCGGGCCCTCCCTCGATCGCCACGATCGTCTCGCGCGCCGGACGGCTCGGATCCGTGCGCGGATAGCGCTCGTACCCGATGCCGATCGTTCCCGACGCGGGATCGGCGCGATCGAGCGGCACCTCGACGGTCCCGCACCGGGCTCGGTCGCGCGGACCGCAGGGCCGCTCCTCCGGCGCCGGACCGGCGGCCGCCGGCGAGGTCCCGGGGGGCATGGCGGCGATGACGAGGGCGAACACGATCGCGGCCGCGACCGCGACCGTTCCCCACGAGACACGCTTGATCACATCGCACCTCCGCCCGAGCCGGCCATCCTCTCACGGGCCGTCGGATAGGTTGGCGGCCCGTGAGACGGATCGGAGCAGCGGAGCGCCGCTCGCGGCTGGCTCGTCGCCACCGGCTGGCGCGAACGTCGGCGTCGCCCGAAGCGCTCGCCGCCGATCTGACCGGGCTGCACTCGAGCGACCCGGCCACGGTCTTCCTCTCGGCATGGGCGCGCGTGGACGGATTCGAGCCGGCGACCATGGAGGCGGCGCTGTACGAGCGCCGTTCGCTCGTTCGCATGCTCGGGATGCGGCGGACGATGTTCGTCGTCCCGCGCGACCTCGCCGCCGTGATGGACGAGGCGTGCACGAAGGCGCTCGTCCCCCGCGAGCGCGCCCGCCTCGTCTCGATGCTGGAGGACCAGGGCATCGCTCGGCGCGGGCGTGGCGAGTCCTGGCTCGATCGGGTGATGGGCGAGACGCTCGCCGCGCTCGAGGGACGAGGTGACGCGACGGCCCGCGAGCTCACCGGCGACGTCCCGGAGCTCGGGTCGAAGCTCCGGTTCGGGGAGGGGAAGACGTGGGGCGGCACGATGGGTGTCTCGACGCGCGTGTTGTTCCTGCTCGCGACCGAGGGCCGGATCGTCCGGGGCCGCCCGCTCGGCGGGTGGACCTCCTCCCAGTACCGCTGGGCGAGCACCGCGACCTGGCTCGGCGAGCCGCTCCCGGATGTCGATCACGACGCGGCCTGCGCCGACCTGCTCCGGCGGTGGCTCACGACGTTCGGCCCCGGGACCGCGACGGACATCCGGTGGTGGACGGGGTGGACCGCCCGCCTGACGACCCGAACGCTCGAGGCGCTCGAGGCCGTCGAGGTCGAGCTCGACGAGGGCGTCGGGTACATCTTGCCGGAGGACGCCGAAGGCAACCGGGACCCGGTCGAACCGTGGGTCGCGCTGCTTCCCGGCCTCGATCCCACGGTCATGGGATGGAAGCAACGCGGCTGGTACATGGGCGATCACACCGACCGGCTGTTCGACAGCAACGGGAACGCCGGCCCCACGGTGTGGGTCGACGGCCGTGCCGTGGGCGGATGGGCTCAGGCCGCCGACGGCGAGGTGGTCGTCGACCTGCTCGAGGACCTGCCGAAGACCAGGCGCAAGGCCATCGACGCCGAGCGTGCCCGGCTCCGCGAATGGTTGGGGGACGTGCGACTCAAGTCACGGTTCCCCGCGGCGTTCGAGCGCTCGACCGCCGCGCGCGCTCGCTGACGGTCAGGGCGCGATGTTCTGGTTCAGATGGAACAGGTTGTCCGGGTCATACGTCCGCTTGATCCCGACGAGCCGATCGTAGTTCTGCCGGTAGTTGGCCCGGATCCGATCCTGGTCGTCCGACGCCATGAAGTTCACGTACCCGCCTTCTTGCGAGTGCGGGGCGATCCCGTCGTAGTAGCGGCGAACCCACGCGATGTTGGCCTCGTTCTGGCTCGGCTCAGGCCACATGCCGGCGATCACCGTCGCGAAGCTCGCATCCCGGTAGGCGAACGCGGTCGCGTCGGGCGCGACGCGGCCAGCTGCGCCGTTGATCGGGTAGATGTGAACGGTCGAGTTCACGACCGGCACGTCGGGGCCGTGGGTGTCGTGTGCGGCGATCGCCTCGTCGGTCAGCTCGGTCGCGAAGCTCGCCTTCCAGTAGTGCTGGAGCCCTGGCGGCACCAACGCGTCGAAGGCGCCGTTCAGCGCCGGGTACGGCATCGGGCCGACGAACTCGGCAACGACCGGCGCGACGTCGTGGAACGGCTTCAGCGCCTGTTCGCCCTCATCGAGCGGTCCCGCCCAGCACGCGACGATCGCGATGAACGTGTCCCCGTGACGGTCCTCCGGGATGAAGGGCAGCGGCGGCGCGATCTGGAACGCAGGGAACGCACCGAGCTCCTCGGGAGCGTCGGCGATGTAGTCGCGGAAGAAGCGCAGGACGTTCCCGACCTCGCCGAGCTCGTAGAACATCGGGCCGCCGTAGATGTCCCTGACCGGGTGAAGCCGGAACTCGAACGAGGTCACGACGCCGAAGTTGCCACCGCCGCCGCGGAGCGCCCAGAACAGGTCCGCGTGCTCGTCCTCGCTCGCGACGACGAATCGGCCGTCTGCGGTCACGACATCGGCCGAAACGAGGTTGTCGATCGAAAGGCCGTAGCCGCGGGCGAGGTACCCGATGCCACCGCCAAGCGTGAGCCCGCCGACTCCGGTCGTCGAGATGATGCCGCCGGTCGTCGCCAGACCGAACGCATGCGTCGCGGCGTTGAAGTCGCCCCACGTCGCCCCACCCTCGGCGCGGGCCGTCGAGGTCGCCGGATCCACGCGGACGCCCCGCAAGGCCGACAGGTCGATCACCACGCCACCGTCGCACGTCCCGAACCCGGGCACGCTGTGACCTCCACCCCGGACCGCGAGGTCCAGCCCGTTCTCGCGCGCGAGGTTCACCGCGGCGATCACGTCGCCGGCGTTCGCCGCTCGGACGACGAGCGCGGGGCGCCGGTCGATCATCGCGTTGTAGACGCGGCGTGCGTCCTCGTACCCCTCGTCCTCGGACGAGATCACCTGTCCGCGCACCCGGGCGCGAAGGTCGTCGATCGCGAGCGTGCTCATGCTCGACCCTCCTTCCCCGACGATCGGCTTCGGCCTCGTGCAGGCGCGGCGGCTCGCCGGTCGGCACCACCGTAGGAAGCGGTCATGTGACCCGCCGTGTGCGGCGCCACCGCGGCACGGGTTGTCCGACACGACCGCCCCGGGCAGGATGGGTCGCAATGCCGATCACCGCGCATCTGCTCGGTTCACCCGTCCTCGTGCGCGACGGCGTCGTCTTCCCGGCTCCCCGCGGACGAAAGGTGTGGGCGGTCCTCGCCTACCTTGCCCTGGCCGAACGCCCTCCGAGCCGCCAACAGCTCATCGACCTGCTGTTCCCCGACGCCGAGGACCCGGCGGGTGCCCTCCGATGGAACCTGTCGCAGCTCCGGCGGCTGCTCGGGGGCCCCGACACCGTCGGCAGCGGCCGGACGGTGCACCTGCACCTGCCCGAGGGCTCCACGATCGACGTCGACGTCCTGCGGGCCGGCACCTCCCGGGAGGCCGTCGAGCTCCCGGGGCTCGGGCGCGAGCTGCTCGAGGGCATGGAGATCGACGCGAGCCCGGGGTTCAACGCGTGGCTCCTCGGCGAGCGGCGACGACTGCAGGCGCTGAGCCAGGACGTTCTGCGCGAGGGGGCCCTGTACGCGCTCGCCTCGGGCAACGCGCGCACGGCGGTCGAGCTCGCGACGCGACTCGTCGCGCTCGACGCACTGAACGAGGACGCGCACGTCCTGCTGATCCGGGCCTTCGCCGGGACGGGCGATGCGACCGCGGTCGAGCGGCAGCTCTCGGCCTCGGTCGAACTGTTCTACCGGGAGCTCGGGATCGAGCCCGGCCCCGAGCTCGCGGAGGCGGCGCACATCGAGGCCGAGGGACCATCGGCCGGCCCGCAGCCGGGCCACGCGGGGCTCCAGGTGCTCCTCGAGTCCGGCGAGGCCGCCGTGAGCGCGGGAGCGGTCGAGGAGGGGATCGACCGGCTTCGAACCGCGGCGGCCGGCTGTCGGGACGCCGGCGAGACACGGCTCGAGGCCTCGGCGCTGCTCGCACTCGGATCCGCGCTCATCCACGCGACGAAGGGCAAGGCCGAGGAGGGAGCGGCGGCCCTGCACCGCTGTATCGCGGTCGCCGACGCGACCGACCGGGCGCTCGCGGCCTCCGCCCACCGCGAGCTCGGCTACATCGAGGTGCTGCGCGGCGACTACCTGCGCGCGCAGACCTGGTTCCGGCTCGCCACCGAGCTGGCGGGGGACGACCCCGGCGAGTTGGCGGCGATCGGCGTCGTGACCGGCGTCGCGCTCGGCGACATCGGCGCACACGATCAGGCCATGGCAGCCCTCACCGAAGCGATCGCCCATGCGGAGACCGCCGGCGAGGAGCGCCAGGAAGCGCTCGGCCGTACCCACATCGGACGATCACACCTCTTGCGTGACGAGCTCGACCTCGCCGACGAGGCCCTCGCTCGCGGGCGAGAGCTGACGAAGAGCACGCGGTGGACCGCCTTCGTCGCGTTCCCCGAGGCGCTCGCCGCGGAGGTATGGGTTCGCCGGGGCGACCTCGACCGTGCCGGGGAGGCGTTCGAGCACGTGTTCGCCCTCGGCTGCCAGGTGAACGACGCGTGCTGGGAGGCCTATGGCGTTCGAGGCATTGGCCTGCTCCGAGCTGCGCGAGGCGAGCTCGCCGAGGCGGCCACGACGATGGAAGAGGCGCTGGCGCGCTGCGGCCGGCAGCCGGACACGCACCGGTGGCTGCGCGCGTACGTCCTCGACGCCCTGTGTGCGATCAGCGTCGCGACGCCTCACCCGTCGGCGGGCCGATGGGTGACCGACCTCGTCTCGCTCGCCGGGCGGTCGGGCATGCGCGAGCTGCTCGTGCGCGCCTACCTGTATCGGCGAGACCTCGGCGACCCCTCGGCGGTCGAGACGGCGCGCGTGCTCGCCACCGAGGTCGAGAACCCCCACCTGCACGAGCTCATCGATCCGGACGGTCCGTCGCTCCTGGACGACATGCTCGGCAAGGCCGGCCGGACCTAGGCGCGCGGCCTCTACGCGGCCAGCGACACGTCCTCCGTCCGCTGCTCGCGACCGGTGGCGGCGATCTGGTCCACGACGTACTCCGCGTCGCGCGCCATGCCGGGGAGCGCGTCCGAGCTCACGGCGTACTGGAACGACAGGCCGACGAAGTACAGGCCCGGCTCGCCGGTGGCCACGCCGCGATGGTGTAGCGGCGCGCCGTCCTCGCCGAAGATCGGCAGGTCGATCCACGACAGGTCGTGCCGGAAGCCCGTGCACCAGATGACGTTCGCCACGTCAAGGACCCGCCCGTCCTCGAGGAGGGGCAGCCCGTCGCGGACGCCGATCGTCTTCGGCACGCGCTCGACGCCGGCGGCCGCGAGCCACTTCGGCTTGACGCGGATGAGCATGTCGCCCTGCGACGCGAGCTTCCGCATGGCCTTGCGGCCCACCGAGGTGCGGATCGTCAGCACGTGATGGAAGAGGAACCGGATGGCCCGGAACACGAGGTGGCGCGCGATCCAGCCGTCGATGTCCGCAGGGACGTGACCCCGATCGGGCCCCGAAAGCCACGTCGGGTGGGTCCCGACCGTCTCGAGCGAGATGTCGCCGCCGGAGTTCCCGGCGCCCACGACGAGCACCCCGCCCTCGCGAAGCTGCGAGGGGTTCCGATATTCGGCCGAGTGCAGCTGGACGATGCCCGGATCGAGGTCGCGCGCGAACGCCGGGACCCGGCCATCGCGATGCGCGCCCGTCGCCACGACGACGTGGTCGGCCTCGAACCGACGGCCACGCGCGTCGACGACATACCGATCACCCTGCCGAGACACGCGGTCCACGTGGATGCCGGTTCGAACCGGGAGATCGAGCGTCGTCGCGTACGACTCGAGGTAGTCGGCCATCTCGTCGCGGGTCGCGGTCCGGTACCGATCACGGCCCGGAAAGCGCATGCCGGGCAGCTCGATCCACCGGACCGGCGTGAACAGGCGCAGCGAGTCGTACCGTCTGCGCCAGACGTCTCCCACGCGCTCGGCCCCATCGAGGATGACGAACGAGCGTCGTGCCTTCTTCAGGTAATACCCCGCCGCCAGGCCCGCCTGGGCCGCGCCGATGACCACCGTGTCGAATCGCTCCGTCCCCGCCATGCCGTCCATCGTTCGCCTCCTCGGTTCGTCTCGGCTCGACGGTAGGCCGGTGACCTCGCCACCTCATCGCCGGAAGGCACCAACTCGGGACACCCGCGGCGTGGTGAATTCGCACCACGTCCGCTCGGGAGAGGGGAGTTCAGGTGAGTCCGTGCTCGAACGCGTAGGCGGTGGCGGCCGCCCGCGAGGACACGTCGAGCTTCGTGAACATGTTCTGGAGGTGCCGGGCGACGGTGTGCTCGCTGATGACGAGCTCGACGGCGATGTCGCGGTTCGTCTTGCCGGATGCGACGAGACGAAGCACCTCCGCCTCGCGCGCGGTGAGCCCGCCCGGCAGTGCCTTCCCGTCGCCGAGCAGCGCCGACGTGGCGGTCGCGTCCGGCGTGGCGCCCAGACGCTCGAACGCCCCGAGCGCAGCCTGCAGCTCGAGGCGGGCGTCCTCCTCGTCGCCCGCGGCGCGAAGCGCGAGCCCGTACGCCTGCCTGGCCCGAGCATGCTCGTACGGCAGCTTCAGCTCCTGCCACGCCTCGCAAGCCGACCGCAGGCGTTCGAGCGCACCGGCGGCGTCGCCCTCGGCCAGACGCACCGTCCCCTCCGCCGTCGTCGCGACGGCCCGGACGTGGCGCGCGTCGGTCGCCTCGGTGATGCGGCGCAACGTCTCGCACGCCGTTCGCGCGTCGTCGAGCTCACCCGCCTGGAGGGCGACCTCCACGCGAGCGGCGAGCAGCGGCGCCGCCTGGATCCCCCGCGCCCGCTCGTCGGAGAGGACGACGTCGAGCGTCGTCGCCGCCGAATCCACCTTCCCCTGCGCCAGACGCAGCAGCGCGAGGCCCGGTTGGGGGTCGAACCCCAACTCGCGCGCGCGCGCGTAGTCGGCTTCGGCGCCGGCGAGATCCCCGATGCGCCGGCGGACCTCGCCCGCCTCGTACATCGCGGCCCCGGCTGCCGGCGGATTGAACTCGATGAGCTCCTCGGCCGCCCGTCGGGCCTCGGACCCCGCCTCGTCCCACGCACCCTGCAACCGGGCGAGGTGAGCCCGGTTCACCCGACAGATGCCGGGGAACGGCGATTCGGGAACGACCGTCTCGACCCACGCCGAGGCGGCGCGACTCCACTCGCCCGCGCGCCCGACGTCGGCGATCTGGAGACACGTGTCGATGACCTGGCAGTAGATCGCGCCCGTGTAGTACGAGTTGACCTCGCCCGCGATCACCGACGTCATCGCCTCGTCGAGGAGCGCGAGGCCCCGCGCGACCTGTCCCTGGTCGATCCGGACCAGGCCCTGCGTCTGCAGGGCCATCGCGAGCAGGTTGGGATCGCCGAACCGGTGCTCGATCTCGACGGCTCGCTCGGCGAGATCGAACGCGCCGTCGAGATCGCCGCCCAACCTGGCGACGTTGGCCTCGAGCATCGCGACGTACCCGAGCTCCACGCAGTCGGGGAGATCGCGCGCGTGGCGCTGCGTCCGTCCGAGCCAGCCGGCCCCGACGGCCGGCTCGCCGCGCAGGAAGTGCTCGATGCACAGGCGCGCCGCCATCCACCCCGCTCCGCGGTGGTCGCCTTCGGCCGAGTACGCCGCGTACGCGCGCTGTCGCAGGCCGATCGACTCGTCCATGCTCGAGAGCCACCAGGTGGCATCGGCCCACGCCTCGAGGTCGGACGCCTCGAGGAGCGAGGCGTCGGCGGCACGGTAGGCGGCCGCAGCCTCGTCCCACGCCTCGCGGGCTGCGGCGCTCCTCGCGCGTTCGACCTTGGCGACCGGATCGGTCACGCCCCTGCTCCTCCACGGTCCGGCAGGCACGTCCTCGGGCGGCTTATAGGCTAGCCCGGTCCCGCCCGAGCGGAACCCCTGGAGTCGACACGTGACGACGCCCGCCGCATCCGACCACGCCGATCGCGTTCGGTTGCGCGAGGTCGTCGAGTCCGACCTCCCGATCCTCTTCGAGCACCAGGCCGACGAGGAGGCGTCCCGGGTCGCGGCGTTCCCCTCCCGCGACCGCGAGGCCTTCATGGCGCACATGGAACGGGTGCTCGCCGATCCCGAGTGCGTCGTGCGCACGATCGTGGCCGACGGCGAGGTCGTCGGCGATCTCAACTGCTGGACCGCGGACGGCTTGCGCCTGGTCGGGTACTGGATCGGCCGCGAGTTCTGGGGTCGCGGGTACGCGACGGCCGCGCTCGCCGCCTTCCTTCGCGAGGAGCCCGAACGCCCGCTGTTCGCGCACGTGGCCACCACCAACGTCGGCTCGATCCGCGTGCTCGAGAAGTGCGGCTTCGTCCCGGCGGAGGCCGCGGTCCAGCCGACCGAACCCGAGGACGGCGTCGCCGAGATCCTCATGCGCCTCGACACCCCGCCTTCCTCGAAGGTCTAGCTTGCGTTTTGCTTGCGCATCGCCTCTTCCTTGCGATACCCTTGCGCCATGGTCATGGTCGCCGTTCGGCTCGACGCCGAGCGCTCGGCGGAGGCGCTCCGATGGCTCGCCCCCGCCCTCGAGGGCGACGAGGCGGCCGCGCGCGCCTACGCGATCGCGTGGCGCGACCTCGTTCGCGACCTCGCGGGTGAGGACCTCGACCCGCCCTGGGCCCTGGAGATCCTCGACCACCTCGCGCTGACCGCCCCGTTCGAGCCCGAGGGTCCGCTTCGGGCGCTCGTGTCGGTGGCGGCCGGGATGCTGCCCGGGATGGAGATCGCCGCGCCCCCCGCCTCGCCGGCCGCGCTCCCGCGCGCGGTCGACTACCGGCGGTTCGCCCGGATCGTCCGCTCGGAGCTCTCGCGCGGTCGGACGGACCTCGAGGAGCTCCTGACCGCATGGGACCTGACGATCACCGACGTCGGGCGCCTGTTCGGCGTTCGGCGGCAGGCGGTCCAGCAGTGGA
>DATBLA010000204.1:0-23636 GCA_036555645.1 Actinomycetota bacterium
AGGACGGCTCGGTGAACGTCCATCGGATCGAGCCGTTGGGAGCGATGGCGGTGATCGTGCTCATCGACGCCACGTAGGTCGTCCCGTCGGGACCGATCGAGGGCCCGCCGTCGGCGCCGATGGAACGGACCACCCATCGAAGCGCCCCGCCGGCGGTCAACGAGTAGACGTCTCCGGTCGAGCTCGCCACGACGACCCCGCCGTCGGGACCGACCGCCGGCGGATGCAGGACGTACTGCCCGCTGACCTGGAATCTCCACTTCACGGTCCCCACGGACGCGGGAGTCGCGCCGCCGGGGGCGGCAGCGTTCACTCCCGGAACGACCAGCAGGCCGAGCATGAGGACGAGGATCCCGGCGGCGAGCCGCCCGCCTGCCGTTCGTGACCTGCGACCTTCCTTCACGTGCGTCATCTCGCACCCCCTCGGCTCGTACCCACGAGCCTCCCCTGTGAGGCGTCGTGGAGACGTCGCGCAATCCGCGTCCAGCCCATGCTCAACCGGGCCGGTCGTTTGCACCAGGGCCGTTCGGCCCAGGGAATGCGGTTCGCGGGCTGTCCAGCCCGCCATCGGAAGCGGCCCTGGGCGGGTGGTCAGGCGATTCGACGGCGGATCCAATAGATGGTGGCGAGGACCAGGCAGATTGCGAGCGCGACGAAGATGGCCGTCTCGATGGCCTGGAAGGTCCAGAAGTGGTGGGCGGGGTGAATCTGCATGGTGAGGGTGTCGACGCAGTCCGTGGCCCCTTTCGCACAGCCGGGCGGATCCTGGCGACTGAGAATCCAGTCGCCGTGGAGGAGGTTCCACCGTTCGGCGCGGGCCGGGTCGAGGCGAACGCTGACCGTCTCGGTTGGCAGGAAGTTCGGCCGCGCAGCCAGCATGACGACCAGCCGGGTGGCCAGGAACGCGACGGCGGTGGTGGCCATCGCTGTCAGGAGCCGGCCCGTGACGGCGCCGGCGAAGACGCCGAGCGCCAACGCGAAGATCGTGTAGCCGAACACGACGATGCCGTGGATGTCGAAGACCCCGAAGTCGAACCGCTGTCCGGAGGTCTGGATGACCGGTGTGATCCACCAGGTGAGCATCCCGGCAAAGACCGCGGTCATCACCAGCACCGCGGCCGACACGAGGCCGATCTTCGTGGCCGCCCACCGCAGTCGTGAGGTCCCCTGCGTCCAGACGAGACGGTGGGTCCCGTGTTCGAGCTCGCGGGCGACGAGCGGTGCGCCCCAGAACATGCCGGCGAGCATCGGGAGGAACAGCAGGAGACCGCCGACCTCGAAGACGATCTGGTAGTCGCTGAGGAAGGCACGGGCCGTCTGGGCGCACCTGGTGATCGCTGCCGTCGCATCGTCGACGCTCGCGGCGTCGCCAAAGAGCTCGGCGACGACGGTCGCGTCGATGGTCTGGGGAAGGCAGTCGGGCAGTCCAAGCCGCTCGAACCGGTCATGGATCGGTCCGCCGGTGCCGACGAAGAAGACACCGAGGACGAGAAGGGCGACGACGCCGAAGAGGAGTTGCTTGCGATGTTGGCGCCACACGAGCCAGGTCATGCGCTCACGTCCTGTTGTCGGGCGGTGTCTCGACGTTGGCCGCAAGGTAGGCGAGGACGAGGTCTTCGAGGGTGACAGCCCGTTGCTCCCAGGAGGGTTCGAGCGCCTGTGCGTTCAATCGGACCAGGAGCGTGCTCTGTCGCTGCGCGTCGGTGGCGTGGACGACGTCGTCGACGCCGGCGATCCTCTCCCGGCGCGGTCCGCCCGGTCCGATCAGGATCTTGTGGGTGGCCAGCAACTGGTCGGTCTCGGCGAAGACCTGGACGCGTCCGGCGTGCAGCACCAGGAGGTGATCGCAGACCCGCTCGAGATCGGTGACGAGATGCGACGAGAGGACGACGGTCATGGCCGTCTCGGCGACGGCGTCGACCATGGTGGAGAGGAACTCTCGGCGGGCGAGTGGATCGAGGCTGGCGAGAGGTTCGTCGAGGAGGAGCAGGCGCGGACGCTTGGCCAGCGCGAGGCACAAGGCCACCTGGGCGCGTTGGCCGCCGGACAGCTGGGCGATGCGCCGGTCGAGTGGCACGCCCACCTTCGGCAGACGTTCCCGGCCGAACGCGACGTCGAAGTCGCGGTTGAGCCCGTTGCCCATCGTGAGCAGCTCGTCGGCGGTGAAGTCCCGGTACAGCGGAGCGTCCTGGGCAAGGAAGCCAACCCCGGGCAGTGTCCGATCTCCTGGTTCGCCCCCAAGCACGCGCACCACGCCGCCGGAAGGTCGGGTCAGCCCGGTGGCGCAGTGCAACAGGGTCGACTTGCCGGCCCCGTTCGGGCCGACGAGGGCGACGATCGCCCCTTCGGGGATCGCAAGGCTGCAGTGGTCGAGCGCGAACGTCCGTCGATAGCGCTTCGTGAGACCCTCGGCAACCAGCGCGTCGCTCACGCCGACTCCTCCACGTCGAGCAATCGGTGGAGCGTGGTGTCCACGACCGCCCGAATGTGCTCGGGCGAGAGACCCGCAGCAAGCGCCCGGTCCACCCAGGTCTCCAGGCGCGCTCGCAACCCATCGAGAGTCCCCGGCGACGGCCCCGCGAACGATCCCACGACGTAGGTGCCCTGACCGTGGCGCCCCTCGACAAGTCGCTCGTGCTCGAGCTCGCGGTACGCCTTGAGCACGGTGTTGGGGTTGATGGCCAGCGCGGAGGCCACCTCGCGAACCGTCGGCAACCGGTCACCTGGCTCGAGGCGGCGCAGCCGGATCGCCTGCCGCACCTGATCGACGATCTGCACGTAGGTCGGGACGCCCGATGTCGAGCTCAGATGAAATGCCAGCATTGCATGTCCGAGTGTACTACAACACTAATACAAGAGTCCATCGTCCAGCACCCACGTGGCGGTGCGTGTGGGGAAGTTCGGGGGAATGAGCCCAAAGCACGAGGGCCCCGGATCGACCGGGACCCTCGTTGATCTGCTGGTTCTCTCGTCGCGGGGACGGGATTTGAACCCGTGACCTCTGGGTTATGAGCCCAGCGAGCTACCGGACTGCTCCACCCCGCAGCACGATGCTACCGAACCCGGCCAGACGGCGGCAAGGCGGCTCGTCCCGGCAGCCTCAACGGACGAACACGATGCCGGACATGCCGTACGCCCAGTGCCCGGGGAGATGGCAGCCGAACAGCAGATCCTCGTTCGGGAACGTGAACGTGGTCTCGACGGTGGATCCGGCCGGGATGGTGATCTCGCCGGGTCGAGGCGGGTGGTAGGCCTCGGTCCCGAGCTCGTGGGCGTCCTGGACCGCCTGGTCGCCGACGATGAACTCGTGGTCGATCGGATCGGTGTTTCGGACCACGAAGCGGATCGTCTCCCCCGCCCGCGCGTCGATCGTCGAGGCATCGAACCTGGAGTGATGGATCGAGATCGTCACGGTCCGCGGACCCGCGGGCGCGGCGGAGGCCACGGCGCAGGCAGCCAGCGCGCTCGCGACGACGGCCACCAGGGCCACCGCCGCGAGCGTGCGCCGCTGCACGGATCGTTCCTCAGACCGCCGGCCGACGAGCGCGGCGACGGCCGACCATCGCGATCGCGCCGATCGTCACGAGCACCGCGACCGCGGACCACACCGCCGGCCCGACCCGATCGACCGCCGAGGACCCGGAGAACGCCGCGGGCTCGAGCCCGGCGGCGACCGGGGAGGGCTGACCGGCCCCGCTCGCGTCGATCGCGAGGTCGTAGCCGAGATCGCCGGCTCGCGAGTCGACCCGAAGGTACGAGAGCCACATCCCGCTCCCCGGCATCCACTTCATCCCCTTGTCCGAGCGCAGGTCGGTGAGCAGCGTGCGTGAGGCCGGCTCGCTCCGCTCGAGGACGAGACCGGGACGGGCGCCGTCGGTCAGCCGGGCTGCGAGGCTCGGGGCGACCGGGGCCGGCAGCATCGTCGGCTCCTCGTCGGTCAGCAGGTAGACGTCGGCCTCGATCGGGGCCTCCGCCGGAGCGCCGAGCCCGAGGATCCGAAGGGGCACCCACGGGTTCGTGGTCGGGATCACGACGTGGACCGGTGTCCCGTCGCCGAGCGCCAGGCCCTCGTCGGCCGCGCGATCGGCGTCGTAACGCACGGTCATGAAGATCGGGCTCCGCCGCGCGTAGAAGTCCAGCACCTCGGGCGCATCCGGGGGCAGGAGGAACCCGTGCTCGCGCGCCCACGTGCCGACCGCCGTCGCGCCGCCTTCGAGGACGACCACGTCGAGCGCGTCGATCTCCGTCTCGAGGATCACGCGGGCCGCCCCCGCAGCGTCCTCGGCCGCGAACCGAAGCGCGGTCGGCTGCGGAGGCTGGGTCTCGAGCACGAGTCGCTGGAGCGTCCAGTCCCCGCCTCGGATCACCTGGGTCGGGACGCCGGGGAGCGGCACGATCGATCCGAACTCCCCACCGCCGCCGGCGAACTCGAACGACGTGACGTAGTGCTCGATCCCTCGGTGATAGGCCGCGAGGGTGGTCGTCTTCACGAGCTGGACGGACCCGTTCGGGGCGACGAGCCCGCCGCACGCCCACGCGGGAGCGGCGACGAACAGCGTGAGCAACGCGATCGAGATGGCGAACAGCGTGCGGAGAGGTCGCATCGAGGGCGCTCCTTCCGGTCGAGTCCCGGGTTCGACGGCTCCGCCGCCGGGAGGGTTCCCCGGGTCAGCCGGACGGCGAGGGCGAGGGAGAGACGGCCGGTGACGGCGAGACGCCGAGCAGCTCCGCGATGAGCTGCTGCGCCTGCGCCGTGGCCTGCTGCGCGGCGTCGATCTCGCTCTCGTACGTGGCCAGGTCACCGGCCCGAAGCGCGGTGTCGGCGGCGGCGAAGTGCTGCGCCGCCTCGTCGAGCAGCGACTGGATCTGCTCCTCGAGCGTCCCCTCCGGCGGTTGCGTCGGGGCCCCGGGTTCGTCGACCGGCTCGCCGAGCGCGTCGGCCACCGCCGCCTGGAGCGTGTTGCCGAGGCCGATCCGCTCGCCGTTGACGACGACGACGCGCCGGAGCTCGGGGATCGCGTTCGGCTGGTTCGACTCGACGTAGACCGGTTGGACGTACAGGAGCGAGTCCTCGATCGGGATGACGAGGAAGTCGCCGAAGACGACCGTCGAGCCGCCCTGACCGAGCAGCGTCCGCTCGGCGGAGAAGCGAGCGTCCTGGTTGATCCGCGAGAACACCTGGGTGGGACCGTCGACGTTCAGGCCCGCCGGGAACTCGTGGCTCACCATCTCCCCGTAGTCCTCGCCGGGATCGGACTTCGCCGCCATCCAGGCCACCATGTTCTGGCGCCCGAGCGGCGTGAACGGGAGGATGAGGACGAAGGACTCCTCGGTCTCCCCCGGCAGCTTCATGAGCACGTAGTACGGCCGCATCGCGATCTGCTGCTCGCCGGAGGAGATCGCCGGGTCGGCGGGCACCGCCCAGAAGTCCGCGCGACCGTAGAACACGTCCGGATCGGTCACGTGGTAGTTCATGAACTGCGCGGCCTGGATCTGAAACAGGCTCTCCGGGTATCGGAAGTGCTCCGTGAGCTCGGCCGAGGCCTGGCTCATGGACGTGAACAGGCCGGGGAACGCGGCGTTCCAGGCCTGCAGGATCGGATCGTCGGGGTCGGCGATGTAGTACGTGATCGAGCCTTCGTACGCGTCGACCACGACCTTCACGGAGTTGCGGACGTAGTTCGCGGTGCCGGACAGCTGCGGAGCGCCCTCGGGAGCGTCGGACGACACCTCGTCGAGGTCCAGGGGCTGCGAGTACGGGTACTGGTCCGTGGTCGTGTACGCGTCCCAGATCCATACGAGCTTGCCGTCGACGATCGCCGAGTACGGATCGGCATCGAACCGCAGGAACGGGGCGGCCTTCGGCACCCGCTGGCGGATGTCGCGGTAGATCATGATGCGGCTGTCGTCCTCGATGAGGCTGCTGATGAGCAGGTTCACGTCGCGGAACCGCCACGCGAACAGGGCACGCTGGAAGATGCCGCCGAACGGGATCCCGCCGGTCCCGTCGTACTGGAACTCCTGCTGCGCCTGATCGTCGGTGGGCGTGCCCTGGAAGTCGAGCTCCGGCGTCCCCGACTTCACGACGACGAACGGCACGTCCTCGCCCTCGCCGTAGTAGACGCGCTGGCCGTTGCCGGTCAGCTCGGGCTCACCGATCGGCGGGATGTCCTTGAGCGTGAACAGCGGCTGCCCCTCCGTCGTCGCGGTGTTCACCTGCGAGGCGACGGCGCCGAACCCGTGCGTGTAGACCAGATGTGTGTTCTGCCACGTCTGCCCTCCCTCGGGGATCTGCGACTGGCTGACCTCGCGGGCGGACAGCATCACCACCCGGCGCTGGCCCCCGACGACGTAGCGATCGACGTCGATGTCCTGGAACTCGTAGTACGTGCGGATCCGCTGGAGCGACTCGTAGTTCCGCAGGAGGACGTCGGGTCGCCACAGGCGGATGTTCGAGACCGTGGCTTCGTTCGCCTCGATGTCTTCGGCGGTCACCGCGGGACCGACCGATCTCGGCTGCTGCACGATCGTGTCCAGTCCGAACGCGGCACGCGTGGCCTCGATGTTGTCCTCGATGTATGGCTGCTCGCGCTGAAACTCCTGCGGCGTCACCCGGAATCGCTGGACGAACGCCGGATACGCGGCGCCGGCGATGATCGAGACGAGCGCGAGCAGGCCGACCGCGATGACCGGCAACGCCCACCCGCGCAGGCGGATGTTGACGAGGAACAAGATCGCGCAGGCGATCGCGATGAACACGAGGATCCGAAGCGCCGGCAACTGGGCGTTCACGTCGGTGAACGAGGCGCCGGCGACGACGCCGCGCAGCGAGCCGAGCAGGTCGAACTGCCCCAGGTAGTAGCCCCAGGCCTTCGTGAGCATGATGAGACCGAGCAGGACGGACAGGTGGGCCTTCACCTGCGGCGACACCTTCTCGCCCAGGCCCGGGGCCTGTGGCCGGATGCCGCCCCACAGGTAGTGCGCCAGCGCCGTGAGCAGGAGGATGCCCACGAGGGCCGAGAAGAGCCACCCCTGGACGAACTTCAACCAGGGCAGCGTGAAGACGTAGAAGGCCGGGTCTCGCCCGAACAGCGGCTCCGTCGTGCCGAACGACAGCCCCGAGCCATTGCGCCACAGGAGGAACGTCTGCCACTGCGTGGTCACGCCGAGGCCGACGAAGAAGGCGATCACGAGGGAGAACAGGGGCAGCAGCCACCAGGCGTATGGCTCGAACTGCATGCGGTACCGCTCGACGATCTCCTGTTCGGGCGAGAGCGGCTGGAACCGCGGCGTGATGCGCCGCACGATCCACAGGTTCGCGTAGAGCATCGCGAAGAACGCGAGCCCGAACACCACCCCAAGGAGGACCCGCGTCCGCAGGACCGTCCAGAACACCTGCGAGAAGTCGACCTCGCGGTACCACAGCACGTCGACGAAGAACCCGGACAGCGCCGTGAACAGGATGACGAGCACTGCCAGCGCGGCGACGATCCCGACGATGATCCGTCGGCGTCGCGAGCCGGGGACCGCGGTTGGAACGCGTACGACCATGGCTTCGGGTATCCGTCAGGAAGGGGATCGAGAGCCGGGTCAGCCTATCATCGGGTCTCGCGTTGGATGGCCTTCACGACGCGGGGACGACGTCCGGGTCCACGCCGAGGTACTCGAGCGCCTCGTCGAACGACCCGACCGGGACGAGATCGAGTCCGTGGTCGCCCTCTGCGCGTGCCGCCGAGAGGTTGTCGCGAGGGACGAGGAACACGTCGGCCCCCGCGTCCGCGGCCGCCGAGATCTTCTCGCCGACCCCGGCGATCGGGAACACCGTCCCGTCGAGCCCGATCGCGCCGGTTCCGGCGATCGTCCGCCCGCCCGTGAGGTCCCCCGGCGTAAGCAGGTCGTACAGGCCGAGCGCCCACATCAGACCCGCGGAGGGCCCGCCGATGTCGCCGCTCGAGATCTGGACGTCGAACGGGAAATTGTTGATCATCGAGACGCCCACGAGGGGCTCCTCGCTCCCCCCGCACGGCTCGCGGACGAGCCGCACGGTCTCGGGCTCTCCGTCGACCGAGACGTCGAACGTCAGCGTGGCCCCCGACGGCGCCGCCTCGATCGCGCGCCTGGCGTCCCGGTAGGACTCGACCTCGGCCCCGTCGATCGACTCGATGAGATCCCCGGGAAACAGCTCGCCGTGGGCGGCGCAGCCGTCGACGACGCTCTCGATGAGCACGCCATCGCCGTGGTCCCGCGGGTAGCCGGAGATCGCCCTCATGACGACGGCCGATGCGTCGAGCTTGCTCGTGTCCATCTGGGAGATCGATCGCTCCTCCTCCTCCTGGCGGCTCTCACCGTCGGGGAACAGGTCCGACCGCGGCACGACGCGACGGTCCGGATCGATCCACGCGAGCAGCATCTGGAACCCGGTGAGCTGCGTGTACCGGACGGACGTCATGACGAACCGGCCCTCGGACTCGAATCGCTGCCGGTCCTCGAACCGGATGAGCGGTTGCACCGCTCGCGCCGGCCCGGGGCCGATCGCGTACCAGGGCAGGTACACGACGACCGCCAATGCCGCCACGAGCACGAGCGGCACCCACACGAGCAGGCGCTTCCACCGGAACACGGTTCGATGGTACGGGCAGCTCGCGCGTAGGACGGGGACGTGGGGGTACGCTCCATTCGATGCCGTACCTGATCGTGTTCGTGCTCGCGGCGATCGTGGGAGGCGGCGTGTACCTGGCCACCGTCAACCGCGCTCGAGCGACGCCCGCGCTCGGATTCGGCGGGCCGGAGCCGGTCGGCGAGGAGCCGGGCAACCCGGGACCCGGCTACGCGTACCTGCGGCTGTCCACCCGCGGTCCGTCGTGGCAGGACCGTGTCGTCGGGATCCTCGGCCTCATCGTGTTGATCGTCCTGGGGACGGCGGCCCTCGCCTTCGCCATCTACCAGGCGGGTTTCTACATCAACCGCACGATCGAGGCGTTCCTGGACTAGGTGGCACCGCGGTGTGTTACGGCCGGCGGACGAGTTGGAACGACGAGCGATAGTCGTCCAGGTGCTCGAGCATCGCCCCGAGCCCGAGCACGACCGTCTCGAGCGGCCGCTCGGTGAGGTGGACGGGGACCTCGCACTCCTGTGACAGGAGCAGATCGAGTCCCCGGAGCAGCCCCCCACCCCCGGTGAGGAACATCCCGGCCTCGAGCACGTCGTGGGTCAGCTCGGGTGGGGCCTCGGCCAGGGTTCGGCGCGCGGCCTCGACGATCCGGCGAACGGGCTCGGCCATCGCCTGGCGAACCTCGTCCTCGGTGACGCGGACCTCGACGGGAGCCCCGGTCGCGAGGTGCCGTCCGGTCACGATCGCCGCCTTCCCGCGCGGCACCGGGAAGGCCGACCCGATCGCGATCTTGATCTCCTCGGCCGCCTTCTCCCCGACCGCCACCTCGTAGGTGGCCCGCACGTGCTCCTGGATCGCGGCGTCCAGGTCGAACCCTCCGACCCGGATCGAGACCCCCGAGACGACGCCTCCCATCGACGCCACGGCCATCTCCGTCATGCCGCCACCGATGTCCACGATGAGGTTGCCGATGGGCTCGTGGATCGGCAGTCCCGCGCCGATGGCCGCGGCGAGCGGCTCCTCGACGAGGACGACGCCCTTGCCCCCGGCCGAGCGAACGGCCTCCTCGACCGCGCGCCGCTCGACCTCGGATGACTCGCTCGCGATGCAGGCGAGGACCCGGGGCTTGGGGAACCGTGAGACGCCGACCCGTTCGAGGACGACCTCGATCATCCGCTGCGTGATGTCGAACTCGGTCATGACGCCGTGCCGAAGCGGCCGCACCGCCACGACGTTTCCCGAGCGCCCACCGATCATCTGCCAGGCCTCGTCGCCCATCGCCTCGATCCGGCCGCTCGCCGCGTTCATCGCGACCACGGTCGGCTCGTTGAACACCACGCCCTCGCCCTGGCGGTAGACGACCGTGTTCGCGGTCCCGAGATCGATCGCGAGATCCCGCCCCACGTCAGCGACCCCGGCGCGCGATCAGGAGCCCATCACCCAGCTCGACTCGCCCGAGCGCAGATGCTCCTTCTTCCAGATCGGCACGTCCCGTTTCAGGCGTTCGATGCCGTGCCGGCACGCCTCGAACGCCTCGGCGCGATGCGGCGACGAGCAGGCGACGACGACCGACACCTCTCCGACGTCGAGGGCTCCGGTCCGGTGGAGCAACGCGACCTTGCACAGCGGCCATCGCTCGAACAGCTCCCGGGCCAGCTCCTCGAGTCGTTCGGTGGCGAGCGCATCCCACGCCTCGTAGGAGAGCGAGACGACGGCACCGGCGTCGGAGTGGTCCCGGACGGTTCCGAGGAACACGCAGGTCCCTCCGGCCCTGGGATCCGCGACGAAGGCGACGGCCTCGTCGGCGCCGATCGTTTCGCCCGTCACCCGGACGAGGAGGTCGGTTCGCATGCGCCCATCGTAGCCACGCCGCACCGGGGGAGCCCGATCCCGCGGCCCGGCGTAGCGATCGGGTCGCCGTAGGATGGCCGAGATGAGCCTCCCGTCCGATCCGAACCCGTCCGACGTCCCGGCCGGGGACATGTGGAACGACGTCCCGCTGTTCCGCGAGATCCAGCGCGTGCTCATGTCCTCGAGCGGGCCGGTGAACTGGGAGCTCGCCCGACAGGTGGGGATCGCCTCGGCGACGTGGGGCGGGGACGATCCCGCACCCGGCGAGGCCGACCGCAGGGGCTTCGAGGAAGCCGTGAGGATCGCCGACCTCCAGGTCGCCGAGTTCACCGGGCTCGAGCCGCCCTCGGACATCCCCCAGGTCCATGCGGTGCGGCGCGCGGAGTGGGTGCAGGCGAACGTCGAGGGCCTGCGCGCGGTGCTCGAGACCGCGGCGTCGCGGATCGGCGATGCGGTCACGGCCGCGCAACGCGAGGCGCTGCCGGAGGACGCCCAGGCCGGGGTCGCCCAACTGCTGGGACAGCTGTCTCCGCTCTTGCTCGGCGCGCAGATCGGGTCGGTCATCGGATCGCTCGGCCGCCTGGTGCTGGGGCAGTACGACATCGCCGTGCCTCGTCCGGACGGCTCGGGGACGTTGCGGTTCGTCGCGCCGAACATCGCCGCCTTCGAACGCGATTGGAGCCTGGATCCCACCGAGTTCCGGACGCTCGTCGCCATCCACGAGGTGACGCACCGATTCGAGTTCGCCCGACCCTGGGTGCTCGAGCGATTCCGCGCGCTCCTGGACGACTACCTCTCGACGCTGCGGGTGGACGTCGAGGGGCTGCAGCAACGGCTCTCGTCGATCGAGGGAGCCGGCCCGGAGGCGCTCCAGGAGATGCTCGGGGGCGACGAAGGCCTGTTCGGGGTCGTGCTCGACGACGAGCAGCGCGTGAAGCTCGGCAGGATCCAGGCGTTCATGGCGGCCGCCGAGGGGTACGGCGACCACGTCATGCACGCGCTCGGCGCGCGGATGCTGTCGACGTACCCGAGGATCGACGAGGCGCTGCGGAGATACCGGGAGGCCGAACGGGTCGATCCCGTGTTCGAGCGCCTCCTCGGGATCGAGGTCAAGCGGGAGCAGTACCGGACGGGCCGGGCGTTCTGCGACACCGTGGTCGAGCTGACGGACGAGACCACGCTCGCGCGGATGTGGGAGTCGGCGGAGGCCACCCCGTCCCTGCCCGAGATCGACGAGCCGCGCCTGTGGCTCGCCCGCACCGTCTGAGGACCGCGACCCGCCGGCGGCGAGTCCCGGGTATCCTCACGCCGCGATGGCCATCGGCGAGCTGATCTCCGCGAGCGTCGTGGACTCGCGCGTCGCCCAGACCCACGGGGAGGCCGCGCCGAACGGGATCTACCTCCTCGGCGTCCCCGGCAGCGCGCTGCCGTTCGAGGTCGAGCGCGCCTGGAAGGTGCCGACCGGGATGGTCCCCGAGGAGATCCACTTCTACGGCCCCTCGGGCCGGCTCGTTCACCGATGGGGTCCGCACGTCCGGCGGATGGTCGGCAGCATGGATCTCACCGTCGAACGGGACACGATCGAAGACGCGCTGTTCGACGAGGCGGGCGTCTACCTGGTCTCGTTCGTCCTGGAGGACGAGCTCGTCGGCGAGATCGAGGTGCCGGTGTACGTCCAGGCCGGCCCCACGAAGCTCCCCAAGCACATCGAGGACGGGTTGAAGCGCTCCGACGTGATCTGGGTGGGCGTCGAGGCGGGCGGCCGGCGCCGGCTCGTCCCCTCGTGGTTCGTCTACCGCAACGGCCGCATCCTCCTGCTGTCCCAGCGGGACCCGGGACCCCAGGAGCAGTCGATCCCCGGCGTGCCCGGGGCCCCCGAGCTCATCGTCGTCACGAGGCGCAAGGGCCGGGACACGGCGCTCGCCGAGTTCCCGGCCTCGTTCCGGCTCCTCGAGGGCGCCGAATGGGAGGAGGCGGCGAAGAGCCTCGTCGACCGTCGCCGCAGCCGGGTCGGCCCGCCCGCGGACTCGATCGCCCGCTGGCGCGGGACGTGTGAGATCGCCGAGCTCACGCCGGTCGTGGCCTGAACCTGCCGGTCCGCGGCCCGGAGGGGCCTGGCGGGCCCCTCCGAACCGTCTTCCTTCTCGAACGATCTACGGCAGCACCACGGGGCAGGCCGTCGCGCCGGTCGTCTCGCACACGATCCGGCCCTGGATCGCGGGCGAGACCGGCGTGTTCGCCCCGATGAAGTCGGCGAGCACCTGATCCATGAGGTTCTGGGTGACCATCCGCGACGAGAAGTTCGGATAGCCGTCTCCCCCGCTCGCCACGAAGTCGTTCGTCGCGATCTGATACGTGGCGCCGGCCGTGAGATCGACGGGATCATCGGTGCAGGTCCCGTCGTCCGCCTGGAACACGACGTCCCCGACGCGGCTCTGCGCGGGTTGGGAGACGTCGTACGTGAAGCACAGACCCGAGACCTGCGGGAATCGCCCGTTGGCCGCGGGCATGATCGAGACCCCGTTCTCGAGCATCGTCTTCAGCTCGGCGCCGTTGACCTCCAGCGTGACGACGACGTTGCCGAACGGCAGCACCGACAGCACCGAGCCCCGAGTGATGGGGAACGGCGGAGGCACGTATGCGGGGCAGAAGTCGCTCGGGTTGTCCGTCGTCGGACACGTGAGGTCGGCGCGCAGACCGCCCGAGTTCGTGATCGCGAAGTCCGTCCCGTACGTCGTCCGCATGGCATCCGTCGTCAGATCGCCGACGAGCGACTCGCACAACCTCCCGACGTCGTTCGCGCACGAGTCCGCGCGGGGCACGAACACGTTCGATTCGCCGATCACCGTGTTGAAGATCGGCGCGAGCTGCGCGGTGAGGTCGTCGATGACGGCCTGGATGTCCGGGTCGGGCGTGACGCCGATCGTCCACGGCTTGTGGAAGTCCGCCGTCTTGTACACGACGGCCCCGCTCTTGGAATCGATCACGAGCGTGATCCGCGTGAACCGGATGCCCTTGCCCCGGTTCTCGGTGACGAGGACGCCGTTGGGCCGCGGGCTGATGACCTGGATGTCGTTGTGGTCGCCGATCGCGACGTCGACCCCGTGCAGCGCGTCCGCGATGTCGATGAGCGGCCCCGTCGGGTTCGACAGCGTCCCGGCGTTCGCGCCCTCGTGTCCGACGGCGACGACCGTGCGGACGCCGCTCTTCGAGCGAAGCCGCGACGCCTCGGCGTTGATCGCCTCCGTGGGATCGGTCACGACGAACGGATCGAGGTTCCCCGGGAAGATCAGCGACGGGAGCGCCTCGGTCGTGAACCCGACGAGCCCGATCTTCACCCCGTCGACCGTCACCACGGTGGACGGCCGCCACTCCGGCGGCGTCTTCTTCGTCGCCGGATCGATGATGTTGGACGACAGGAACGGGAAGTCCGCGAGCGGGACGAGCTCCTCCCGGAAGTACGTCTGACCACGGTCGAAGCTGTGGTTGCCCACCGCATCCGCGGTGAACCCCATCTGGTTCATGATCCCGACGCTCGGGATGTCGCCGAAGAAGTTCGAGATCGGCGGCGTCGCCCCGCCGACGGAGTCTCCGCCGGCGAGCGTGATCGTTCCACCCGGCGCCTGCTCCCGGTACCGGTCGAACCACGTGTCGAGGAAGGCGGCTCCGGCGATCGAGAAGGTCGGGTTGACCGCGCCGGCGCCCGAGACGTTGTCCGCGGCCTCGGCGAGCGGCACGAGCTGCGCGTGCCAGTCGCTGATGTTGAGGATCGTCACGACCTTCCAGCGGTTCGGCTTGGGGAACAGCTCGGTGAGGATCCGCCCGCTCGCGTTGTTCGTGCCGGGGATGCCGAGGATGAACGCCACCGTCGGCGCCACGTCCACGGCCCGGACCCCCGAGATCGGGGGCTGATGGCGGATGCTCGGGCCGGCCGCCACGAAGGTTCCGTGCATGTTGATGTTGTGGTCGAGGTCCACGAAGTCCGGCAGGTACCCGTGCTGCCCGAAGAACTGCGACGGCGCGATCGTCACCCCGAGCGTCGCCGCGTCGAACTGGTACGGCGGCCGGAGCACGACGATGACGTCGCCGCTCCGACTCGGGTGCAGGGAATCGGTGCCGTCGACGTCGCGCAGCTCCTCCTTCAGCATGACGTCGAGGACCACCTGCGCGTTCGGATTCGCGGGATCGGTGAGGTTCTCGAAGGCGGCCACGATCTGGTTGCGGACCGTCTGGTAGTCGGCCGCGAGCACGGTCCCTCCGGGATCCCGGCCGACCAGGTTCACGTAGATCTGGGCCGTTCCTCCCGCCCAGCAGGCCTTGGCCTTCGTGAAGGCGCCGGTGCCCGTCGCCGCCCGGCAGTTGCTGAACACCTCCGAGCTCGTGAGCCCGGCGTCGAACAGCACCTTGCCGGCGTTGACCGCGAACCACTGTGGCGCGAACCCGTGATCCGAGCTCGCGATGACGTTCGTGTTCGACGGCATGAGGCTGCGCGCCACCTCGAGCGTCGCGTCGGCCTCGGCGTACGCGGACCGGATGTACTCCTCACGCGCGTCGATGCGCCCGTCGGGGACGTCGTCGTTCGTGACGTCGTCGAAGTAGGGGTTCGGATTCCCGTCGATGTCCGTCGGCGTGACGAGCGCCAGGAACTGGTGGGAGAACTCGTCGGTCGTCGGGTTCCCGACCAGCAGCAGGTCGGGGTCGACGCCGAGCGTCGACACGATGTGGTCGAGGTACGCGAAGTGGGCGTCCTTCCACATGAGGCCCTGCTCCACGTACGTGTCCTCGTCGACGATCCCGGCTTCGAGCGGCGCGAAATCGGCCGCCGTTGAGCTCGGGAAGCTCGCGTTCAGCGTCTCCTCGAAGCCGAGCGGCGTCGCGCAGTCGGGGGCGTACGTGCACCCGTTGTACGTCGCGTTCGCACGGGCGATCGAGGTGAAGTAGACGCGGAACTGCGACAGGTCGGGGGCGATGTCGATCGCCTTCAGGTAGAAGCCGGCCGTCTGGTCCGCCCGCGCACCGATGAGCGAGACCTTCACGTCGGCCCACTCGCCGGCCGTGAGATCGGCCACGGCCTGGCTCCCGTCGAGGGCGGCGGTGGACGGCGCGACGAGCACCCGGTCGTAGTTCGTCGTCGCGTCGTCCGTCGAGTCGTAGATGTACAGGTCGTAGAAGCGGTCCACGTTGTCGGTCGACGGGAACGCGGTGTTCGTGAGCTTCAGCTGCTCCTGCTTGGCGGGACTGAACGACTCGGGGACGTTCGTCCACGCGCCGGCGTCGTCGAGATCGACGCGCTGGTAGGACACGCCGAACGTGTCGGCGCCGGCCGGCTGGCCCGGCAGGTCGTAGTTGAGGAGGATCCCGCGGTTGGAGAAGAAGGTGCGGAAGTCGACCACCGGTCCCTGGAGCGCCGGCACGAGGGTCCGCGAGCCGACCCACTCCATCGACACGACGGTCTTCCCGGCCCGCTCGGCCGCCTGCTGGATCGAGTCGGCCTGGAGCAGCCCGGTGGTCGCGAAGGACGTGCGGTTGTTGAAGTTCCCCTCGCCGATGCGATGGAACGTGTTGTTCATCGAGCCGTGCTCGCTCGGCCACGTGCCGGTGGCGAGCGTCGACCACCCCACGCCGGTGTTCGGCGGGAATCCCTGGAGCAGACCGTTGTCGCCCTTCACCCCCGTTGCGAGCAGGTTCGCGAAGGTCGGCATGGCGCCTTCGGCGGCGTAGCGGTCGACGAGGTCCGGCCGCATGCCGTCGGCGGCGAACAGGATCACCTTGGAGCCGGACGCCGCCGGTCCCGCGGCCGGCCGGCGCGCCGCTCCAGCCTCGACCGCCGCCAGCAGCGCGACGACGACCGCCAGGACGACGACCAACGAACGAGCACGAGCAAGCACGGCTGCCTCCTTCCCCTGGGCTGGGGCCACCCGGCGATCCAGCCTCCGCGCTAGACGACCACGTCCGCCGGTCCGTGCGAGGGGCGACCGGGGAACGCTCCTGGAAGCCTAGGAGAACGCGTTCGGGCGGTCGAATCGAGACGCGGGGCGCGGCGCCGCCTCAGGCGGTCTCGTCGGGGAGGTTGATCGGCCGGCCGAGCGTGGATGCGAGGCGCTCGAGGTCCTTGCCGAGCTCGATCATCTCGTCGGGGGTGAGCGCCTGGGGACCGTCGCACATCGCGCTCGCCGGATCGGGGTGGACATCGATCATCACGGCGTCGGCCCCCGCCGCGATCGCGGCTCGGGCCATCGGCGCCACGAGGTCGCGCTTGCCGACGGCGTGCGACGGATCGACGATGACCGGCAGGTGCGACTCGGCCTGGGCGACGGCCATCCCCGCCAGGTCGAGCGTGTTCCGGGTCGACGGCTCGAACGTGCGGATCCCTCGCTCGCACAGGATGATCTGCGAGTTCCCCCGCTGGGCGACGTACTCGGCGGCCTGGAGCCACTCGTCCACCGTCATCGCGAGACCCCGCTTCAACATCACGGGCTTGCGCGCGAGCCCGACCTCCTTGAGCAGCTCGAAGTTCTGCGCGTTGCGGGTGCCCACGCGGATCGCGTCGGCCGCCTCGGCCACGCGCTCGACCTGTGAGACGTCCACGACCTCGACGATGATCGGCAGCCCCGTCTGACGCCGGCACTCGTCGAGGATCTCGAGACCCCGATCGCCGAGCCCCTGGAACGAGTACGGCGACGTCCGGGGCTTGTAGACGTCGCCGCGCAGGATCGTCGCGCCGGCCGCCTTCGCCGCCTTCGTCGCGAGGAGCGCCTGTTCCTGTCCCTCGACGGCGCAGGGACCGGCGATGATCGTGAACGAGCCGCGGCCGACCGCCGTCGTCCCCACCGCCACGGCCGTGGGGGACGGATGGAGATCGCGGGCCACCATCTTGTAGGGCTTGCCGACCTGGATCACGTGGTCGACGCCCGGGAGCTGGCGCCAGTCGATCGAGCGGAAGTGATCGGTGTCGCCGACGAGGCCGATGATCGTGTGCACCGTCCCGCGAGAGACGAACGCCTCGCCACCCTCGGCGCGAACGCGTTCGGCCACGGCCTCGATCTCGGCTTCGGTGGCCTCCCGCTTCATCACGACGACCATCGCGTCACCCCCACGCTCGGATGCCCCCGACAGACGAAGAACCCCGGGCTCGTCGCCCGGGGCCCCCTGCTCCTGTGCGGCTCAGGCGACTACGCCGGGCTCCGCCCGCCGTAGAACGACTCGCCGAAGGGTCCGCGCATCGCGGTCATCGTGGCAGCCCGCCCCGGCTCTGGCAAGCCAGCGTGCCGTTCGGCCCCGAGCGCCGCGCCGGGAGGGCACCACGGATAGGATGCGCCCGTGTCCGTGACCGTCGTGGATCACCCGCTCGCGGGTCACCTCCTCGCGCAGCTACGCGCCGAGGACACCGCCCCGCCCGTGTTCCGGACGCTGGCCAAGCGCCTCGCGCTCGCGCTCGCGCTCGAGGCCATCCGCGACCTGCCGACGAGCGAGGTCGACGTCCGAACCCCGCTCGAGACGACGAGCGGGCGCGTCCTCGGCGACCTCGTGGCGGTCCCGATCCTTCGAGCCGGCCTCGGGATGCTCGAGGCGGTGACCGAGCTGTTCCCCGAGGTCGCGGTCGGCTACATCGGGCTCGAACGCGACGAGGCGTCGCTCCGGCCGCAGTCGTACTACCGGAAGCTCCCACCGGTGGAGGGGCGACACGTGCTCGTCCTGGACCCGATGCTCGCGACCGGCGGTTCGGGCTCGGCGGCAACGACCGCCGTGAAGGAGGGAGACCCCGCCTCGATCCGGTTCGTCTGCGTCGTCTCGGCGCCGGAGGGGATCGGGCGGATGGAGGCCGACCACCCCGACGTCCCGATCTTCACCGCCGCGATCGATCGGCAGCTCAACGAGCACGGGTACATCGTCCCCGGGCTCGGGGACTTCGGCGATCGGCTGTTCGGGACCTGAGACGGCAGACCGCGGATCGCCCGGCGCCTAAGTTCCGCCGCCGCCCTCGTACGCCTGGCCCGCCGCAGCCGGCGGCCGCACCTTCCCGATCAGTGAGAGCGCGACGATCGTCACGACGAACGGGATCATCCGGATGAACTGTTCCGGCAGCAGGTTGATCACGGGGGCCTCGTCAAGGCGCAACGGGATCGCGAAGGAGAAGCCGAACAGCCATGCGAAGAACATCAGGCGCACCGGGTTCCAGTTCGACAGGATGAGCGCGGCGAGCGCGATGAACCCATAGCCGAGGGTGGTGCCCTCGCGCCAGTTCCCGATGATCTCCGCGGCGATGAACGCTCCCGACGCCCCCGCGAACGCGCCCGACAGCAGCACGCCCTGATACCGGTAGAGCGGCACGCTGACCCCGAGCGACCGGGTCGCCTCGGGGTTCTCCCCGCACGAACGCAGCCGTAGCCCCCAGCGCGTCCGGTTCAGCGAGTACCACACGGGGATCACCATCAGCGCCGCGATCGGCACAACCGGAGACAGGTTCTCGAACGCTCGATCCAGGCCCCCGGGGAGCGAGGACAGGCCCGGGACGTTCAACTCGGGGAGGTGGGGTCCTCCCGGGTCGGACTGCGTCGCCTGGCCGTTGAAGAACCCCTGGGACAGGAAGCGTGCCAGACCGATCGCGACGAGGTTGATGACGACGCCGGACACGATGTGGTCGACGCGGAAGGTGATGGTGGCGACCGCATGTACGCCGGCGAACAGCGCGCCACAGAGGGCTCCGAAGAGCAGCCCGAGCAGGGGGCCCCAGACCAGGCCCAGGCCGAGGTCGTCCGTGAAGAACCGAGCGCCGAAGGCGCCGGTCACGGTCCCGATGATCATCAGGCCCTCCAGGCCGATGTTGACGATCCCCGAGCGCTCGCTGAACAGCCCGCCGATCCCGGTCAGGTAGATCATCGTGAAGTACGTGAACGAGATCTGGATCGCGACGGCGATATCGGTGAACGGCATCAGATCCGGTCCTCGCCCGCGGGCCGGAACGCCCCGGCCCCGGTGTCCTCCGGACCCCGCGGGCCTTCGTCGTCCTCGGGCGCCGAGGAGTCCTCGAGCTCCCCGGCCGCACCCGCCTGTTGCAGTTGTCGGGCGGCCAGGCGCCGCTTCGCGATCTGATAGGTGATGACGACCGACAGGATGAGGATGCCCTGGAGGATGATGATGAACTCGCGAGGGACCTCGCTCTGGATCTGGAGCGCGACCTCGCCCCTGGACAGGATCCCCCACAGGAACGCCGCGAAGATGATCCCGATGGGGTTGTTCTGCCCGAGGAACGCGACGGCGATCCCCGTGAAGCCAAGCGCCACGACGTAGTTCTGCGGTAGGTGTCCCCGGTCGGCCAGGATCTGCTGCATCCCCACGAGCCCGGCGAGCGCCCCGGAGATCAGGAAGAGCTTCAGCTGCGTGCTGCCGATCGCGATGCCGCCCGCCCTGGCCGAGCCGGGCGAGGACCCCATCGCTCGCGCCTCGTAGCCCAGTCGCATGCGCCGGAACAGGACCCACACGAGGATGGCCGCTCCGATCGCGAGGAACAGGAGCCATGACAGGTGCGCCCCGGGGGTCACCCCGAAGTAGTGCCCGATGTCACCGACGAGTCCATGCTCGGGGAAGTTGTTCGTTCGCAGGTCGACGAACGCTCCCTCGGGCGCGTCGTCGAAGTGCAGTGGGAAGTTGATGGCCCACGCGACGAGGCTGATCGCGATCCCGTTCATCATGATCGTCGTGACGACCTCGTGCGCACCCCTCTTGACCTTCAGGATGCCGGGAACGGCTGCCCAGATCATGCCGCCGAGCATCGCGGCGACGAGGACGACCGGCACGAGGATCGGGCCGGGGAGGAAGTCGAGCGACAGGTTGGCCCAGGCTGCCGTGACCATCGCCACCAGGTACTGCCCCTCGACGCCGATGTTGAACATCCCGCCCTTGAAGCAGACGGCGACGGCCAGGGCCGAGAAGATGAGCGGCGTCGCGATCGCGAGCACGTAGCCGATGCCATCCGCGCTGCCGAGCGAGGCATCGAGGATCGAGGAGTAGACCTCGAGGGGGCTCTCTCCGTACAGGACGATGAGGATCGACCCGAAGACGAGCGCGATGCCGAGCGAGCCGAGCAGGGCGAGGAGCTGGCCGAAGAGGCCCTCGAGCCACGCGGGTCGCGACCGTCCGAGCGCGGCGGGTGGGGCCGCCATCTGCCCCGATGCCATCAGGCGACCTCCTCGCTGCCCCGGCCGAGCATCGCCACGCCGAGCTGCTCCGCCGGGACGTCGGGCGAGAACTCGCCGGTGATCCGGCCCTCGTACAGCGTCACGATCCGGTCGGAGAGCGCGTAGATCTCGTCGAGCTCGGCCGAGATCAACAGGACCGCGCGCCCGGCCGCCTTCTGCTCGAGGATCTCCTTCCACACGAACTCGATGGCGCCGACGTCGAGCCCGCGGGTCGGCTGGGCGGCGATGAGGAGCTTCGGATCGGGCTCGAGCTCGCGGGCGAGGATCAGCTTCTGCTGGTTGCCGCCGGACAGCGTCGAGGCCGTGACGTCGACGCTGCGGGCGCGGATGTCGAACATCTTCACGAGCCGAGCCGTCAGATCCTTGATCTTGCGGATCAGCAGGAGGCCGATGCCGCCGGAGAACTCCCGGTCGTCCTGCCGACCGAGCAGGGCGTTCTCCCACAGGGTCATCGACAGGACGAGGCCCTGCTCGTGCCGGTCCTCGGGCACGTAGCCCACGCCGACGTTGCGGATCTCGCTCACCCGACGCCCGGTGATCTCCTCGCCCTCGAGCATGATCCGCCCGCCCGCGGGCTTGCGAAGGCCGATGAGCGCCTCGGCGAGCTCGCGCTGGCCGTTGCCCTCGACGCCGGCCAGCCCCAGGATCTCGCCGGCCCGGACCTCGAGGCTCACGCCGTTCAGCTTGCCCTCGCCCGCGAGGTCCTCGACGCGAAGGACGGGCTCGCCGACCTCGACCACCGGCTTGTCCAGTCGAAACAGCACCGGACGCCCGACCATCATCTCCGCGAGCTTCGCCTTCGTCGTCTCGGCCGGCCGCGTTTCACCGACGACGCGGCCGCGGCGCAGGACCGTGATGCGGTCGGCGATCTCCAGGACCTCGTCGAGCTTGTGGCTGATGAACACGATCGTGCGACCGGCCTCGCGCAACCGGCGAAGGTTGCCGAACAGGTCCTGAGTCTCGCCGGGTGTCAGTACGGCCGTCGGCTCGTCGAGGATGAGGATGTCGACGCCCCGGTACAGCGCCTTCAGGATCTCGACGCGCTGCTCCTCGCCCACGGACAGGTCCTCGACGACCGCCGACGGATCGACTCGGAACGCGTACTGCTCCGCGAGCTCCGCCACCCGCTGCTGGGCGGCGTCGACGTCGAGCACCGCTCCGCCCTCCTCGCCCAGGATGATGTTCTCCGTGACCGTGAACGGGTCGACGAGGACGAAGTGCTGGTGGACCATCCCGATCCCCAGCGCGATCGCGGCGCGAGGGGACGCGATCTTGGCTTCCTGACCCCGAACGAGGATCCGGCCGCCGTCGTTCGGGTAGATCCCGTAGAGGACCCGCATGAGCGTGGACTTGCCGGCGCCGTTCTCGCCGATGAGCGCGTGGACCTCACCCGCGCGCAGATCCAGGTCCACCTCGTCGTTCGCCAGGACCCCCGGGAAGCGCTTCGTGATGCGTTCGAGCACGACGAGGGGCGGGGAGCCGTTGCCCCCCGCCCCGTCGCCGGTCGTCACGGTGCCGTCCCGGCTCAGGCCGGCGCGTCCGGGACGACGATCGTCCCGTCGATGATCTGCCCCTTGAACTCGTCGAGCTGTTCCACGATGTCGGTGGTCAGCTGCTCGGTGTTGGCCTGCGAGTAGTCGAGACCGTCCTCCGCCATCCCGAAGACCACGCTGCCACCGAACGAACCGTCACCCACGGCCTGGATCGAGTTGTACACGGCCACGTCGACGCGTTTCAGCATCGAGGTGAGGATGAGCGGCTGCTGCTCGGGGGCCGCGGTCAGGTACTGATCCGAGTCCACGCCGATCGCCAGCTTGTCGGCCGCGACGGCCGCGTTGAAGAGCCCGGCACCCGACGCGCCGGCGGCGTGATAGATGATCTCCGCGCCGTCGTCGTACATCGATGTGGACAGCGCCTCGCCCCGCACCGGGTCGTTGAACGCGGTCGTGTCGTCGCCGATGTACTCGACGAGGATGCTGATGTTCGGGTTCACCGCCGCCGCCCCGGCCTCGTACCCGGCCTCGAACTTCTCGATCAGGCCGGTGCCCTGCTGGCCGCCGAGGAATCCGATCGTGTCGCACTCACACTTCAGCGCGGCCGCGGCGCCGACCAGGAACGAGCCCTCGTGCTCCTTGAACGTGTAGTCGGCGACGTTGGGGATCGCGTCGGCGTCGTTCGCGAGCCCGCAGGCGGTTCCGCACGTCGCGAACCCGTCCACGATCATGAAGTTCACGTCCGGATAGTCGGGGGCGATCGTGTTGATCCCCGGCGAGAACGCGAACCCGACTCCGATCACGAGGTTGAACCCGGCGTCGGCCAGCGCCTGGATGTTCTGGTCGCGGTCCGAACCCGTGGAGTTCGCCTCGTTCGTCACGACGTTGTCCTCGCACACGAGGCCGTCGGCGATCGCCTGCTGGAGGCCGGCGTTGGCCGCATCGTTGAAGGACTTGTCGCCCAAGCCCCCGATGTCGAACGCCATGCCAACCCGCAGATCGGCGTTGCACTCGGCCGCGGCCCCGGTGCCACTCCCACCGGTCGCCCCGCCCGTCTCGCCGCCCGTCTCGCCACCGTCCCCGCTATCGTCGCCGCACGCGGCCGCGACGACAGCAAGGATCGAGACGAGGATCAAGGCTTTCGCTCGCCATGAGCGCATACCTCCCCCTCCTTCCAAAGCACCCTGCCGGTCTGGAAGCACCCTGCCGGGCAGGGCACGGCCGTAGATTCTCCGCTCGGCGGGTCGAGCCCGTCAAACGAAGGTGGTGCATCCCGTCCCGAGGTACGGTTCGGGGGGCTCGAGCGGATGGGCAACGGCGAGGATCGACTGGACGACGTGCGTGAGCGGTTCGCCCGCTCGGCCTTCCATGCCGGCTTCCTCGGGGCCACGCTCGATCGGGTGGCGCCCGATGAGGCGGACGTGAGCCTGGACGCGGGCGAGGTCCACCTCAACCTCGCCGGCATGCTCCACGGCGGCGTCA
>DATBLA010000205.1:0-9937 GCA_036555645.1 Actinomycetota bacterium
TTCGCCACCGAGCCGGAGATCGTCGTTGCCCCCACGCTCGAACGCGTTCGGGTCGTGGGGTCGCTCGCCGCGCTCGCGCAGGGGGAAGGCACCGTGATCGGCGACGGCCTCACCTCGGGGCTCGACACGCTCGAGGAGGAATGGCGCCGCGACGGCGAGGGGCCGGCCGCGGTCGTCCTGCTCTCCGACGGTCGGGACACGGGGAGCGAGGAGGCGCCCGACCTCGCCGCCGCGCGGGCCCAGTCGCTCGGGGTCCCCGTGCACACGGTGGTGCTCGGGCAGTTCGGGGAGGGCGAGGGCGGCGCCGACGAGGAGCTCATGGAGCGGATCGCGGAGACGACCGGCGGGTCGCCCTACACGGCGGCGACGGCCGACGAGCTCGACGGCGTCTACGACACGATCCGCACGCAGATCTCGACCGAGCTCGGCGTGTCCGATTTCGGCGCGGTGTTCGTGGCGCTCGCCGGGGTGATGGCGATCGGAGCGACGGTCATCCTGTTGATGCTCGTCCGCGAGTGAGTCGGGGGAGGACGCGCGAACGAGCCGCCGGGCGATGCCCGGCGGCTCGTTCGGTCTCGCTCATCCGGTGGAGCTAGGCGACCTCGAGCTGCCCTCGCACGGCGCCGGGCGGGAAGTCGGCGTTGTGCACGTTCACGTAGTACTGCTCCGGGTGCCGTTCGATCGCCTGGAGCAGCTTCGTGGACAGGCCGGTCAGGCAGCCGGCCGACACGCCGGTCGAACCGCTGCCGAAGCCGACCGGGGGCTCGAGCGGGACCACGATGTCGCCGTTCGAGCCGGCCGGAGCCTGGTGGATGTGCGCCGCGGTCGCCGGGAGCGTGATGTTCTCGACGGCGATCGCGAAGCAGAGCGTCCCGCTGCGGGCGGCGACGTTGATCTCGGCGACCCCCACACCGTCGGGATCGGCCGGCGGCACCTCGTTCGCCCCGCTCAGCTGCGTCTGCAGCGTGACGAACCTCACCGGTGGCGGCTTCGCGTCCCTAGCTGCGGCCGGAGCGATCGCCGCGAGTGCGAGCGCCCCCGACAGGAGGACGAACGGGACGAGCCTGCGGAATCTGGCCATCGGTACCACCCCTCTCCGACGTCTCGGCAACGGCCAGAACCCGGCACGTACCCCCGTGCCGCACGTTGGAAACGTCGGAAGGACGGGTCAGGCGGCCGGGCGGACCCTGGGACGGACGTGCGCGCCGGACGTCGTCCGCATCGGCTCCTCGCGGTCGCTCCACGCGACCCGGACGAACCCCACCCAGGCATCGTCGAGCGGGGCCGCGCTCGTGACGACTCCCGCGCGTCCGTCGCGCACGACGATCTCGTCGCCGGGGCGGAGGTCGGCTCCCGACTCGACCGGCAGCAGCCACCGTCGCGGGTGACCGAGGTTCCTCGAACGCGCGACCGCCTCCTGCCCGAGGAAGCAGCCCTTGTCGAACGAGACGAGGTGCTCGAGACCGACCTCCTGCGGCAGGTCGCCGTCCATCGTGTCCACGCCGACCGCCGGAATCGCCGCGGCCACCCGCCAGGCCTCCAGGGCCGCGGCGTCGGCCGTCGCGAACTCGGCCTCGAGCTCGGCCCGGGTCCGGTCCCGATCGGCCGCCGCGGTCACGACGTCGAGGCCGGCGCCCGTGCAGGATGGGGCGCTCGCGGGGTGTGAGGCGGGCGGCTGCGCGCGGCCGGGGAACGCGAACACTCCGGCCCGGGTCTCGGCGATCCGTACGTCCGAGGACAGGACGTAGGGCTCGAGCAGACCGGCGATCGACCTCGGCTGGCGAGGATCCTGCACGAGCAGGACCGACTCGCCGGCCTCGATGGCCGTGAACGCGGCCTGGATCCCGCCGGTCGGCGAGAGCAGGAGCGAGGGGACGGCCCGGCCCGGCCCGAGCGTTCCGAGCCGCGCCGAGACGAGGTCGTCGAGCCATTCCCGCGCGTCCGAGCCCGAGACCTCGACGGCGCGCCAGGACGACAGGTCGACGAACGCGTCACCGTCGCCGAGGTGCCGAAGGACGGTTCGGGAGGACATCGGTTCGAGGATAGCCTGGACTCCGGCCCTTTCCGATTGCGCGTGCGTGCCGGGGGCCGGTTAGGCCGCGGTCACGGAGGCGAGGACCTCGCAGACGAACGGGTCGAGGCGGCTCGAGCTCGTGCCGGCGAGCGCGGCGAGCGCCGAGTCCGGCGGGGCGTCGATCCCCGTTCGCTCGGTTCCCGGGATCGGGGTGACCGCCGACTGCGTGATGACGACGTCGACGGACGCGGCGTTGTTCGCATCGTTCAGCTCGACGAGCTGGCCGCCCGGGTGCTCGGTCGAGTTCGGGTCGGCCACGGTGAGGAGCCGGTACGTCCCGAACGGCACTCCCGTGATGTCGATGAACTGGTCCGGCAGGCTCGCCGAGTACGTGTCGCCCATGCCCACGCGGATGCCCTGGCGCGCGCTCGCCCCGCAGCTGTGGACGAGGCCGAGCCGGTAGTGGGGCAGCGTGGCGTCGATCACGTCGGTGTCGATGACGCAGAAGCTGAACTTGTCGGTCGACGCCACCACCGGGCCCGTCGACCCGTCGGTGTTGATCGCCCGGAGCTCGTAGCGCGCGAAGTCCGCCATGTGCCAGTGGTTGTGCAGGGGGTGGAAGATGAACGTCCCCACGTTGTACGTCTCCACGAGCGTGAGCGGGGTCGTCTTGCCCGTGCCGGGTCCGAGGTGCGTGTAGATCTCCTGGAACGCGTCCGTGAGCCCGGTCGTCGCGTTGTTCTCCGCGCGGAGCTCGAGCGGCCCGGTCCCGATGTTGCCGATCGTGTTGCCGAACACGAGCTTGCGAACGCCGGTCCCGCCCTTGTTCGCCCCCAGGCGGACGCTCGCGGGCGGGCGCGTGATGATGTCGGGGATGTGCGGCTCGCCCGCCGGGAGCGCCGACGCGGGCCACTCGACGGCCAGGACGACGAGGAACATCGCCGCGAACAGCACCACCGCCCGTTTCATCCGGCGGACAATACCCCACAAACCCCCGGCGTCAATGCCCCGATCGACGTACGTCGCTGACCCGGCGTCAGGATCGGACGTCCGGCTCGACCGGCTCCGGGTCCGATGCCGGGGGCGGATGGCGAAGCTCCGGCCGCCTGACCAGGGCGATCCCCGCGAGCCCGAGCAGCGCGAAGGCGACGACGATCAGCGTCCAGGCGACCAGCTCCATGTCAGCAGGTATCGGCTCCAGGCACGGTGTGCCTGAGATGGCACGCGATGGCCCGACCGGCTCAGTCCTTGCGCCCCAACGGCCGATAACCATTGGTGACCGGCGGAGGGCGCCGAGATGGCTGAGCCGAAGAACCTGGGTCGTGATCTGCGGGCTCTGTGGGCCACGCTCGCGGTGATCTTCGCGTTCGCGGCGGTGGCCGCCTACGCGGTGACGCGCTACACGCAGAGCGAGCTCGAGCAGGAGGCGACGCGGGACGCCCGAAAGATGGCGATCGACGTGTTCCAGCCCCTCCTCCTCCCGACCGACGTCCAGGGGCCGGTCCGCGGCGCCCGCTACGAGCAGCTCCTCGAGGCGGTCGACGAGCACGTCCTCGCCGGGCCGATCGACGGCGTGCGACTGTGGGCGGCCGACGGCACGATCCTGTTCGCCGACGACCCCGAGCTCGTGGGCCGTCGCGAGCCGGACATGCGCGACGACATCCACGCGACCCTGGCCGGCACCTCGCGGAGCTCGGTCGTCGGCGAGCGGTTCCGCACCCTGACCCTGCTCCAGATCGGGGCTCCGCCGACGCTCGTCGCCGTGGAGCTCGGCCGCTCTCACACGGCGATCGTCGACGAGGCGAAGGAACGATGGTTCCCGTGGGCGAGGCGCGCGGGCGTGGCGGCAGCGGTGTGCGTCGTGCTCTTCGTCGCGACCTGGCTCCTGTTCGCGTTCGTCGGTGGGTTCCAGCGGTTCGCCGACCATCGGCGCGACGAGGCTCGCACCACCGAGGCCAAACGCGCGCGCGAGCGCGCCAGAGCGGACCGAGGTCCGGACCCCGCGTACATGACGCCCGGCTTCCAGGAGGAGGTCGAGGCCAGGCGCGCGGCGGAGGACGCGCTCGAGGAGGCCGTCCGCGAGCGCGACGTCCTCGTGGCGAAGGTCAAACGCCTGGAGGCCGAGCTGGCGGGGGCCAACGGCAACTCGGGCGACGCCCCCGTCGCGACGAAGCCCTGGCGCTGATCGTCGGCTCGGTCGCCCAGCCCAGGGACCCCTTAGCCGCGGCGTCGCTCGTCGCCCTCCCGGCTCGTCTCCCGCTCCTCGAGCCCGACCGCGGCACGGAGCTCGCGGATGTCGCGCCGCAGATCCTCGTCGTCGGTTCGCTCGGCGAGGTGACTCATGAGATCGGCGATCCCGTCCGCGATCGCGTCCAGCTTGTGGTGGATCGCCCGATCGCTCCGGGTCTGGCTGTTCTGGAGCAGCGCCACGAGCAGGAACGTGATGATCGTCGTCGTCGTGTTGATCTGGAGCTGGTAGCTGTCGCCGAGGAACGCCGACGTCCCGCCGGAGATCACGCGGAACACCCCCTCGATGAGCCAGGCCACCACGAGCAGGACGCAGAACGCGAAGAACGGCGCGCGGCTCACGACCTCGCTCGCCCGGCCCGCGAACCGGTCGAAGAACCCGATCAGGCCGGTGACGCTGCTCGGATAGATCGATTCGTCTCGTATCGACATCGAACGACCCCCTTCTGGCGGCGAACGAAACGATAGCCCCGGCGTGCGAGCCATCCGCGATGCCGGAGCGTCGCGCGGTCGGCCGCCTCGGTTTGACGGGACTGCGCACAACCCCTAGCGTTCGGTCGCCGAAACGCGCAGGACCGGGAGGGGAATCGGCGAGATGTTGCGCGAAGTGCGCACGAAGCAACGCATCTCTCCCAAGGAACGCCGCCGGCTCATCCTCGACGAGGTCCTCGCCGGCGACGGCCGCGTCGCCGGGCTGAGCGCGCGGTTCGACGTCTCCGAGTCCACGATCCGCCGCGACCTGCACTCGCTCACGAAGGAGGGGCATGTCGCCCGGACCTACGGCGGAGCGATCCTGAACCCCCGCGCGGTCGAGTCGAGCCTGGACGAGAAGCAGCTCCGTAACTTCCGGGAGAAGGATGCGATCGCCGCTCGGGCCGCCGACCTCGTGCAGGACTCCGACGTCGTCATCCTCGACGCCGGCACGACGACGGGCCGCCTCGCGTGGTACCTGCGCGACCGCGCCGACCTCACCGTCATCACGAACGCGGTCAACGTCCTGCACACGCTCAGCGCCGCCGGGGGCCCGGAGGTCGTCGTGCTCGGCGGCGGCCTGCGAAGGATCAACCAGGCGCTGCTCGGCGGCATCGCGGAGTCGAACCTGAGCCGGCTCCGCGCGGATCGCGTGTTCCTGGGAGCCGAGGGGATCTCGGCGCGCGGGATCTCGTGCCCGACGATGGCCCAGAGCTACCTGAAGGAGCTCATGATCGAGCACGCGGACGAGGTCTACGTCCTCGCCGATCACTCGAAGCTGTCCGCGACCCCGTTCGCGTACTGCGCCGAGCTGGACCGGCCGTACACGCTCGTCACGGACTCGCTCGTGCCCGCGGAGCGAGTCCGCGAGTTCGAGCGGATCGATCTCGCGAGCCTGCTCGTCGCCGACGTGTCGGAGCGGGGAGTCGCCCGTGCCTGAGATGGAGATCGGCGTGCTCGCCGACGACCTCACCGGCGCGCTCGCCTCCGCCACCCGGCTGCGGTCGAGCGGACTGCATCCACGGGTCCATTGGTATCGCGAGGAGGCGCCGGCCGAGGCGGACGCGCTCGTCGTCGACATGCGAACGAGGGACGGCGGATCCGAGCCCGCCGACCAGGCGCGCACGTGGGGATCCCGGCTGCGCGCGACGGGGTGCCGGCGGTACGAGCTGCGGATCGACTCGACGCTTCGTGGCGCGGCCGGCGACGAGCTCAGGGGCCTGCTCGAGGGAACCGGGCTGACCGATGCCTGGGTCCTTGCCGTCCCCGCGTTCCCCGACGCCGGCAGGACGACGGTGGACGGGGTCCAGCGAGTCGCCGGGACCGAGGGGGACCTCGGGATCGACGTCGGCGAGCGGATCTTCGGCGCGAACGGTTCGGCGGTCATCGGGCGCGGCGAGATCGAGTCGGGGGGCGAGCGCGTCCTCGCGTTCATGCATCGACAAGCGCGCCGCGGGACCCGCCACTTCGTCGCCGACGCGACGCACGACCTCCACCTGTCCGAGCTCGCGGGGGCGGCGGGCCTCGTCGAGGACGAGGGGACCGATCTCGTGACGGCCTCGCCCGGGGCGTGGCTCCGGTTCCACCCCGTGCGAGCGGCTCGGTCGGGGCGGGATCCGGAGCGGGCGGCGCGCCGCCCGGGGTTCGTGCTCGTCGTGCTGTCGAGCCCGTCCGCGACGAACCGGGCGCAGCTCGACGAGCTCGTCTCGGTCGAGCAGCCGATCGTGCTGGGCGTCGAGGACGCCTCGCGCGAGGTTACCGAGGGCATCCCGTCCCCACGCCTCATCGTGGTGGAGACCATCCGGTCCGCGGACCCCGCGCCGGAACGGGTGGCCGCTCACGCCGAGGCCGCCGCGAGCGCCGCCGCGTCGCTCATGGACCGCCTGCGCGGTCAGGAGGAACCGTGCGCCGGCGTGATCGTCAGTGGCGGCCATGCGGCGGCGTGCCTGGCGGAGGCGCTCGGAGCGCGCGGCATCGAGGCCGAGACCGAGACGCGACCCCTCTGCGGGACCGGGACGCTCGTCGGCGGCGCCTGGGACGGGCTTCGGATCGTCACGAAGGGTGGGCTCGTGGGCGACCCCTCGACCCTGCGCGAGCTCGTCGCGTCGCTGAGGGGAGATCGCGCCGATGGCTGATTCCCGGCCCCTGCTCGCCGTCACGATGGGGGATCCGTCGGGGATCGGTCCCGAGATCGTCGTGAAGGCGCTCGCCGACCCGGCCGCCCGGGCGACGGCGCGATCGCTCGTGATCGGCGACGCCGAGGTGCTCGACGAGGCGGTTCGGGGGTGCGGGCTCGATCTGGAGGTCCGCGCGATCTCGAGCGAGCGAGAGCTCACCGACGACCCCCGTCACGTCGAGGTCCTCGACCTCGACAACGTCGGGACACTTCGCCACGGTGTCGTCGATGCCGCCTCGGGCCGCGCGGCGGTCGAGTCGATCGAGCG
Organism: Actinomycetota bacterium; assembly: GCA_036555645.1. GTDB lineage: Bacteria > Actinomycetota > UBA4738 > UBA4738 > HRBIN12 > DASSJM01. Next base: position 7,177 of record DATBLA010000205.1, read on the forward strand.
GGCGGCGGAGCTCGTTCGCGAGGGCCGGGTCGACGGCATCGTGACCGCGCCGCTGAACAAGGAGGCGATCTGGGCCAGCGGCTCCGGGTTCCCGGGGCACACGGAGATGCTCGCCGATCTCCTGGGGGTCGCCTCGGATCGCGTCTTCACGATGTTCGTGCTCGAGGACCTCCGGATCTTCTTCCTCACCCGCCACCACGCGCTGAGCGAGGTCTTCGGGCAGATCACGCGCGAGCGCGTTCGGGACGGGCTCGTCCGGGTCGACGAGCTCCTGCGCGAGCTCGGGTTCGAGGCGCCCCGGCTGGCGCTCGCGGCGCTGAACCCGCACGCCGGCGAGGGCGGGAAGATGGGGACCGAGGAGCAGACGACGCTGCTGCCGGCGGTGGAGGACGCGCAGGCGAAGGGGATCGACGTGCGGGGGCCGATCCCGGCCGACGCGGTCTTCCATCAGTGCCGGCACGGGCAATTCGACGCCGTGCTGTCGCTGTACCACGACCAGGGACACGTGGCCGCCAAGACCCTCGACTTCTTCGGCGCGGTGAGCTGCACGCTGGGTCTTCCCGTGATCCGTACGTCGGTCGATCACGGGACGGCGTTCGACATCGCCGGCCGGTGGGTGGCCGAGGCCAGAGGACAGATCGCCGCGACGCGCGTCGCCGCCGAGCTCGCACCCCGGATCGCGGCCGCGCGCGCGTCGGTTCCGGCACCGGACCTGTGACACGGGGAACGAGGAGGTGACCGACAGGCCAGAATCCGATCGCCGGTTCACACATCGTCGAAGGGGGGCAAGAGGATGCACCTGAAGGGGTGGAGAAGTGTCCGTGTGCTCGCGCTCGTCGCGGCTCTCGGCCTGATCCTCGCCGCGTGCACGGGCGACGACTCGACCGATGGGACGGACGGTGAGACCAGCGCCGAGACCGGGAGCACCACGGGCTCGACCGACGAACAGGTCACGCTCGAGGTCTGGACGTGGGGCAGCGTGGACGACACGCTCGCCATCCTCGAGGAGCAGTTCGAGTCGGAGAACCCGAACGTGGACGTCGTCATCACCGAGCAGGCGTTCGACAGCTACTTCGGGCTGGTGCGCAACGCGCTCGCGAGCAAGACGGGACCGGACGTGTTCCAGATGTTCGCGAACTCGGGGATCTTCGACTTCCACCTCGGGCTCGTGCCGCTGACGGACTACGTCACGCCCGAGCAGCAGTCCGATCTGCTCGGGTGGGAGAACGTCAGCGCGGGACGCAGCATCGACGGCGCGCCGTACGGGGTTCCGTACCTGTCGCAGGGATACCCCTGGTACTACAACCGCGCGCTGTTCGAGCAGGCCGGACTCGATCCGGACAACCCGCCGACGAACTGGAACGACTTCCTCGCGGCGTGCGACGCGCTGAACGCCGCGGGGATCACCCCGATCATCAACGGGTTCGGGGACGGGTACGGCGTCGAGCAGTTCATGGACGTGTTCATGATCCAGATGGTCCCGCAGGAGGAGCTCGTCACGTACAACCAGGATCCCGACTGGAGCCGTCCCGAGCTCGTGCAGGCCCTCACGTACACGCAGGACCTGCTCGACCACGGGTGCACGGATCCGGACGCGGCCGGGTTCCCGATGTGGCCGAACTCCCTGAACCGGTTCGCCTCCGGGCAGGGGGCGATCTTCCAGGGGCTCATCAGCGACGTCGCGAACTGGGCGGACTTCGAGGACGACCTCGGTGAGGACCTGGGCGTGTGGCTCGGGCCGCTGCTTCCCGACGCCGTCTACGACCAGCCGCCGCTCGACTACAGCCCGAACCTCGCCTGGTCGATCAACGGCGTGAGCGAGAACCCGGACGTCGCGTTCGAGTGGATCTCCCTCGTGACGAGCCAGGCCGGGCAGGAGCAGGCCTGGGAGACGAACGGCTCGATGCCGAACAACACGCTCGCGGAGGTCTCCTCGGACTACCCGCCGGCGGAGACGATCCTCGGCTGGGTCGCCGACCCGAACGTCGTGAAGGTCTCCGGTCCGGTGCCGTTCATGCGCCCGGCGGTGGACTCCACGTTCGCGACGACGGTCGCGGGGATCTACACGGGAGCGCTGACGATCGAGGACCTCATGGCGCAGGTCCAGACGGTCGACGACGCGTTGCCGCCCATCCCCGAGGCGTGACGTCGAGGGAGGTCGTGCGGGAGCACGGGTCGGTCCTTCTCGAGGGAGGAGGACCGGCCCGTCCCCGCCGGTTCGGCCGCCGCGGCGCCCGGCAGGAGGGCTCCTGGTGGGCTCAGGTCCGCGAGACCGTGTTCGTCGCGCCGATCACGGTGCTTCTCGCGCTCGTCATCCTCGTCCCGACGGTCACGGTCGTGGTCTTCTCGTTCACGGCCTGGAACCCCGGGTTCGAGAGCCCGTTCGTCGGCGTCGACAACTACCTCACGCTCGCGAAGTCGTCCGCGTTCCTCCAGATCCTCCGCAACCAGGCGTTCTTCCTCGTCACGGTCCTGCCGCTCGGCGTCCTGGCGCCGCTCGTCCTGGCGGTCCTGCTCCACGAACGCGTCCCGTTCCCGGGGGCGTTCCGCACCGTGTACTTCTTCCCGGCCGTCGTCTCGCCGGCCGTGATCGGGATCTTGTTCACGTTCATGCTCACGCCCGACGGGCCGCTCGACGCCACGCTCGAGGCGCTCGGCCTGGAGAGCTGGCAGCGCCTGTGGCTCGTCGATCCCGGCTGGGTGAAGCCGGTCGTGACGCTCATCTTCCTGTGGGGATCGATCGGCGTCGGCATCGTGATCT
>DATBLA010000206.1:0-8485 GCA_036555645.1 Actinomycetota bacterium
CGCCGGGGAAGCGGCCGAACAGGTTGTCGAAGCTCCGGTTCTCGAGCATGAGGTAGACGACGCGCTTGATCGGCCACCGCGTGTCGATCGTCGGCGCGGGCGAGCCGAACGTCGGACGCGGCGTCGGCGCGGTGGACACGCGATCGCCGAAGCACGAGCTGAGGAAGAGTCCCGCCGCGCTCGCCGCGGAGCGGCTCATGAACGTCCGTCGCGTGAGTCGTTTCGGGTACACCGAGGCCGGAGTATACGAAGGGGTGCGCACGGCCACGTTGCCGGGTGCGAGCGACGGCCCGTAGGGTGGCCATGATGCGACGACGGATCGGATCGCGCACCACGCGGACGCTGCTCGCGGTCCTCGCGGGCGCCGTCGCGACGATCGCCCTCGTGTCCGGCGCGTTCGCGCAGGAGACGACCGAAGACCCCGACGCCGACGAGGTCGTCGTGGTCACCGGCGGGCTCCTCGTCCCCGAGGGCTCGACGGTGGGGTCGTCCGTGATCTTCAACGGGCCAGTCAGGATCGCCGGGACCGTCGACGGCACGCTCGTGGTCTTCAACGGTGGCGTCGAGATCACCGGCACCGTCCGTGAGGACGTCGTCGCGTTCAACGGCCGGGTCGTCGTGCGTTCGGGCGCGGAGGTCGGGGGCGACATCGTGAGCCGCCGCCCGCCGGTGATCGAGCCGGGTGCGACCGTCCAGGGCGAGTCCCACGGGTTTGCCTGGCGGTTCGACGCCGGGGACTGGTTCGTCGGACGTCTCGTGTGGTGGGTCGGGTACTCGGTCTCGACGCTGCTCCTGGGCATGCTCCTGCTCGTGTTCGCGCCGCGGCTGGACGCCGCCGTCGACGAGGCGAGGAAGTCGCGGACCGGTGCGGTGTTCGGGTTCGGCGCGTTGGTGTTCTTCCTGCTGCCGATCGCGGCCGTCGCGCTCCTGGTGACGATCGTCGGGATCCCGCTCGGCCTGTTCCTCCTGCTCGCGCTGGCGCTCATCGACACCGTCGGGTACGTGGTCGGGGTGCACGTGTTCGGCCGGATGATCGTGAAACCGCCGAAGTCTCGGAACGTCGCGTTCCTCGCCGGCTGGGGGATCGCCCGCGCCGTCGCGCTCGTCCCGGTCCTCGGCGGCCTGGCGTGGACGGTCGGATCGATCCTGGGCCTCGGGGCCCTGTGGGTCGCGGCCCGGCGCGCCCGCGACGACGCCACCGCCCCGCTGCCTGCCGTCCCTCCTCCACCCCCTTCGCCGACCCCCGCATAGGCCCCGGTTCCCCGGTTTGCGCTCGCCCTCGCCGGGCTGTAGACCGCTGGTGCGGGCGCCCCGACCCGCATCCGAGGGGGGGAGGCGGAATGGACCGACGAAGGGGACTCATCGTCCTCGCGTGTGCCGCGCTCGTCGCGGTGCTCGCGGCTCCCGGTGCGGTGGCCCGGCAACGGGTGACCCAGGAGGTGTCGGAGCGACCGTCGCGGGTTCTCGTGCTCGTGCTCGACGGGATGCGCGCGGACTACCTCGACCGATTCGACCTGCCGAACCTGAGGGCGCTCAGGGACGGCGGGGTGAGCTTCACGCGCTCGCAGGTCGGCTACATGGCCTCGATCACCGTGATCAGTCACAACGTGATCGCGAGCGGCCTCCTGCCCAAGCATCAGGGCTGGTCGGACGAGATCCTGCGCGACGTGAACAACCGGCTGGGCGGCGGACCCGGCGCGCTCTACGTGATGTCGAGCGCGTCCTGCAGCGACTTCGCGCTGCTCGCCACCGGGTATCCGAAGCTCGAGGACTACCTCGGCTCCCTCGAGGGCGACGGCGACGCGCGGTTCGTCTCGGTCGCCACGAAGGACCGGTCGGCGTGCGGCGTGGGGCAACCCGCCGACGCGAACGACGTCGTCATCGGGATGGCCCGGCTCAGCTCGCCGGGGATCACGTGCGACGGCATCCTGCAGCGGTGGCGGTTCCCGCGCGGCGTGAACGTCCCGACGGCGATGGACGCGGCGTGCAGCCGCTTCTACGTCGACTCGCTCGAGAGCTACGGGACCGCGACGACCTCACCGGCGCAGATGTATCCGCTCGACGGCAATCGGTTCGTGCCGGGGTTCGACCAGACGCGCCTCGGCGGCGACGTGTGGTCCGCCGACGCGGCGCTCGAGGTCATGCGCTCGGACTTCCTCGACGCGGACGACGACGACTGGCGCGGCCTGTTCGTGGGTCTCGCCGGTGCGGACAAGATGGCGCACATGTGGGGACCCGACGACGACGTGACGGGCGACGAGGGCTCGGTGGACGACATGATCCACCTGCCCGGCGCGCTCGAGACGGTCGACGAGCAGGTGGGACGGATCCTCGATGAGCTCGAGGTCGAGGGACTGCTGGACGAGACGCTCATCGTCGTCTCGGCGGACCACGGCATGACCCAGGCCGACACGTTCCACGGCATCGACGGCCCCGGACGCGGCGACTTCAACTGGTACTTCGGCGCCGAGACCGGGACGCGGGCCGACGAGAGCTACCTGGCTCCGTCGCCGGCGATCGCCGACCTCGCCGCCAGGATCGGCGACAACCTCGCGTTCTCGTACCAGGACGCCCACGTCGCGGTGTACCTGAAGGATGCCTCGGGCAAGGCGAAGAAGGAGGCGGCCAAGGCGATGCGGTCGCTGCCCTCGGCCATCGCCACGTTCACCCTGAACGACGCGCAGAACGCCTTCGTGTCCGACTGGGTGTCGAAGTCGATGACGAAGGCCGAGCGTGACTGGTTCACGAAGAACGGACAGCGCCTCGTGAACACGATGGCGGCTCCGTACGGGCCGGACGCGGTGGCGCTGCTGAAGAACCGGACGACGTACAGCGTCGAGGGTGACCACGGCGGTCACCAGCAGGACATCCAGTCGATCCCGATCCTGTTCTCGTGGCCGGGCCTCGCGCCGACGGTGTTCGACGCGCCGATCACGAACGTCGACATCCTGCCGACGATCCTGGATCTGCTCGGGATCGCGCCGACGGCGCCGCTCGACGGACAGGCCTTCGAGCTGCCGCTCGCCGGATAGCCGACCGGTGGAGGGCGCGAGATCGCGCCCTCCACCGCCTCCTCAGCCGCGGATCGCCTGCGCGGTCGCGACCGCCGCGGCGCACGCGATGATCGGCACCGCGAACGCCGTCGCGAACCCGGCCCCATCGGCGAGGAAGCCGAAGGCGACCGGGCCGAGGATCGAGCCGACGTAGCCGGCGGTGACGACGACGGAGAGCGCCGTCCGCCCCGGCGCGCGGCCGATCCCGCCCGCGGCGCGAAAGGCGAACGGCACGATCGGGCCCAAACCGAGCCCGAGGATGCCGAGCGCGACGATCGATGCGGCCGCCCCGCCCACCGCGAGCGCGGCGACGAGGACCACGGCGCCGGCCGCGGCGCCGGCCCGAGCGAGCCTCGCCGCGCCCACCCTGGCCGCGACGCGGTCCCCCGCGAACCTCGACACCGCCATCCCTGCCGAGAAGGCGACCACGGCGAGCCCGGCCGTCCCGGCGGCCGCGCCGATCGACTCGCGCAGGTAGACGGCGCTCCAGTCGACGGCGATGCCCTCGGTGAGGAAGGCGGCGGCGGCGAGCAGGCACAGGGCCGCGATCCGGCCCCTGGATCGTCCCGCGCTCGCGGCCACCGGGTCCTCGTGACTCGGGGGCCGGGCCACGGGTAGCCGGGAGAGCATCGGCGCGCTCACCGCCACGAGGACGATGGCGACGAGCGCGACGTGGAGCTCGATCGGGATCCCGGCGGCGACGCCTACGGCGGCGAGCGCGGCGCCGACGAACACGCACACGCTCCACGTGCCGTGGAGCACCGACATGATCGGGCGCCCGAACCGGGCCTCGACGTCGACCGCCTCGGCGTTCATCGCGACGTCGATGAGGCCGCTCACGAGGCCGAACGCGAGGAACGCGCCCGACAGCGCGGCCAGGCTCTCGGCGAGCGGAAGCACGACCAGGCAGGTGCCGAGCGCGGGGATGGCGATCCGGATCAGGGCGCGGCCGCCCACTCGCCGCGTCGCCGGATCGGCGAGCCGGGTCCCCACCACGAGACCGCCCGCGAACGCGGCCAGGGCCAGACCGAGTCCCCCCGGATCGAGGCCAGCCCCGGCCTTCAGCGACGGGATCCACGGCCCGAGCGTCCCCGCCATGACGGCGTGGACGGCGAACGTCGTCGCGACGGCCGCCCTCGCGGCTCGATCACCGTGCCCCGTCTCGTCGCTCGCGCGCATCGCCCCGGTTGTACCGCGCTGAGGGGGCCGGTGGCGTTCGGGAGGGAACCAACCGGCACCCCGTCCGGTCGTTCGGTCGTGGGATCGAGGCGAGGGAGGCTCGCATGAACCGGAACGGCGGGGTTCGACGAGGGATCGGGGTGGCGGCGCTCGCGCTCCTCGGCACGCTGCTCCTCTCACCGGTGACGGCCTCCGCGAGCGGCGGGGGCGGCTGCGGCAAACCGGTGACGGACGAGGCCGGGTCGGCCGTGACCATCCGCGACTACTGCTTCTCGCCGACGGTCCTGCGCGTGGCGGTGGGCGAGACGGTCACGTTCACGAATCGCGACCGTGCGCCGCATACCGTGCTCGGCGCGAACGGGACCTGGGGTGGCTACGACGTGTTGCGTCGCAAGTCCGACCCGATGACGTACCGCTTCTCGGACTCGGGCGTCTACCCGTACGTGTGCACCTACCACCCCGGGATGGTCGCCGCGATCGTCGTGGGTGACGGGTCGGCCGGCGCGAGCGTGGCGACGACCGCGGCGGGTCCGGTCACGCTCGTCACGTCGCCGGCCGCGGACGTGCAACCGATCGCGGTGGCGCCCCCGCCGAGGACGAACGCGGTGACGTGGTCGGCGATCGTGATCGGGGCGGCCGTGCTGCTCGGGGCGGGCGGCGCGATCGCGATCCGTCGCAAACGGCAGAGGGCCGATAGCCTGACCGGGTGACCCGCCGCCGATCGGCGACGAGCGGACGTGCGACCGGCGCCCCACGAGCCTGGCTTCGAGGCGCCGGCGCCCTCGTCGTGGCCGGTTCCCTCCTCGCAACCTCCTGCGAGTCGAGCGGGACGGACGGGGAGAGCGGGTCGCCGAGCGGACCCACGACGACATCGCCGAGCGGTCCGACGGAGCCGACGGGACCGACGGGTCCGACCGGTGCCTCTTCGCCCCCGACCGGGAACTTCGCCCGCGCGGGGATCCGCCTCGAGCCCGTGGCCGAGCTCGAGCAGCCGCTCGCGATGGCCGTGCGTCCGGACGACGACGCGCTGTACGTCGCCGAGAAGGTCGGGCGGGTCGTCGCGGTCCGCGATGGCTCGGAGCCGGAGGTCGTCCTCGACATCTCGGACGAGGTCTCGCTCGGCAGCGAGCAGGGGCTGCTCGGCATCGCGTTCTCGCCCGACGGCCGGTTCCTGTACGCGAACTTCACCGACGTCGGGGAGGACACGCGCGTCGTCGAGTACCGGTTCGGCGCGGACGGTGTCGACCTCGGGTCGCGGCGCGAGCTCCTGTTCGTCGAGCAGCCCTTCTCGAACCACAACGGCGGCAACCTGGCGTTCGGTCCGGACGGGTACCTCTACATCGGGCTCGGCGACGGCGGCAGCGCCGGCGACCCGTCCGACAACGCCCAGACGCTCACGACCCCGCTCGGCAAGATGCTGCGGATCTCGCCGAGGCCCTCGGGCGGCGACCCGTACGGCATCCCGCCCGACAACCCGTTCGTCGGCGACGGCAACGCGCTGCCGGAGATCTGGGCGACCGGGTTGCGCAACCCCTGGCGGTACACGTTCGACCGCGAGACCGGCGATCTGTGGATCGGCGACGTCGGGCAGAGCGCGTTGGAGGAGATCGACCTCGAACCCGCCGGTTCGCCGGGTGGGAGCAACTTCGGGTGGAACCGGTTCGAGGGGACGCAGCCGTTCGAGGGGAGCGGGGCGCTCGAGGATGCGATCTTCCCGGTGCACGAGTACCCGCACACGGGCGCATGCGCGGTGACCGGCGGGTACGTCTATCGGGGATCGGAGATCCCGGATCTCGTCGGCGCGTACATCTACGCGGACTTCTGCTTCAGCCGGCTCCAGGCGTTCGTCCCGCGCGACGGGCGGGCGGGGCCGGTCCGCGCCATCGGGCCGCGCGTCGCGAGCGTGGCATCGTTCGGGCAGGACGGCGACGGCGAGCTGTACGTGCTGTCGCTGCTCGGGCCGGTCTATCGCATCGTCGACGCGGGATCCTGAGCGACCGTCACGAGCCGCGCACGTACTGGAGCACGCCGTCCTTCGGCTCGAACCGGTGGACGTCCCACTTCACGCCGCTCGGCGACGGCCGCTCGAGCTTCTGCGCCATGACGATGCGGTGTCCGTCGGTTCGCAGGTTGATGAGGCCGTAGACGGCGATCGAGCGCTCGAGCGTCCCGAGGCGCTCGCCGATCCGTTCGCGGACCTCGTCGCGCTCGGCCTCGGTGGCGGCGGCGAGCAGCTCGGACTCGAGCTCCTCGATCTCGCGCCGCAGCGACGCCGGCTCCTTCACGTTCTCGTTCGGCGAGCGCGCGAGCTCGGTGCTGAAGATGAGCGGCCGCGTTCCCCGTCCCCACTTGCCGAACGCTCCGAGGGCGTCCGGCCGCGGGTGGGCGAAGGGCTCGTCGTCGCCGCTGCTCACGACCGTGACGAGCGCATCGATGCCGCCCAGGAACTCGTCGAGGAAGTCGGCGCTCCCGTGATGGCAGCTCTTCGCCGCATCCGAACCGAAGACGGCGCGCGCCGACGCGATCATTTGCTCCCGCTCGTCGTCGTCGTCCACGGAGCGGGGATCGAACCCCGTGTAGTGCTCGAGCAGGTAGCGCTGGGACGCGCCGTTGAGATCGCCGGTGAGGAGCACACTCACGTCTCGGTAGCGCAGGCGAAGCGTCACCGAGTGACCGTTCTTCGTGACGCCGTCGTCGCCGAGTCTGCGGAGCACCGTGCGTTCCTCGGTGCCGTCCGCCCCGGTCGGCACCTCGACGCGTTCGGGCACCGGCGACAGGACCTGGATCGAGAGCGGCTCGTCCTCCTCGTAGCCCGGCACGAACGACCCGGCCGACAGCATCGCGACGTCCGTCGCGTGGGCTCCGTCGACGACGGTCTTCAGGAGGTTTGGGTACCAGGCCTTCCCGATCGCCTCGGGATCGTCGAGCACGCGACGTAGATCGTCCAGATCCTCGACGACGTCGGTCTGATACCGGACGCCGTCGATCTCGTGCACCTCGCCGAGCCCGGCGCCGGCCCGGTCGACGAGACCGTTGTGGTACAGCGCGCCGAAATGGAACCGCCCCGACTCCACGAGGTTCGTGAAGCCGCGGTAGTGGTCGGCGTCCGGATGCGTGAGGACCGCGGCATCGAACTCGATCGTCCACCAGGGGTGCGCGCGCAGGTTGAAGCGCCAGCTGAGGTACCGAAGCATGTTGTCGTCGAGGCCGGCGTCCACGAGCAGGAAGCGGTCGGCGGGGGTGACGATGAAGCACCCGTCGCCCTGTCCGACGTCGACGAAGTTCACGTCGAGGAAGCGCTCGGCCTGGAGCTCGGCGCACCGCATCCAGCCGTTCGCCCCGCGAGCCCGAACCTCGACCCAGTCCCCGTCTGGATCACCGAGCAGCCCCACGAAGTCGCCCCAGATCGTCTGCTCGATCTTCTTCCCATCTGGCGCGTCGTAGACGAACGGCGCGGAGTACCCGGCGAACACCTTGTCGGACGTGCCGAGCTCTGCCGTTTCGAGGTCGGGGATCGTGCTCACCTCCCGGCCGGGTGCGAGGTCCCATCATCCACCGGCACGGCCGGGGCGTGAAGCCGTGCTCAGGCGAACCAGTCGTCGAACGCGCGGCGCCGCGTCACCTTGAGCCGGCCGGCGCTCCCGCGAACGAACCACGCGAGCTCGTCCCCGACGTCCGCCGGGCGCGCGGCGGCGCTCCTGGCCGCGATCGAGGGCTCATCCTGTTCCCAGGCGGCCTCGCCGACCGAGCGGCATCGGTCCCAGCCCACCTCCGTGCCGTCGGCATCGCGCGGATACGTCTCGGGCAGGCCGGCCGCCCGGCATCCGGCATCGGTGACGACGTCGACCGCGCGATGGCTCGGGACGTCGGTCTCGACGAGGACCGGCCGCCGCTCGGGCTGCAGGTCCAGCGGCGCGTAGGGCAGGCCCTCGAAGCGGCGAAGCACGTTCGCGCGGGCGATGTCCACGCTCGAGCAGAGGTAGACGACCGGGAACGATCCGGGTGGGTTCCAGCGCGCCCCGCGTGTGGCCGCGAAGCTCCCGTCGAGCGGCCGGCGCCACGCCGGGTCCGCGACCCGCACGAAGCGCCCCCCGCGATCGATGTGGCGGAACCTCACGGTCGCCGAGCGGTCACGCGCTCCACGCCCAGTCGAAGGAGCGCCGAACGCTCTCGAGCACCTCCGCGTGGCGGTCGGCCGCGATCGCCTCGACCATGGATTCGCCCGCGTACGCGTCGCCGGGCGTGCGAACCAC
>DATBLA010000207.1:0-2185 GCA_036555645.1 Actinomycetota bacterium
GTACCAGGGCCTGGTCGAGAACCTCCCGGCGATCGCGTACACCGAGTCGATCCGCGACACCGACGGCGGCATCGTCTACATGAGCCCACAGGCGCGCGACCTCCTGGGCTTCGAGCCCGAGGAGCTGACCGGACCGCCCGAGCAGTGGCTCCAGGTGGTCCATCCGGAGGACCGCGACCGTGTCCGGGAGCAGAACCAGCACTCGGACGCCACCGGGGAGCCGTTCGTCATCGAGTACCGGATCGTCGGGCGTGACGGCCGCGTTCGGTGGGTCCACGACGAGTCAAGGCTCGTCCGCGACGACGACGGGGTGCCGAGGTTCTGGCAGGGCGTGATGTTCGACATCACCCGGCGGATGGACACCGAGCACCTCGAGCGCGAGCTCGAGGCCGAGCGGCAGGAGGCCGCCGAGCTTCGGGCGCTCGACGAGCTGAAGAACACGTTCCTGCAGGCGGTCTCTCACGACCTGCGCACCCCGCTCGCCGCGATCCTCGGCCTGGCCGTGACGCTCGAGCGACAGGAGGGCCTGCCCCCCGAGGACGCCCGCGACCTCGCGGCGAGGATCGCGACGAACGCCCGCAAGCTCGACCGGATGGTGACCGACCTGCTCGACCTCGAGCGGCTGTCACGTGGCATCGTGGAGCCGAAGCTCCGCTGGATCGACGTGGGGGCGCTCGCGCGCCGGGTCGTCGAGGAGTCCGAGGTGGTATCCGGGCGCGAGGTCGACGTGCGCTCGTCCGAGGTGTTCGCCCGGGTCGACGCCGCCAAGGTGGAGCGGATCCTGGAGAACCTGCTCTCGAACGCCGTGCGGCACACACCGGCGGGGACGAGGCTGTGGGTCCGCGTCGGCCCCGAGGGCGGTGGGGTGCTCCTGGTGGTCGAGGACGAGGGGCCCGGCGTGCCGCCGGCGATCCGCGAGGCGATCTTCCAGCCGTTCCAGCGCGGCCTCGGCGCGAGCGAGTACTCCCCCGGCGTCGGGATCGGCCTCACGCTGGTGGCGCGCTTCGCGGAGCTGCACGGCGGGCGGGCCTGGGTGCACGACCGCGAGGGCGGCGGCGCCTCGTTCCAGGTCTGGCTCCCGGCCGGCGAGCCGGACGCGCCGCTGCCCGACTGATCAGCGCGCGGCCGCGACGATCTCCTCGTGGTCGTGGTCGGCAGCGAGCCACGAGTAGGCCTCCTCCTCCTGGGCGAAGTGCAGGCGAAGGATCGCGTGCAGCCCGTAGAGCACGCGCCGAAGGTCGACGAGGTCCTCCGGCCCCGGTCCCTCGGCCGGCAGGTCCGAGAGCAGGTGGCCGAAGACCCGCGCCAGGTGCTCGATCTCCATGTGCGCGCGCTCCATCGTGCTCATCGGGTCCTCGCCGCCCAGCAGCTCGGCGACGACCGGGTACACCGCCGCCTCCTCCTCCTTCTCGTGCTGGACGAGGCGCTCGAGGAGGAACCACCGGATCTGCTCGAGCTCGGTCATGAGCTCCGGGGTCGAGTACGTCTCGAGCCGGTCCGCGACCGTCCGGATCCGTTGCAGGTGAGGGACGAACTCCTTGTGCTCGGCGCGGAAGCGCGCGCCGACGTCCGAGCGGGGTCCCGACCGGCCGCGGGACCGGCGATCCGGACGAAGCGCCCGGAGCGCGTTCACGATCACCGCGACGTCGATCGCCTCCTGGACGAGCGCGCCCCCGACCGGCTGGAGGAGCCCGAACGCGCCCAGGATCATCGCGACGAACGACAGCGCCATCCCTGCCAGGACGCTCTGCAGCGCGATGGAGCGCGACCGCGTGGCGATCCGCATCGCCTCGGCCACCCGGTCGAGCCGGTCGACCATGAGCACGACGTCGGCGGCCTCGGAGGACGCCGTCGCTCCCCTGGCCCCCATCGCGATCCCGACGTCGGCGGCCGCGAGCGCGGGCGCGTCGTTCACGCCGTCGCCGACCATGATCGTCGAGCCCGCCTCCCCTTCCGCCTTCACGGCATCGACCTTGTCGGCCGGATCCCGCTCGGACAGGATGCGGTCGACCCCGAGCGCGATCCCCACGGACTCGGCCACGTCGGGGTGATCGCCGGTGACCATGACCACGCGCTCGATGCCCGCGCGGCGGAGCGTGCGGATGACGCGCGGGGAGTCGGGCCGGATCGGGTCGTCGAGCACGAGCGCCCCGACGACGTCTCCGTCGACCGCGACGAGGACGCA
>DATBLA010000208.1:0-4515 GCA_036555645.1 Actinomycetota bacterium
GACGAGGATGCCGCCCTGGGCCGTGTGCGCGAATGCCTCGAGATCACGGTCGCCGTATCGTTGCGCGATCTCGAGCGCCGCGTCGGCGTGTCGCATGGCCTCCTGGGGGCCTTTGTCGAAGCTCGACCGCACGAGCGCGATCTCCACCCACCCTCGCTCGACGCAGTCGGGCTCGTCCTCGATCGCCTGAAGAGCGCGACGCTCCCACGCGCGCCAGAGGACCTCCTCCGAGCGGTCGGCGTACTCCAACCCAATCCGGAGCGCCACGATTGCCGCGCGGCGCTTGTTCCCTTCCGCGAGGTAGGCGGCGTACGCGCGCTCGAACGCCTCGAGGCTCTCGGCCGGGTGGGCGCTCCACCACGAGGCCTCGCCGAGCCGCTCCAGGTCCTCGGCATCGAGGTCCCGGGCCGGCAAGGAGGAGAACGCCTCGAAGGCGTCCTTCCACGCGTGGTCCGCAAGCGCCGTTCGCGCCCGTTCGAGGGTCGAGGCGTCGGTCATGTCGCGACAAGCCTACGTCGCCGCTTTTCTCGGATGCGATCCCCGTTCGGAGGCGGTGCCGCGATCGCTCGTACGCTCTGCGCCGTGTCATCGATGATGGCTATCAGGCGGGAGATCGATCGGGATCGTGAGGCTTCCCTCGAGGTCGAACGGCTCGCCTTCTCGAGTGGTCGCGACGGCGGACCTGCCGACGACATCGTCACCGCGATCCGGGCGATCCGCGAGGAGCCCGACTCCTTCGCGCTCGTCGCGGAGCTCGACGGCGAGATCGTCGGCCACGCGCAGTTCAGCCGCGCCTGGGTCGGCGAGAGCTCAGTGGCGTTGCTCGGTCCGATCGGCGTGCATCCCGACCATCAGCGTCGAGGCGTCGGCTCGCGGCTCGTTCGCGCCGGACTGCATGAAGCGGGCGTGAGAGGCGAGCCGGCGGTCATCCTGTTGGGAGACCCGGCCTACTACGGCCGGTTCGGCTTCGTCGCCGCCTCGACGTTCGGCTTGCGGAATCCCGCCGCCGGCGGCCCACGAACGAACGGCCTCGTGATCCTCGAGGAGCACTTTCAGATTGCGCCGCTCGACGACCGCGCGCGGTCGCTCGCCGGGACCGTGCGTTGGCACGAGGCCCTGTGAAGTCGCGTTCCGTAGACTCGACCGCGGTGGCCTGCCCGAGCGGACGAAGGGGCACGCCTGGAGAGCGTGTAGGGGAGCAATCCTCTCGCGGGTTCGAATCCCGCGGCCACCGCTCCCGGCCTCTGAGTGGATAGGCTCTGAAGATGGAATGGTCCCACCAACTCGCGCTGCTTGGCGTGGCGTTCCTCCTCTCGTCGGTCATCGGATTGGAGCGGGAGCTTCGACAAAAGAGCGCAGGGCTAAGGACGCACACGCTCGTCGGTGTGGGCGCGGCCGTCTTCGTGCTCGTCAGCAAGTTCGGGTTCAGCGACGTGGTCTCCGAGGGGACGGTCAACCTGGATCCCTCTCGGGTCGCCGCCCAGGTCGTGTCCGGGATCGGGTTCATCGGCGCCGGGGTGATCTTCGTGAAGCGGGCCGGCGTGCGGGGGCTTACGACGGCCGCCGCGGTCTGGCTCACAGCCGCCGTGGGGTTGGCTGCCGGCGCCGGACTCGTGCCGCTGGCGATCGGCGCGACCTGCGCGCATCTGATCGTGGCCTACGTGTACTCGCCGCTCGTGCGGCTCCTCCCGCCCTCCCGCCGCTCGCTGACGGCGATCGAGGTGTCGTACCGAGATCGTGAAGGCGTGCTCCGACGGGTGTTGTCGCAGGCGACGGGCATCGGCTACGTCATTTCCGATCTCGACGTCGCGCGCTCGGATACGGATCGCGCCGTCGTCGCGGTTCGGTTCGAGGTCGAGGGATCGCGCTCGGTCGACGGCCTCGTCGAGGGATTGCAGTCGCTCGACGGCGTGATCGAGGTCCGTGCCGGAGAGTCGGCCGAGTAGCTGCTAGTTCAGGTCTTTCGCCCAACGCGTGTACGTGCGGCGGAGATGCATCCCCACGCGCTCGTACATTCCGAGCGCGCCCGTCCGTGAGTCCGTATTCACCCCGGACGTCGTGCGGCCGCGGGCCTTGAAGCCGCGGAAGGCCTCCCGCATGAGCTCGCCGCCGATCCCTCGGCCTCGGTACGCGCGGTCGACCGCGAGCTGCTGCACCCAGCCCTCGACGGTGTAGTCGAACGCGATCACGACGCCGACGATGCGTTCACCGTCGAGCGCGACCTTGGAGACGTCCGGCACGAACGAGCCGTGGTGCGGGATCGCCGCGGCCCAGTCCTCGAACGTCGTGGGCGTTCGATCCCCCCACTCGGAGAACGCCGTCTCGATGACCTCGTACGCGGCCCGATCGTCGGCGCCGGGCTTGTACGCGCGGATCGTGATGCCGTCGGGATGCTTCGGGGGCGGCAGCTCCTGTTCGAGCGAGATCTGCAGGATCCAGGACTCCCAGAGCGGGAAGTACCCGCGACTCCGGAACAGCTCGATGGCGCCGGTGTTCGCGTCGGTGAAGGTCTGCCCGACGCGTGATGCACCGGCCGCGCGCGCTCGCTCCTCGACCCAGTCGAGCAGCGCCGCGCCGATCCCGAGGCCTCGATGAGCCGGATGCACGTCCGCGTCGAAGCGCCGTCCCTGATCGACCATCGCCCACGCGGCAGGCTCGTCGCCGCGCACCACGAGCAGCGCGTCTCTGGCGGGGTCGAAGCTCGGCCGGCTCCAGAGCGAGCGAACGTCCTCGACCTCCACCTCGACCATGCCGTCCGCGTCGAGCTCGCCGGCGGCGATGAGCATCGTCGCGGCCTCGGCGTCGTCCATGGACGCGGCCTTCGAGCGGTAGCCCTCGGGGAGCTTCACGGGGTCGTCCATCCCGGACACACGGCGGGCGCGACGGCGCCCGGCGGTCCGTCGAGTCTCTCGAGGGCGTCGCGGATGTCGTCGAACGTCTCGTACGGAAGGAACGGGACGCCGTCGTGCTCGCAGATCGGCACGAGCGCGAGCTTCGCGAACACGAGATCGGCGTAGAGCGCGCCGTAGCGATCCGACTGGCCCTCGCCCACGAACGCCACCGGGCGGGCATCCGCGCGTGTCCGTTGCACCGCAAGCATCTTGCACGTACCGCATCCGATGCACACTGGATGGCCGTTCGGGTGGCTCAACGCCGGCGGGCCACCGTTGCCGGCGAACGTCATCTCGTTCGTGATGACCTCGAGGCCCGACAGGCCCGATGCCTCGAGGATCGGGTCGATGTAGAAGCCGTACCCGTCGGACGCGAGCGAGACCGGGACGCCGTGCCCGGCCGCCCACGCGACGAACGGCGGGAACGTGGGGTCGAGCGGGCAGTGCTCGAGCGCGTGCGCGAGCATCTCCTCGCGGGTGCCGCGGAGCATCGCGGCCTGGATGTGCATCGCCTCACGGAGGCCCATCTCGCCGGCGTCGACCTTCTCGTCGTAGATCGGCCACGAGGGGTCGCCGAACGCGTCGAGCAGGTGCTCGGACACGTCGTGCGTGTTGGCGGTGCCGTCGAAGTCGACGACGATCGCGCGGACCGGAAGCATCGGAGGAGCCTACCCGCGTGCGAGACTCGCCCGATGGAAGACGTGGCGGAGCGGATCGCGCTGGGGTACGTGGAGGCGGAGCGGCAGCGACGCCGGAACGTACCCGGCGCGGAGGTGGTGGTGCGGGACGGGCTCGCGCTCTGCTTCGCGGACGTGCCCGCGCCGGAGCTGAACGGGGTCCTGGTGGAGCGGGCGCCCGAGGATCCGGCGGCGGCGATCGCCGCCGCGGGATCCGTCTACCGGCAGCGCGGCCTCGGGTTCGGCCTGAACCTTCAGGGGGGCCGTCACCCGGCCGTGGACGAGGCCGTGAGGGCCGCCGGCCTCGAGCGCCTGTTCGGCCGGCCGGGCATGGCAGTCGAGATCGCCGACCTCACCGACGTCCCGACACCGGACGGGGTTCGGATCGAACCGATCGTCGAGGGCGAGGGCATCGGCGTCGTGGACGAATCCTCGTTCGAGGACCCTCCCGAGGTCGCGGAGGGCTTCTACGCGCGCTCGGTGCACGAGGCCCCCGACGCGCGATGGTTCCTCGCGCGCGAGAACGGGGAGCCGGTGGGGATGGCCGCGGCGCATCTCCACGCGGGGGCGGTCGGCATCTTCGGCGTCGGCGTGGCCCCGCGCGCGCGGCGGCGCGGGTTGGGTGCGGCGCTCACGGTCACCGCCGCGCGCGCGTTCCCCGAGGCCGACCTCGCCTGGCTCCACCCGAGCGAGATGGCGCGTTCGCTCTACGAGCGGCTCGGGTTCGTCCGCGTCTCGGACTGGGAGATCTGGGCTCGGGGGTGAGACCGCCGTTCGAACCGACCGGAAAAGGAAGAAACGCCCGCACGTGGCGAGCGTCTCCTCGGATGCGCCAGGTGGCTCGGAACACTTGTGGGCTCTTTAGCAATGAACCCACCCCCTCGCGGGGGCCGCCCTGTTGTTCCCTGACGCGCTTGAAAGCCTAGCAGCACCCCCCGGCTTCGATC
>DATBLA010000209.1:0-5088 GCA_036555645.1 Actinomycetota bacterium
GCGGATGATCTTCGCGGCGGCGTTCGACCGGATCCTGCCGGAGAAGGTGGCCGACGTCTCCGAACGGCGACACGTCCCGATCTGGGCGCTCATCCTCATGCTCGTGCCGTCGATCATCGTCGGGGCGCTGTACGCGTACACGAGCAACTTCGCCACGTACATCCTCGACGCCACGCTCGTGATCGCCGTGACGTTCTTCGGGACCTCGATCGCGGCGATCATCCTGCCGTTCCGAAAGAAGCAGCTGTTCGAGAACTCGCCGATCGGGCGGATCAAGGTCTTCGGTCTCCCGCTGATCTCGGTCGCCGGGTTCCTCACCGCCTTGTTCCTCGGGTTCAACCTGTACCACTGGTTCACGAACGACCTCTACGCGGTCAACAACAGGGATTCCCTGTACTTCATGGGGTCGATGTACCTGCTCGCGATCGTGATCTACGTGGTCGCGCGCGTGTATCGCAAACGCCAGGGCATCGACCTGAAGGCGATCTACGAGGAGATCCCGGTCGAGTAGCGGTTCGGTTCGGCGGCGTGACGGGAGGCGGCCCGAGCGGCCGCCTCCCGCGTCGGGAGGGTCGGTGGCGGACGAGCTGAGGATGCTCATCGGCGGCGAGTGGGTCGCCTCGACGAGCGGGGCGACCTTCGATGCGACCTCGCCCTCGACCGGCGAGGTGATCGCCTCGGTGCCCGAGGGCACGCGCGAGGACGCGGGGCGGGCGATCGCCGCGGCGGGCGGAGCCTGGGAGGCATGGGCGGCGCGCTCGGCGTTCGATCGGGCACGGGCGATGCGCCGGGTCGCGGCCGAAATCGAACGCCGCCGCGACGACCTCGCCCGAACGCTCGCGCTCGATCAGGGCAAGCCGCTGCGGGCCGAGGCGTACGACGAGGTCGACGAGCTCGTGTCGTACTTCGAGATGGCGGCGGCCGACGCCGTGCGCGCGGACGGGCTCATGCCGCCGTCGGTCGACGCCGGCAAGCGGGTCCTCCTGTACCGCGTTCCGCGCGGCGTCGTGGGGGTGATCAGCCCGTGGAACTGGCCTTACACGATGCCCGCCGAGATCGTCGCGCCCGCGCTCGCCTACGGGAACGCGGTCGTGCTCGCCCCGGCGCCCTCGACGAGCGTGTGCGCCGTGCGACTGGCCGAGTGCGTCGCGGCGGCCGACCTGCCGCCGGGCGTGTTCAACCTCGTCACCGGACCGGGGCCGGTGGTCGGCGACGAGATCGCCGCGCACCCGAGCACGGCCGCCGTCGGGTTCATCGGCTCGATCGCGACGGGGCGACGCGTCGCCGAGCGCGCGGCCGGCAAGGAGCTGCTCCTCGAGATGGGCGGGAACGGGCCCCTCGTCGTGCTCGAGGACGCGGACCTCGACGCCGCGGTCGAGGCGACGCTCACGGCCTGCTTCCTGAACGCCGGGCAGAGCTGCACCGCCGGCGAACGGATCCTCGTCCATGCCGCGGCGCACGAGGCGTACCTGGCCAAGCTCACGGCCGCGGTGGCCGATCGGATCCGGCTCGGGGACCCGTTCGACGACGCGACGACGATGGGTCCGCTGAACAACGACCCGGTCGCCGACAAGACCGAGCGCCACGTGCGCGAGGCGGCGGATCGGGGCGCGCGCGTGCTCGCCGGCGGCGAGCGGGGATCCGGGTTCGGCACCGGCCTGTTCTTCGAGCCGACCGTGCTGGACGGCGTCACCGACGAGATGGAGATCGCACGGCACGAGACGTTCGGGCCGGTCGTGCCGGTCTCGACGATCGCGCACGAGGACGAGGCGGTCCGTCTCGTGAACGGATCCGAGTACGGGCTGCTCGCCGCCGTGTTCACGCGCGATCTCGCCCGAGGGCTGCGATTCGCCGAACGAGTCCGCTGCGGGTGGGTGAACGTGAACGAGGGGACGAACTACTGGGAGTCGCACCTGCCGTTCGGGGGCCGGGCGGGGTCGGCGAGCGGGGTCGGGCGCGTCGGCGGCCGGTATTCGATGGAGCGACTCACCGAGCTGAAGACCGTCGTCGTGCATCTGGGGTGAGCCGCGTGGTGCGCCGGTCGAAGGCGAAGGGGACGAGGCTGTTCTTCGCGGCCGACCTCCACGGCTCCGAGGACACGTGGCGGAAGTTCCTGAAGGCCGCGACGTTCTACCGCGTCGATGCCCTCGTCTTCGGCGGCGACCTCATGGGCAAGGCGCTCCTGCCGATCGTGCGAGACGGCGGGAGGTATCGCACGACGTTCCTCGGCAGGGAGCACGAGCTCGAGGAGAGCGAGCTGCCGAGGTTCACGAGGCGCGTGGAGACCGCCGGCTTCTACTGGACCGTCATGGACCCGGACGAGCACGCGATCGCCCGCCGCGATCCCCTGCGCGTGAAGGCGCTGTTCCACGAGCTCGCGTCCGAGCGCCTTCGCCGGTGGCTGGGGCTCGCCGAGGAGCGGCTGCCCGAGGGCGTGCACCTCTACGTGACAGGGGGCAACGACGACGAGCCGAGCGTCCTCGAGGAGCTCGACCGGCATGCGGGCGCGGCGGTCGTGTCCTGCGAGGGGCGGGTCGTCGAGCTCGACGGCGAGCACACGATGATCACCGTCGGGCTGTCGACGGTCACCCCGTGGGACACGCCGAGGGAGGCGAGCGAGGAGGAGATCGCCGGCGCGATCGAGGAGCAGGCGGCGAGGGTCCCCGACCCTGCCCGGTGCGTGTTCAACCTCCACTGCCCGCCGAAGGACAGCTCGATCGACACGTGCCTGAAGCTCGAGATTGTCCCCGGCGAGCTGCCGCGGCCGGTGCGTTCGGGAGGGCAGTTCCTCACGACGGGCGGGGGGAGCGTCGCCGTCCGGGACGCCGTCTCGCGATACCAGCCCGTCGTGGGCCTCCACGGCCACATCCACGAGTCGCCCGGCCGCTACCGGATCGGCCGAACACCCTGCTTCAACCCGGGGAGCGAGTACGGGCAGGGACGCCTCCAGGGGTGGATGGTCGCGCTCACGGGAGGTCGCGTGTCCGCGTACCAGTACACGTCCGGGTGAGCCCGCTCGCGCGATCGCCGCGTTGTCCGCCATGCCGGTGACCTGCAAGACTGCGCGCCATGCTTGAGCAGGCCCGTGCCGTCGTCGTCGGCGCCGGCATCGTCGGCAACAGCATGGCGTTCCATCTCGCGCGCCTCGGATGGCGGGACCTGGTCCTCATCGACAAGGGTCCGATGCCCAACCCCGGCGGCTCGACCGGCCACGCGTCGAACTTCATCTTCCTCGTGGACCACTCGAAGGAGATGACCGCGTTCACGCTCGACAGCGTCCGCCAGTACCGGGAGCTCGGCGTGTTCACGCAGAGCGGAGGCATCGAGGTGGCCCGGACGCCCGAGCGCGTCGAGGAGTTCAAGCGCCGCGTCACCTCCGCCGCGTCGTGGGGCATCGAGCCCGTCGAGCTCCTGACGCCGGCCGAGGTGAGGAAGCTCGTGCCGTTCGTCGACGACGCCGTGATCCTCGGCGGCTTCTCGACGCCGGGCGTCGGCGTCGTGGACTCGCTGCGCGCGGGGACGCTCATGCGCGAGCAGGCGCAGGCGATGGGCGCGCTCACGATCTCGGCGAACAACGAGGTCGTCGGCATCGACGTCGAACGCGGACGCGTCTCGGGGGTCCGAACGCTCCAGGGCGACATCCGCACCGAGGTCGTCGTCGTGGCCTGCGGCGTCTGGAGCCCGCGGATCGCGGCGATGGCGGGCGCCTCGATCCCGCTCGCACCGGCCGTGCACCAGATGATCGACGTCGGGCCCGTCCCGATGTTCGCGGACAGCGTCGGAGAGATCGAGTTCCCGATCGTCCGCGACGTCGACACGAACATGTACGAGCGTCAGCACGGCGGCGAGCTCGAGATCGGCTCGTACGCGCACCGGCCGATCCTCATGGACGCCGACGACATCCCCTCGATCGAGGCCTCGGCGATGAGCCCCACCGAGCTCCCGTTCACGCAGGAGGACTTCGACGCCCAGATGGAGGATGCGCTCGAGCTCATGCCCGAGATCGTCGGGGACGAGACGGTCGGCGTGAAGTACGCGATCAACGGGCTCCTGTCGCTCACGCCCGACGGCAACCCGCTCCTCGGCGAGACCCCCGAGGTGCGCGGCCTGTGGTCGGCGGCGGCGATCTGGGTGAAGGAGGGACCCGGCATCGCGAAGACGATCGCCGAGTGGATGACGGACGGGTGCCCGGAGATCGACCCGCACGCCTCGGACATCGCGCGCTTCTACGAGCACCAGCGGACGAGGGCGCACATCTGGGCGCGGACGTCGGAGGGGTACAACAAGACATACGGGATCGTGCACCCGGCCGAGCAGTGGGCCTCGAACCGTGCCGTGCGCACCGGGCCGTTCTTCGGCCGGCAGGAGGCGCTCGGCGCCGTGTTCGTCGAGGGCGGCGGGTGGGAGCGCCCGCACTGGTACGAGTCGAACGCTCCCCTCGTCGACGCCTACGGGGACCGCGGCATGCCTCGGACGGCCGAGTGGGAGTCCCGGTGGTGGTCACCGGTCATCAACGCCGAGCACCTCGCGATGCGAGAGCGCGTCGGCCTCGTCGACCTGTCGGCGTTCGCGATCCTCGACGTCTCGGGGCCGGGGGCGCTCGGGTTCCTCCAGGGGATGGCCGTCGCCCAGGTCGACGTGGCGATCGGGCGGGTCGTCTACACCTCCCTGCTGAACGAGGCGGGCGGCGTGAAGGCCGACCTTACGATCATGCGGCTGTCCGAGGATCGATTCCGGGTCGTGACCGGCGGCGCCTCGGGTCGGATCGACAGGAAATGGCTCGTCGATCACCTGCCCGATGACGGATCGGCGCACCTGGACGACGAGACCGCCGCCTGGGCGACGCTCGGCCTGTGGGGGCCCCGGGCCCGCGACGTGCTCGCCTCGGTGACCGACGACGACGTCTCCCACGAGGGGTTCGGGTTCGCGACCTGCCGGTGGATCGAGGTCGGGACGGTCCCGGTGCTCGCGTCCCGGATCTCCTACGTCGGGGAGCTGGGCTGGGAGCTCCACGTCTCGATCGAGCAGGGCGCGCGCCTGTGGGACCTCCTGTGGGAGGCGGGGGCCCCGCACGAGCTGCTCCCCGTG
>DATBLA010000210.1:0-2028 GCA_036555645.1 Actinomycetota bacterium
CGAGCTCGACCTGTCGACGTACGACGTCGCGGCTCGCTCGCTCACGCCGCTCTTCGAGCCGGGCGGGGAGGTCACGCTCGACATGTCCGGCCTGTCGTTCATCGACAGCACGGGGATCCGGCTCCTGGTCCAGCTCCACCAGGCGCTCGGCGAGAACGGCCGGCTGACCCTTCGTTCTCCGTCGCCGCAGCTGTCCCGGATCCTGGAGATCACGGGGATCGCCCAGCTCGGCATCGGCGTCGACGCCTCGGCGGGGTGAGCCTCCCCCTCTAGACGTTCGGACCCCTGCGGCCTAGGTTGATCGAAACGCCAACAGGAGGGTTTGCGCTCCGGATGTCGCGATCCACACCGAGCGTGGAGCGGACGAAGGAGGGCATGTTCCTCCCGCCCGGGCGCGGACGCCTGTGGATCGGGCTCGTCATCGCCGTCCTCGGACCCGTCCTGATCACGCCGATCGCCCGGCTCGATCCCCTGTCGACGTTCCCGGGGGTCCCGTACGTCCTCGTGGTCGTGGCCGCCACGATCTTCGGCCGGCTCCTCGCCGCCGGGGTGGCGACGCTCGTGTCCGTGATCCTGCTCGAACGCTATTTCGTCGACCCCGCGGGCGGGTTCGGCCTTCCGGGGGGTGGCGACGTGTGGGCGATCGCCATCTTCATCCTCGTGGCGCTCGCGGTCGCCGAGATTCTCGTTCGGCTCGATCGCTCGGCCCGAGCCGAGACGCGCGAGCGGGATCGCCTCGCGTTCCTCGCTCGGGCGGGCGACGCGCTCTCGGGCCCGCTCAGCGTCGACGCGGCCCTGGCCCAGCTCGGGCAGGTCCTCGTCCCGACGCTCGCCGACTGGTTCTCCGTCGACCTCCTCGAGGACGGCGAGATCCGCAACGTGGTCGTCGTCCATCCGGATCCCACGAGGGTCGAGGTCGCCCGGGAGCTCCAGCAGCGATTCCCCACCGATGCGGACTCGCCGACGGGACCTGCCCACGTGATCCGAACCGGCGTCTCCGAGCTGACGGAGACGATCACCGAGCCGATGCTCGAGGGGCTGATCGTCGATCCCGCCCTTCGAGCGACGGTGCGTGACCTCGGCCTTCGCTGCGCGATGGTGGTTCCGCTGACGGCGCGGGGTCGCAACCTGGGAGCGCTCACCCTCATCGGAGCCGAGTCCCACGAGCGCTACGGGCCGGACGACCTTCGGTTGGCGGAGGAGATCGCGGACCGCGCGGCTCTGGCGATCGACACCGCGAGGCTCTTCGCGGCGCAGCGAGAGGCTCGGGCGGCCGCGACCGCGGACGCCCGGCGGAGCTCCGTCCTCAAGGACGTGACGGCCGCGTTCGGGCGAGCCGAGACCGTCGACGAGGTGATGGCATCGATGCTCGAGCAGGGCATCCGCCTGGCCGGGGCGGCCGCGGGCACGGTGGGTCTGACCTCGAACGGCGGGCGCGTGGACCTCGTCGCGATCAGCGGGTACGAGCCGGACGACCACCCCTTCTGGCACTCGTTCGGCCTCGACGACCGCCTGCCGATGTCCGACGCGATCAACGAGAGCCGGCCGGTCGTGCTCTCGACCACCGCCGAGCGCGACGAGCGCTATCCGGCGCTCATCGGCCGAGGCGAGCAGCGCGACCACGCGCTCGTCTGTCTGCCACTGATGCTCGGTCCCGCGGTCATCGGTGGGTTCTCGGCGTCGTATCCACCCGACACGGAGTTCGGAGACGAGGACCTGTCCTTCCTGCGGGCGCTCGGCGAGCAGTGCGCCCAGGCCATCGATCGCGCGCGGTCCGTCGAACGCGAGCGGGAGACGCGCGCACGGTTCGACGCGCTGGCCAAGGCGTCCCGCGAGCTCGCGAGCACGCTGGACTACGAGGCGACGGCGAGGACCGTCGTCCGGCTCGCCGTCGAGCACCTCGGCGGCCGGGCGACCCTGCTCGTTCGCGAGCACGAGACGCTCTCCGTCCTGGCCGAGGCCGACGAGGCGGGAGCTCGCGTCGCCGCCGAGCCCTCGCCGGGATTCGAACCCGAGATCGTCGTGGCG
>DATBLA010000211.1:0-9514 GCA_036555645.1 Actinomycetota bacterium
TTGACGAGCAGCCGGAACAGGAAGCACTCGTCTGCCGCGGCCATCGCTTCCTTGTACTTCACGTTCACCTCGTAGGCGGACTCGTCGTACTCGCTGTTCCACCCCTCGACCGGGAAGCCGCACCGCAGGAGCGCATTCACCATGTCGTCGACCGTGCCGTCGGGATCCACGGCGGCGCCCGTCCCGTACACGCGGTGGGAGGGCAGCGACACCGGCTGCCAGGCGCCACCGTCGGCGTCGCGCTCGAGCAGGTAGAACTCGGACTCGAAGGCCATCATCGGCTCCAGCCCCATGGCCTGCCACGGCTCGACCGCCGCCCGCAGCACCTGACGAGGGTCGACCTCGATCGGGGCGCCGCCCTGGTGCATGTCGGCGATCCCCACGACCGTCCCCTCCTCCCAACCGGGGCGGATCGTGTC
The DNA here is from genome assembly GCA_036555645.1 of Actinomycetota bacterium. Classification (GTDB taxonomy): domain Bacteria; phylum Actinomycetota; class UBA4738; order UBA4738; family HRBIN12; genus DASSJM01. The sequence goes on from DATBLA010000211.1 coordinate 420, forward strand.
GCGGTCAAGGTGCGCCTCGACGTCGGGCAGGCCAATGTCGAACTGCTGCCTCGAGATGTCGAGGATCTCGCGGTCCGTCGTCAGCGGGTAGACACCGATGCAGAACGCGGCGTGGCCGGCGTCGGCCACGTCGCCGAACAGGTACTTGCCGCGCTCGACGCCGAGCACGTCGGAGTAGAGGAGCCGGAGCCGTTGGCCCTTGATGTCCATCACCCCTCCTACCTCCCGGCCACCCGCTCGGGCGTGCGACGAGGCCGAGGATAGTGGAGCGTCGGGCGCTTCGCAGAGCCCACGTGGAGACCGAGCAGATCCTCAGTGCGCCATTGTCAGGTTGGCGAATCCCTCGGCTTACCCATCACCGCGTAAGATGCGACTTGCTGCCCGGGAGGCAAAGGCTTGGGATCATGCCGAAGCCGTTAGGGTCTGTGGCAAGAGCCGGGAAGCAAGGTGCGTTCATCTTCGTGCTCTTGGCCATGGTCGGTTTCTGGGTGGCTGTCGCCAGGGGTGACAGTGGTTTTCAACCCGCCGCTCCCGGTGAGCCAACTTACGAAACGGTCGCGGTCGAGATCATGAAGGTGTCCACGCAGCCAGACGGTGATCGAATCGCCCTCCTTCGCTGGGACAGGGAGTGGACGTCATCGGCTTGGCCCGGATACTCCGTCTGTCGAGCTACCGTTTATGCGGCCGACGGGAGAATGATTGGGCTGGCTGAGTTCGAGACCGCTAGCATGATACCGGCTCCGCCTCCCGGGGACGTTGAGGTCCATCTTTCGGCAGGCCCCGTGGCATCGGCCGAGGTCGTTTGTGACGCAGGGGAGCGGCCCTCCAGCGACGCACAGTACACATTCAGCCACGCCGAAGTTGCCGGCACGAGCGACGATCCACGTTTGGTCTTCAGCGTCGATTGGACGACGGATCAGCCCCCTCTGTATCAGCAGTGCATTGCCCGTCTGTCTCGGGTGGATGGAGGAATAGCGAGCTACGAGTTCGGGCTGTCTGTGGGCAAGGGGAGAGCCGAGGTCATGCTCACTCCAGACCTTGCTCGAAGTGCGGTGGTCGCAATCACGTGTGCACCACTTCCATGAGGGACGCGATGGGCCTTCCAGGTACCGCTCGGTGCTGAACTTCGCCAAAGGCAAGTCCGCTCAGTCCACGCGCGGGACGAGTGCCGTCACCGAGCCGGCGCCGTGGCCCAGGTTCCGCGTGTAGGCGAAGACGGCTCCCGCCGCAGCGGCCGCGGGCGCGACGTTCGCGAGGAGCCCGGTCGTCGGTCCCTGCCCCGCGCGCCAGATCTCGTCGGCGCCCCAGTCGCCGCCTCCCCGGATCGAGAGCGCCACGTAGTCGCCGACCGGGATCCCGTCCGTCTCGACGGTGTCCGGCTCGACTCGCACGTTCGAGACGTTGAGCGTGAGGCGAGCCAGCTCGTTGCCCCGTCCCAGGCCGACGACGATCATCTCGCCGAGCATCTTGAGGAACGGCTCGTCCTCGGTCTCGGGTTGCCAGAGCTTGGGCGGGCGCTCGATCCGCATGAAGGCGTGGGCTCGCAGGACGGCCTCGAGATCCAGGGCTACCCCTTCCTCGGCGGTCGGATCCCGCGGAACTCCCACTCGCCGCCCAGCGCGGTCGAGACGACCTCCTCGGACTCGCTCGGCTGGGCGCCGACGTCCTCGCGGATCGGGACCGTCCCCTCGACGATGGCGTTGCGAAGGACCCCGAGCCCCTCGACCTCGACCTCGACGACGTCGCCCGGGCTCACGGGCCGCGAGCTCGCCGGGGTCCCCGACAGGATCACGTCACCGGGGACGAGCGTGATCGTTCGCGCGATGTCCGCGACGAGGTAGTGCATGTCCCACACCATCTCGTCGGTCGAGCCGTCCTGGCGGACCTCGCCGTTCACGAGGGTTCGGATCCGCTTGTCCCGGAAGTCCCAGTCGTCGACGAGTCCCGGGCCGAGCGGGCACAGGGTGTCCGAGCCCTTCACCCGGAGCATCGAGCCCGCGTCCGTGTCCCGGAAATCGTGGAGGCCATAGTCGTTCGCGATCGTGAAGCCCGCGATGTGGTCGGGCGCCTCGTCGGGGGAGATGTGCGCGGTCTCGCGGCCGATGACGATCGCGATCTCGCCCTCGAAGTTCAGGTAGCGGCACCGCGGCGGGCGGACCACCTCGCCGCCGTGCGCGTTCAGGGCGCTGACCGGCTTGTGGAAGTACGTCGGCGCCGGCGGCATGGTCGCGCCGAACTCCTTCACGCGGCTCGTGTAGTTCAGGTGGATGCACACGATCTTCGTCGGCTCGACGGGCGGCAGATGGGTCGCGGTCTCGACCGGCACGCGGCGGCCGTCGGGCACGAGGAGGTCCTCGCCCTCGCGCATCACCGAGGTCGGGACGCCGTCCAGCAGGATCCGCCTGGTCTCCACGGCGTCAGTATCCGTCAGGGCGTGAGCCGGAGCACCTGGGAGGCGCCGGAAGACGACGCCCACACGGAACCGAACCCGGTGGAGACCGCGCCGCCGCCGAGCGGCTCGGTCGCAACGACCTCCGCCTCGACCAGCCGCGTGCGGGCATCGATCCGCGTGAGGAACGGGTCGGTCGAGCGAACCCACACGTCCCGGCCGTCGACCCAGATCGCCCCCGCGGGACCGGGGCCGCCCGTGTCGGGCACGACGACCACCTCGAGCGACCGAGGGTCGATGCGCACGAGGCCACGATCCGGATCCGACGTCCCCGCCCAGACCGCGTCGTTCCCCACGCCGATGGTGGTTCCGGGGAGATGACGGACCTCCCCGGTGACCCGCCGCCGGTCGCCGTCGACGCGCACGACGACCCCGTCATCGGGGCACACCACCCACACCGAGCCGAGGCCCGTGTACGTGTCGTGGCAGGCGTGGCCCAGCGGGATCCTGTCCACGATGTCGCCGTCCTTCGGGTTGACCGCGAGCAGCGTCCGGCCGTCGTCGGCGGGATCCAGGACCCAGACGGCCTCCTCGCCCGCGCCGATCGCCCGCTGCTCGGGGCCCATGGCGACGCCCGTCTGGAGCGAGACCCGGTTCGTCGTCGGGTCGATGCCGACGAGCTCGTTCGACCGGCACGCCCACACCATGCCCTCGCCGAGCCCCGAACCCGGACACTGGCCCCCCGGCAGGTCCACGCGGGCGACCAACGCGTGGGTCATCGGGTCGATCCGCACCATCCGCTGGTCGTCGGTGTGCACCCAGATCGATCCGAACCCGACGAGGACGCGATCGGGGGCGTCGACACGGATCCGGTCCTCCTCGAGGTCGGCCAGCGGCACCTCCTCGACCGGTGGAGCCGTCGGCCCCGTCGCGCCGCTTCCCGAGGTCGGCTCCCCGGTGCGCGACGGCCCCTCGGCCGGCTCGCCGTCGCCGCCGCTGCACGAGACGAGGAGCGAGAGCGTCACGAGGACAGGGGTGAGCACGCGAGACCCCCGCACCATGGCGCGTAGTATGCCCCCGGATGGCCGAACTGGAGGGATTCACCCCACCTCGCACGCCGCAGGGGCGCTCCTCGGTCGTCCCCGGCCCTCCGTGGCATTACTCAGGTGACCTGCTGACGATCGAGTATCGCGCCGCGCCGGGCTCGGTGGCCCACTGGCTCCCCGACCCGGTGGAGCCGGCCGACGAGGACCCGGACGCCGTTGCGGTGATCTTCGCCGACTGGCAATCGTGCTCGGACTCGTTCGAGGAGCTCCTGGACCCGGTCCGATCGCAGTACCGCGAGGCCTTCGTCGTCGTGCGCTGCCGCTACCAGGGCGAGCTCTACTCACGATGCCTGCTCATCTGGGTCGACGCGGACTTCGCGATGGTGCGGGGGTGGCACCAAGGCTATCCGAAGAAGCTCGGCTCGATCTGGATGACGCGGCCGGTGCGCTACGGGCGGGCAGGGCCACGTCTCGAGGTCGGAGGCCGGTTCGGAGCCTCGGTCGCCGCGAACGACCGCCGCCTCATCGACGCGCGGTTCACGATCACCGGACCGGCCGAGGCGAACGGCTTCGTGAACGCCCTGCCGATGCTCCACACGCGCTACTTCCCCTCGATCGAGCAGGGGAACCCGCCGTCGTTGGACGAGCTCGTCACGATGAAGAGCTACGACTGGGAGGGCTCGGAGATCTGGACGGGGGACGCGCAGATCGATTTCGGCGCCTCGCCCACCGAGGAGCTCGAGAGCCTCGCGCCGGTCGAGATGATCGCGGGCTACTGGCGCAGCGTCGGCGTCACCTGGGGTATCGGAACGCGGCTCGCCTGACGTGTCGCCCGCCGTCCGCGAGATCGACGTTGCCGCCGCTCGTCGTCTGGCGGTCTCGGCGCAGCGACTCGCCGGCCGGCCGCCGCGCTCGTCGCCACGAGCGGTGCTCGAGATGGTTCGCGCGATCCGGTGCGTGCAGCTGGATCCGATCTCCGTCGTCGCGCGCAGCCCGCTGCTCGTGCTCCGGTCCCGGCTGCCGAGCTTTCGACCCGAGCACCTGGACCGGGTGGCCTACCGGGACCGCGACCTCTTCGAGTACTGGGCGCACGCGGCCTCCCTCGTCCTGACCGAGGACTTTCCGATCCACCAGTACCTCATGCGCACGTACCTGCGCAGCAGTCGCTGGGGCGCGCGAGCCCGCGCCTGGGCGGAGGCGAACGCGAAGCTGCGCCGCTCGATCGTCTCGGACCTTCGCCGGCGGGGGCCGCTTCGAACCCGGGACCTCGCCGATCTGGCGGTCGAGGGCTGGCGATCGAGCGGATGGACCGCCGACCGCAACGTCGATCGGATGCTCGACCTGTTGTGGACGACGGGGCGGGTGCTCGTGGCCGACCGGCGAGGGCTCGAGAAGTGGTGGGACGTGGCCGAACGGGTGCTCCCCGCCGAGGTTCGAGGCGCCCGACTGTCGGATCGCGCGGTCACGCAGCGGGCCGCCGAGCTGTCGCTCCGGGCGCTGGGGATCGGCACCGCGGCGCACATCAAGCGGCACTTCACGGAAGATCGGTATCCGGACCTGCCGAGGGTGCTCGCGCGGTTCGAGCGCGAGGGCCGGATCGAGCGGGTGCGAGTCCTCGACGACCACGCCGAGCTCCGGGGCCCGTGGTTCGTCCACCGGGAGGACCTCGCGCTGCTCGAGCGCATCGGCCGCGGGCGATGGGAGCCGCGCTCCACGCTGCTGTCGCCCTTCGACAACCTCATCCGTGACCGCCGCCGCACGCTCGAGCTGTTCGAGATGGACTACAAGATGGAGATCTACGTCCCGAAGACCGCTCGACGCTACGGCTACTACGCGATGCCCCTGCTCGACGGCGAACGCTTCATCGCGCGCGTCGACTCCGCGGCCGACCGGGGCCGGCGCCGCCTCGTGGTGCACGCCGTCACGCCCGAGGTCGGCGTCCGCCCGGCGCGAACGAACGCCGCCGTGGTGGCGGGAGCCGTCCACGAGCTCGCCGCGTGGACCGGGGCGGACGGCGTGGAGGTGGGCGAGCGTGTCCCATCCGTGTGGCGCCGGGGGCTCTAGCCCTCGTCGATGCATCGATCCGAACTGAAGCTGGCCGCGTAGCATCGATCGAGATGGCCGAGCTCCGACCGCTCGTGGGCGAACCCGCGCCCGACACCTCGAACATCGGGCTGCTGGACCTGTTCGGCACCGAGGTCGACCTCGCCTCGTTCTGGCGCGAGGGTCCGGCGGTGCTCGCGTTCCTCCGGTACTTCGGCTGTCCCTTCTGCCAGGTGCACGTCCGCCGCCTCGTCGAGGCTCGCGACCGGTTCGCGAGGTCCGGGGCGCAGGTCGTGCTCATCGGGCAGGGGAGCGTCGGGCAGGCGAACGGATTCAGCGGACCGCGGCGCCTGCCGTACCCGGTGCTCGTCGATCCGGAGCGGCGCGCGTACGCGGCGTTCGGTCTCGTCGAGGGCGGCGCCTGGACGATCGTCCAACCGGCGGTGGCGACGCGGTGGGTGGCGGCGCACGCGACGCCCGGGGTCCGGCAGGGGCGTCCATCGGGCTCGAGCGTTCGGCAGCTTCCCGGCACGTTCGTCGTGGGTCCCGACGGCATCGTCCGGCTGGCCCATCGCGCGCGTCACGCGGCCGACGACCCTGCGGTCGACGTGGTCGTCGCGGCCGTCGAGGCCGCCTGATCGAGATCGCAACGGCGTGACCCTGCGGTAGCCTGCGGTCGCATGCGGCTCCTGCGGTTCCGTTTCGGCGACCGGATCGCGACGGGCGTCTCGGAGTTCGAGGCGGACACGATCCGCGTGTTGCAGGGGACGTTCTTCGAGGACCCGGTTCCGACGGGCGAGGAGGTTCCCTTCGACGACGTGCGGCTCCTCGCGCCGGTGCTGCCGTCGAAGCTCGTGTGCGTCGGAAAGAACTTCGCCTCACACGCGGCCGAGTTCGGGATGGGGGTGCCGGAGGAGCCGCTCCTGTTCCTCAAGCCCTCGACGGCGGTGATCGGACCGCGCGAGCCCATCCGGCTGCTCCCGATCAGCCGGCGCGTCGACTACGAGGGCGAGCTCGCCGTCGTGATCGGCCGGATCGCGCGTCACGTCCGCGCCGAGGAGGCGTTCAAGCACATCCTCGGGTACACGTGCGCGAACGACGTGACGTTGCGCGACCTCCAGAAGACCGACGACCAGTGGGCGCGCGCGAAGGGGTTCGACGGCTCGTGCCCGATCGGGCCGTGGATCGAGACCGACCTCGATCCCACCGACGTGCGCGTCGAGACCCGCCTGAACGGTGAGGTCCGGCAGGCGGGCCGGACGAGCGACATGGCGTTCGGCGTCGCCACGCTCATCGAGTACGTGACCCAGTTCATGACCCTGCTCCCGGGCGACGCCCTGCTCACGGGGACCCCCGACGGCGTCGGCCCGTTGTCGCCGGGCGACCTCGTCGAGGTCGAGGTCGACGGGATCGGGACGTTGCAGAACCCGGTGGAGGCCGGCCCGTGACGGTCCGCGCCCGGTTCGCCCCGGCCCCGAGCGGCTCGCTCCACGTGGGGAACGTGCGGACCGGCCTGTTCTCCTGGGCGTTCGCGAGGCACCACGGCGGAGCGTTCGTGCTCCGGATCGAGGACACGGACGCCTCGCGCGTGAGCGAGGAGGCCGTGCGGGGCGTCATCGAGTCACTCCGGTGGCTCGGGATCGACTGGGACGAGGGCCCCGACGTCGGCGGCCCGCACGGTCCCTACCGGCAGTCGCAGCGGATGGAGGACTATCGGGAGGCGACCGAGCGCCTGCTCTCGCAGGCAGACGCGTATCCGTGCTTCTGCACCGAGGAGGAGCTCGAGGAACGCCGGAAGGCGGCGCTCGCGCGCGGCGAGCCGCCGGGGTACGACGGCCGCTGCCGGGACCGAACGCCGCAGGATCGCGCGGCCCTGGAGGCGCAGGGGCTACCGGCGGCGATCCGCTTTCGCATGCCCGAGGACGAGCAGTCGGTCCACGATCTCGTGAAGGGCGACGTGCGCTGGGCGGCGGGCCACCTGCGCGACTTCGTCATCGTGCGATCGGACGGGACCCCGGTGTTCCTGCTCGCGGTCGCCGTAGACGACCTGCTCATGGGCATCACCCACGTGATCCGCGGCGACGACCTCCTGGCGAGCGCGCCGAGGAACGCCGCCGTGATCCGCGCGCTCGGTGGGGCGCCCCCCGCGTACGCGCACGTCCCGCAGGTGAACGGCCCGGACGGGAAACCGCTGTCCAAGCGGCACGGCTCGACGAGCGTGGAGGCCTTCCGGGAACAGGGATACCTTCCCGAGGCGCTCATGAACGCGCTCGCGCTCCTCGGGTGGTCGAAGGACGCGGAGACCACGTTCGTCTCGAAAGAGGACCTCGTCGAGGCGTTCGACATCGCCCGCGTCTCGAGCAACCCGGCGCGCTTCGACACGCAGAAGCTCGAGTGGCTGAACACGCATTACGTGCAGCAGCTGAGCGATGACGACCTCGCCGCCCGATGCCTGCACTTCCTGTCGGCGGCCGGGCTGTCGCCGGATCCGTCGTTGCTCCGGCAGGCCATGCCGCTCGTGAAGGAGCGGATGAAGACGCTCGCCGACTCGGTGCCGTTGCTCCGGTTCCTGTTCTCCGACGACATCGCGCCCGATCCGAAGGCCGCCGGCGTCATCGCGAAGGCGCCCGAGGGATACCTCGCCGGGGTCGCGGACGCGCTCGGCCGCCTGGAGCCCTGGGAGGCCGAGGCGATCACCGGCGAGCTCGACCGGCTCGCATCGGACGCCGGCCTGAACCGGACGAAGGGGTTCCAGCCGATCCGGTCGGCGGTGACCGGCTCGACGGTGTCGCCGCCGCTTCCCGAGTCGCTCGAGCTGCTCGGGCGCGAGCGGACGGTGCTACGGCTCCGCGCGGTCGCGTGAGGCGGACGATCGCGCTGGCGATCGCGGCGCTCGTGCTCGTCGTGCCCGAGGAGGTCCTCGGCGCACCTCTCGAGGAGGGGACCCCCGCCGCCGGCCCGGTGGTGGCGGTCCTCGGATCGCCGGGCGGGCGCGATCTGCGGCCGGACATCGTGTGGCGGCGGATCCCGTTCGGGGCCAGGCGAAAGCGGCAGATGGCCGCCTACTCCCGACGTCACTACGGCCGGCGCGCCTTCGTCCTGCGCCACCCACAGGTCGTCGTCGAGCACTACACGTCCGGGACCTCGTTCGACTCGGCGTGGAACCACTTCGCCGCCAACGGCGTGCACCTGGGCGAACGGCCGGGCGTGTGCGCGCACTTCCTCATCGACACCGACGGGACGATCCACCAGCTCGTGAACCTTCGGCTCCGCTGCCGGCACGCGATCGGGATGAACTGGACCGCGATCGGGATCGAGCACGTCGGGACGAACGCGGGTCAGGTGCTCGGGAACGCCCGCATGATGCGGGCCTCGCTCCGGCTCACCGTGTGGCTCATGGCGCGCTTCGAGATCTCGTGGGGGAACGTGATCGGCCACGCGGAGACGTTGCAGAGCCCGTTCCACGTCGAGCGGTACCGGTCGTGGCGCTGTCGCACCCACGCCGACCTGAACCACGCCGAGATGCGCAGGTACCGCCGCCGGGTTCGACCGCTCGCCAGACGTCTCGACGTCCCGATCGGGGACCGTCCCGCGTGGGTGGACTCGGGGTGCTGACC
>DATBLA010000212.1:0-2274 GCA_036555645.1 Actinomycetota bacterium
GATCACGCGTGATCTCCATGACGGTCTCGTAGTCCGCGTACGCCTGGTAGAGCTCGAGCATCGTGAACTCGGGGTTGTGGCTGCGGTCGATCCCCTCGTTGCGGAAGTTGTGCCCGATCTCGTAGACCCGCTCGAGGCCGCCGACGAGCAGCCGCTTCAGGTACAGCTCGAGCGAGATCCGCATGTACAGATCGGCGTCGAACACCTCGTGGTGGGTCACGAAGGGCCGGGCCATCGCGCCCCCGGCGATGCCCTGGAGCACCGGCGTCTCGACCTCGACGAACCCGCGCTCGTCCAGGTACGAGCGGATCGCGCGGAGCGTCGCCGCGCGCGCGTGCACGATGCGCCGGACGTCGGGGTCGGTGGCCAGGTGCAGGTACCGCTGGCGCTGCTGGAGGTCGGGATCCTTCAGCCCGTGCCACTTCTCGGGCAGCGGGCGGAGCGCCTTCGTGAGCATCGCGAGCCGCTGGACGAACAGCGAGAGCTCGCCCTTGCGGGTCGTGCCGACGCGTCCGGTCGCCCCGACGATGTCGCCGAGGTCGACCTCGGCGAGGAGCTCGAGGCTCGCCGCATCGGTCTCCGGGTTCGCGACGAGCTGGAGGTCGCCCGTTCGATCCCGAACGACGAGGAACACGAGCTTGCCGAGATCGCGCTTGAGGATGACGCGCCCGGCGACCGTGCGGCGCTCGTCGGTGAGCGTGTCCGGTTCGAGCGAGGCGTGGGCCTCGCGGATCGCCGAGACCGTATCTGCCTCCGTCGCGCCGAGCGCGTGCTCGAGGTCGAGCGCGAACGCCCGCTCGCCCAGGCGTTCGCGGCTCTCGCGCCTGGCCTTGAGGACCTCGCGCCCGCGGCCCGAGGACTCCTCGGTCATCCGGACCCGGCGTTTCGTTCGAACACGAGGCGCAGGCCCTCGAGCGTGAGCCACGGGTCGTGCTCGTCCACGAAGTGACAGTGCGGGACGATGAGCCAGGCCAGGCCGCCAGTCGCGACGACCGTCGCGCCGCCGCCCAGCTCTTTTCGCATCCGCTCGATCATCCCATCGGCCTCCGCCGCCGTGCCGTAGATGAGCGCCGACTGGATCGCCTCGACCGTGGTGCGCCCGATCGGCGAGCGCGGCGCCTGGAGCTCGACCTGGGGGAGCCGCGCCGTCTCCCGCGACAGCGACGCGTTCGAGGTCTGGATGCCCGGAGCGATCGCCCCGCCGAGGAACTCCCCCCGCTCGCTCACGACGTCGTATGTCGTCGCCGTCCCGAAATCGATCACGATGCAGGGACCGCCGTACCGATCGAAGGCGGCGAGGGCGTTCACGATGCGGTCGGCGCCGACCTCGCGCGGGTTGTCGGTCTGGATCGACAGGCCGGTGCGCGTCCCCGGCTCGACGACGACCGGCGGGAAGTTGAAGTACCGGTTCACCATCTCGCGGAGCGCGCTCGTCGAGCTCGGCACGACCGAGGACAGGACCACGCCGGTGATCTCGTTCGAGAACGACAGGCCGGCCACCTCGAGGAGCCCGGCGAACAGCACGGCGAGCTCGTCGGCGGTGCGCTCGGTCTCCGTGGACATCCGCCACTGATGCTCGAGCGACGTGCCCCGGAACACCCCGAGCACCGTGTTCGTGTTCCCGACGTTGACCGCGAGCAGCACGGCGCCCCCACCTCCTCGGACGGCGGCCATCGTGGCACACCGGCACCGCCGGCGACACGGACCCGGCCTACGGGCTCGGCAGGCGGAGCGTATCGATGAGCCGGACGTCGCCGAACCGGGCCGAGACGAGCGCCCGGGCCGGCGCCTCGATCGTCGCGACCTCCTCGAACGTGCGCTCGTCGACGACCGCGGCGTAGTCGAGACGCGCCGCGGGCGTGGCGCCGATCTCGCGTGCCATGACGGCGACGAGGGTCGGGGCGTCGCGTTCGCCGCCCCGAGCCAGCTCGGCCGCGGCCGACAACGCGAGGAACAGGCACCCCGAGGCCTCGCGCTGCTCCGTCGTGAGCCGCGCGTTCCGGCTCGACATCGCGAGGCCGTCCGCCTCGCGAACGACCGGGCACTCGACGATCGAGATCGGGAACGACAGGTCGCGCGCCATCCGGCGGACGACGGCGATCTGCTGCGCGTCCTTCTCGCCGAAGTAGGCCGACGCGGGTCCCACGGCGTGGAACAGGACCGCGACCGCCGTCGCGACGCCCCGGAAGTGCCCCGGACGGCTCGCGCCCTCGAGCCGCTCGCCGAGCGGTCCCGGGTCGATCGTCACCTCGGGCTCGCCACCCGGATACATCT
>DATBLA010000213.1:0-4103 GCA_036555645.1 Actinomycetota bacterium
CGCGAGGGCGGAGACGTCGTCTCGCTCGACATGGGGCGCTTCCGCGTCTTCCTGCTCAGTCACCCCGACTACGTCCGTGACGTCCTCGTCGTCAACCATGCCAAGTTCGAGAAGGGCGAGGTGCTCGAGGAGCCCAAGCGCCTGCTCGGCGAGGGGCTGCTGACGAGCGAGGGCGCCTTCCACAAGCGTCAGCGCCGGGTCACGCAGCCGGTGTTCCACCACGAGCGGATGAGCGACCACGTCGATCGCATGGTGGAGCGAGCAGATCGGACGACCGAATCCTGGCGCGACGGGAAGGTGGTCGACGTCGCCGACGCGATGCTCATGCTGACGATGTCGGTCCTCGGCATGTACGTCCTCGACGCCGAGGTCGCGGATGACCAGGCACGGGAGACGAGCCGGGCGCTCGCGACGTGCCTGGGGATGTTCGGCCGCCTCGCGTCGCCGTACGCCGCGCTCCTGGGTCAGCTGCCGTCGCGTCCGAACCTCGAGTTCGAGCGGGTGCTCCACGCGTTCGACGAGTCGGTGCAGCGCATGATCGACCTTCGCCGCGCCACCGGAACGCAGGGTTCGGACGCGCTCTCGCAGCTCATGCGCGTGCGCGATCCGGACACGGGCGAGGCGATTCCCGACCGGCAGCTGCGCGACGAGATCCTCACGTTCATGATCGCCGGTCACGAGACGTGGACGAACTCGCTGATCTGGACCTGGTTCCTCCTGTCGCAGGACGAGGAGGTCCGCGCTGCCCTCGAGGCCGAGATCGACGAGGTGCTCGACGGCCGGCTCCCGGGCGCCGAGGACGTCAAGGCCCTGCGGACGGCGGGGGCCGTGTACTCGGAGTCGCTGCGCCTGTATCCGCCGGTGTGGACGGTGGGCCGGACCGCGATCGTCGACCACGAGATCGACGGGCACGCGATCCCGAAGGGGTCGATCGTCCTCGTGTCGCCCTACGTCGTGCAGCACGATCCCCGCTGGTTCCCGGACCCGTTCGCGTTCCGCCCGCAGCGATGGCTGTCGGGGGAGGCGCAGTCGGTCCCGACGTTCGCCTACTTCCCGTTCGGCGCCGGGCCGCGGGTGTGCATCGGGCAGCCGCTCGCGATGCTGACCGGCCCCCTGTTCGTCTCGACGATCGCCCGGCGGTGGAGGCTCGACCTCGTCCCGGGTCACCCGGTCGAGCCGTCGCCCCCGCTGCTCCGCCCGGCGAACGGGCTGCCGATGATCGCTCGGGCGAGGGGCGGGTCGCGGTGACGGGCGCCGCGACGCTCGTCGAGGCGCTCGAGGGCGCTCCCGCCACCCCGGCCGAGCTCATCTTCCACGCGGGCGGAGAGCCGGTCCGTCTGTCCGCCGCCTCGCTGCTCGATCAGGCGCGGGCCGGCGCCACGCTGCTCGCGAGCCGCGGCGTGCGTCCGGGCGATGCGGTGGGCGTCCTCGGCCCCAACCGTCCCGAATGGGCGCGGTGGGCGTTCGCGACGTGGCTGGCGGGCGCCGTGCTCGTCCCGCTCCCGTACCACCTGCGGGTTCCCGACCCGGAGTTGATGCGGCAGCAGATCGGGATGTTCGTCCGCTCGGCGCGGTGTCGGGCCGTGCTCGCCGATCCGAGCATGCTCCCGTTCGTCCCGGCGAACGTCGGCATGCGGTGGGACGTCGACCTCCCGCGCCCGTCGCGCCTGCGGTTTCGCGATCCGCGTCCCGAGGACGTCGCGGTCATCCAGTTCACCTCCGGCAGCACCGCCGCGCCGAAAGGCGCCGTGCTGCCGCATCGCGCGGTGCTCGCCGGGATCCGCAACTCGTCCGCCGGCTCGGGCGAGGACTCGACCGGATGGATCCAGCTCTCCTGGCTCCCGTTCTTCCACGACTGGGCACTGTTCGGGTACCTCGTGTGGTCGGTCGTCATGGGGACGCAGACCCACATCCTGCCGACCGAGCGGTTCGCCAGGGATCCGTCGGAATGGCTGCGGCTCGTCGGCACGGTCGGGGCGATGATGACCCCGGGGCCGTCCTCGGCCTGGGACGTGGCCCTGCGGGTCGCCGGCCGGCGACCGGAGGGGATCGACCTGTCCTCGCTTCGCGTCTGCACGCTCGCGGCAGAGATGATCGAGCCGCGCGTCCTCGATCGCCTCGTCGATCGCGGAGGGCCGCTCAGACTTCGGCCCGAGGCGCTCAACGGCGCCTACGGCCTGGCCGAGGCGACCCTGGCCGTGACCCTCGGGCGGGCCGGAGGGGGGATCCGCGTGGACCTCGTCGATCCGGACGCGCTCGTCGCCACCGGTCGCGCGCTCCCGGAGACCGGCTCCGGCGGCAAGTCGATCGCGTCGTGCGGGTCTCCCGTCCCCGATGCGCGAGTCGCGATCTCGGGACCCGCGGGGTGGCTCCCCGAGCGCCACGTCGGCGAGATCCTCCTGAGGGGACCCTCGCTCATGCAGGGCTATCTCGGCGAGCACGACGACCCCTTCGTCGACGGCTGGATGCGAACGGGCGATCAGGGATATCTCGCCGACGGCGAGCTGTTCGTGACGGGCCGCACGCGGGACGTCGTCATCGTCATGGGCCGCAACTACGCCGCCCAGGACCTCGAGTGGGCGGCCGAGCGGGTCGAAGGGGTTCGCCAGGGCCGGAGCGTCGCCTTCGTCCCCGAGGGCGCCGAGGGCGAGGCCGTCCTGGTCGTCGAGGCGAGCCGGCCCGACGACGTCGACGCGCTGCCTCGAAGCGTCTGGCGAGAGGTGTCGGACTCCGTGGGGGTGGTCCCGCGCGAGGTGCTCGTCCTGCCGGGCGGGTCGGTCCCGATGACGACGAGCGGCAAGCTCCGGCGGAGCTGGGTTCGCGAGGCGTTCGCGACCAGGGCGCTCGACGAGCTCGTGCTCGCCCGCGGGCCGGGGCGCTCCAGATCGCCGGCCGGGGCGGGTCGCGCCGCTCGAACGCGGGACGCCGGATGAGGGACGCGATCCACGCGTACATCCGCGACGAGATCCTCGGGGAGGATGCGCCCTCCGATCTCGCCGACGACACGCCGCTGCTGTCCTCGGGGTTGATGGACTCCCTCGCGGTGGAGCAGCTCCTGCTGTTCCTCGAGGACGAGTACCGGGTTCGATTCGAGGACGCCGACTACTCGGTCGAGAACTTCGAGACGGTCATCGCGATCGAGGAGCTCCTGCGTCGAAAGCAGACGCCGGCGGCCGCCGGCGGCTCCGCGTGACGCTCGCCGTCACGACCGCCGGTACCGGTTCGTGATCGGCAGGCGCCGGTCGCGGCCGAACGCCTTCGGCGTGATCTTCACTCCCGGCGCCGCCTGACGGCGCTTGTACTCGGCGCCGTCGATCATCGCGATCACGCGCTCGACGACCGCTCGATCGTGTCCCATCTCGACGATGTCTTCGGCGGAGCGGTCCTCCTCCACGTAGGCCTCGATGATCGGATCGAGCTCCTCGTAAGCGGGGAGCGAGTCGGTGTCGAGCTGGTCGGGCCGGAGCTCCGCAGACGGTGGCTTGTCGATGACCCTGGCCGGGATCGGCTCGCCCGGGCCGCCGGCGTTCCTGGAGCGGACGAGGTCGTAGACCAGCGTCTTGGGGACGTCCTTGATCGGGGCGAACCCACCGGCCATGTCCCCGTACAGCGTCGCGTACCCGACCGCGTACTCGCTCTTGTTCCCGGTGGCGAGCACGAGCGCACCGAACCGGTTCGAGATCGCCATGAGCAGGTTGCCCCGGATGCGGGCCTGGAGGTTCTCCTCGGCGACCCCGGCCCGGGTGCCGCGGAACGGACCCTCGAGGAGCCGGAGGTATCGCGTGAACACGTCGTCGATCTCCAGCACGTCCAGACGAATGCCCAGGCGCGACGCGACCTCGGTGGCGTCCTCCAGGCTCTCGGGGGATGAGTACCGCGAGGGCATGGCGAGCGCTCGCACGGCATCGGCTCCCAGTGCGTCCGTCGCGAGCACCGCCACGAGGGCCGAATCGATCCCGCCGGAGAGCCCGAGCACGACCTGCTCGAACCCGTTCTTGCCCGCGTAGTCCCGCAATCCGAGGACGAGCGCGCGATAGGTCTGCTCGAGATCGTCGGGCCACGGGGGCCGCTGGGCCGCGCTCGACAGCTCACCCTCGATGTCG
>DATBLA010000214.1:0-31993 GCA_036555645.1 Actinomycetota bacterium
GCGCGCGGCGCCCTCGTAGGCGCGTTGGATCGCGGCGCTCCGCTCGGCCTTCTGCCGATCGTCGTCCTTCGGGAGCTTGAACGCCGCCATCACGGCGTCGAACGCCGCGGCGTCGCGCCCCGCGAGCGTCAGGAACTCCCCCCGCGCCGCGTCGGCGTCGTCGAGGAGCGCGCGCATCTCGGCCTCGACCTCCGCGTACGCGTCGCGGCCGACCGTGAGCCGGCACACCATCGAGATCAGTCCGGCGCCGGCGGCCCCGCAGAGGGCGGCGACGGCGCCGCCGCCGGGGGTGGGGGAGTCCGAGGCGAGCCCGGCGAGGAACCCCTCGACGCTCTGCGAGCCGATGTCGGCCTCGTTCACGTGCCGTCCCCCCCGTCGTCCGCGAGCCGCTCCAGGATCTGCGCCGTGGGATCGAACCCCTCGAGTCGAAGGTACTCGACGTCGCCCTCGGCGAGCGCCGCCTGTGGGACGAGGCCGACGATCTCGGACCACCGCATCGCCATGCCGCGTTCGCCTCCCGCGGCGACGACCGCGTCGAACGCGGTCCGCAGCCCCGTCACGTCGACGTCGACGAGGTTCATCGAGACGGTCACGGCGTCGCGCTCCGGCACCGCGAAGCCGATCGCCCGGACGGCCGGCAGTCCGCCGCTCGACTCCCGCACGGCTTTCGCGACTGCCTTCGCGGCCTCCTCCGAGCCGTCGAGGTACACGTTGAACGCGACGAGCGGCTTGCGCGCACCGACCGCCGTCGCGCCGGCACGGCCGATCTCGTGGGGCCCGAGATCGGGCAAGCGCTCACCCCGGTGGACCGCCTCGCGCAGGCCCTCGAACTCGCCGCGGCGGACCTCGGCCAGGCTCGCGCGCTCGGGCGAGCGCGCGGCACGGTCGTAGAGGTAGACGGGGAGGTCGAGCGTCCGCGCGAGGTCCTCGGCGAAGGCGCGGGCGAGATCGACGACCTCCTCCATCGTGATGCCGGTCAGCGGGACGAACGGGACCACGTCGACCGCGCCCATCCGAGGGTGCCCGCCGGTGTGCCGGGTCATGTCGATCGTCTCGACCGCGACGGCCGCTCCGGCCAGGGCGCTCGATCGGACGGCGTCGGGCGGGCCGGCCACGGTGGTGTCGAGTCGGTTGTGCTCCGCGTCGGCCTGCCGGTAGACGAGCCGCGCGTCCGGGACGCTCGAGAGCGCCTCACAGATCGCGTCGATGACGTCGGCGCGGCGACCCTCGCTGAAGTTCGGGACGCACAGGACGATCGCGTCGGAACGGGCCATCGGCGGAAGCCTACGATGCGGCGGATGGACCTCGACGCGTTCGCCGGCTGGCTCGAGCGGTACTTCGCGGCGTGGGCCTCGAACGACCCGGCCGAGGTGGCGGCGCTGTTCTCGCGGGACGCGGTCTACTCCTGGGGACCCTTCCGCGAGCCGGCCCGCGGTCGCGAGGAGATCGTCCGCCGCTGGGTGGAAGGTGACGCGCAGCCGGGGCTCGAGACCTCGTTCGAGCCGCTGGCCGTGCGCGGGGAGCGCGGGGTGGCTCACTGGCGCGTCTCGTTCGAGGAGGGCGAGGGCCGGACCGAGATCGACGGCATCCTGGTCTGCGATTTCGACGAGCACGGCCGCTGCACGCTCCATCGGGAGTGGTACCACCTGCGCGAACCCGCCTCTTGACGCGTGTCGGAGCCCGGGCGTACAGTCGCCCTCCCCCTCGAACATATGTTCGATTTCATCAGGCCGGAGGGGGTGGGCTGGGGAGACGCTCGAGTGGCCAAGCGCTACGACGAGGAGGTCGAGGTCAAGGTCGAGCGCGACGCCGGGATGCCGGCGGCGTTCGTGTGGCGGGGTCGCCGATACGAGGTCGCCGACGTGATCGGCCGGTGGCGCATCGAGGGCCGGTGGTGGTCGGACGGGCGCGATCGCGAGTACTGGCGGATCGAGGCGCGCGGCGGCGCGGTCTGGGATCTGTACCACGACCGTCTGCGCGACCGCTGGCACATGGAGCGCCTGTGGGATTAGATGCTGCACGTGCCCGAGGTGCGCGTCGTCCCGTTCCTCGTCTCCGAGCTGCGGCTGCCGCCGGAGGAGCAGGAGCTGCTCGACCGCGAGTGGTGGCCGTCCTACGCGCACGCGGTCGTCCACCGGGACGGGGTCTTCCTGTTCGACAACGGGGCGGGGCTCGGCAACGAGGAGATCGATCGGACGTTCTCGCCCCGCGTGCGGTTGATCGAGGACGCGCTCGGCGAGCACGGGATCGCGCTCGCCGACGTGACCGCCGCCGCCAACTGCCACCTGCACTTCGACCACAGCGGGCAGAACGTGCGCCTGCCGGGCCGGCCGATCTTCGTGCAGCGCGCCGAGTGGGCCATGGTGCACGAGCCCGACTACACGGTGCCCGAGATGATCGATGCGCCGGGTCTGTCCTACGAGGTCCTGGACGGCGAGGCCGAGGTCGCGCCCGGCCTTCGGCTCGTCCCGACGCCCGGTCACACGGCCGGTCACCAGTCGCTCGTGCTCGACGCCGCCGAGGGAACGATCGTGCTGGCCGGCCAGGCGGTGCAGTCCCGCGCCGAGTGGGAGGGCGCCACCGAGCCGGCCGCCTCCGGCGCCTCGGCCGCGAAGGACCCGGCGTACCCCCGTTCGGTCGAACGCCTGCGCTCGTTCGACCCGGTCCGGGTGCATTTCGCGCACGATCAGGCCGTCTGGGAGCGCGACCGCTAGCTCGTCGCGAACGACCCCCCGCGGGGTCGTGAGATGTCCGAGGCGTTCGTCCACCTCGACGTCCGTTCCTTCTTCTCGATCAAGGAAGGCGCGTTCTCGCCCGAGGCGCTCGCGCGGCGGGCGTCCGAGCTCGGGATGCCCGCCGTCGCGCTGACCGATCGCGACGGCCTGTACGGCGCCGCGCGGTTCGTTGCGGCATGCGAACGTGAGGGGGTTCGCCCGATCCTCGGCGCCTCGCTCACCGTCCGCGAGAGCGGAACGCTCCCGGTGCGCGACCGGCGGCAGGACCGCTCGGTCATCGCGCTCGCCCTGGACGCCGCCGGCTACGCGAGCCTGTGCCGGCTCGTGAGCGACGCCCATCTCATGGGCGAGCGCGGCGATCCATCGCTCACCCCCGAGCAGGTCTGCGCGCACGCCGAGGGGATGGCCGCGCTCCTGGGCCCCACCTCGCCGCCGGGCGCGCTCGCCGTGCGCGGCCGGCCCGACGCCGCTCGCCGGGCGATCGACCCCTATCGTGAGGCCTTCGGCGAGCGCGCGTTCGTCGCCGTGCAGCACCGGTTCGAGGAGGGCTCGCCGGGGGAGGTTCGCGCGTTGCTCCGCCTCGCCGAGCGCGCCGAGATCCGAGCGGTCGCGACGAACCCGGTTCGCTACCTCGTGCCGGAGGACGCGTTCCTCGCCGACGCGCTCGAGTGCATGCGCGAGCTCGTCCCGATCAGCCGGACGAACGTGACCCGGCGCAACGCCGAGGGGTGGTTGAAACCGGCCGCCGGGATGCGGGCGCTGTTCGCCGAGCGCCCCGACCTCGTCGCGACCTCGCTGGAGATCGCGAGGGCGTGCTCGTTCGACCTCGGCCTGCGCCGCGTGAACTTCCCCGACTTCCCGACCCCGCCGGGCCGCCACGCGTCGAGCGTGCTCGCCGAGCGGTGCTGGCGCGGGCTCGAGCGCCGCCGGATGCGTCCGACCACCCGCGTGAAAGACCGCCTGCACCACGAGCTCGCGATGATCCACCGCCTCGGGTACTCGGCGTACTTCCTGACGGTCGCCGACATCGTCGCCGACGTGAAGACGATGGGCATCCGCTGCGCGTGCCGGGGGAGCGCGGCGGGCTCGCTCGTCTGCTACCTCACCGGCATCTCGGACGTCGACGCGATCCGCCACGACCTCGCGTTCGAGCGGTTCCTGAACCCGATGCGCGACGAGCTGCCCGACATCGACGTCGACGTCGAGTCCGCCCGGCGTGAGGACGTCTACGACATGGTGCTCTCGCACTACGGCGACGATCGGTGCGGGTGCGTGGCGATGGTGGACACGTATCGCGCGCGCGCCGCGGTGCGCGAGGTCGGCAAGGCCCTCGGCCTGCCCGAGCCCGAGGTCGACACCGTGGCGAAGTCGTTCCCGCACATCGGCGCCGATGACCTGCGGGTCGCGATCGAGCGCCTGCCCGAGCTCGCCGGCTCGAACCTGAACGCCGGCCAGCTCGAGCAGCTGTTCCGGGTGGCCGAGCGCCTCGACGGGTTCCCGCGGCACATCGCGCTCCACCCCTCCGGGATCGTGCTCTCGAACGACGACCTCGTGACCCGGGTCCCGCTCGAGCGCTCGTTCCAGGGCTACCGGGTGATCCAGGCGGACAAGGACGACGTCGAGCTGCTCGGCTTCCTCAAGCTCGACGTGCTCGGGGTGCGGATGCTCTCCTCGATGCGTCACGCGCTGGACGAGATCGCCCGGACCGAGCACGTGAAGGTCGACCTCGACGAGATCGACCTTGCGGACGAGCCGACGTTCGAGCTCATCCGCGCCTCGGACACCCTCGGGTGCTTCCAGATCGAGAGCCCCGGCCAGCGCGAGCTCCTGCAGAAGCTCCAGCCCACGCGGTGGGAGGACCTCATCGTCGACATCTCGCTGTTCCGTCCGGGGCCGGTGAAGTCGGACATGATCCACCCGTACCTGCGCCGCCGCATGGGGATGGAGCCGCCGACGTACGCCCACCCGGCGCTCCGGCCGGCGCTTCGCGAGACCTTCGGCGTGATCGTCTACCACGAGCAGGTGCTGCGCACGCTCGCGGCGTTGGCCGGGTACGACCTCACGTACGCCGACCACATCCGCAGGCACCTGGATCGCGAGGACCTGCTCCCGGGGTTCCGGGTGGACTTCCTCCAGCGCGCGGCCGCGCGGGGAGTGGACCCCGGGGTCGCCGAGCGGACCTGGGCGGCGGTGGCCGAGTTCGCGAGCTTCGGGTTCTGCAAGGCCCACGCGGCGGCGTTCGCGGTGCCGACCTACCAGTCCGCGTGGCTGAAGACGCACTACCCGGCGCACTTCCTGGCCGGCATCCTCACGCACGACCCGGGGATGTACCCGCGGCGGCTGCTCCTGCAGGACGCCCGCGAGCACGACATCCCGGTCCTGCCCCTGGACGTGAACCGCTCCGAGCCCGAGTACGTCGTGGAGGAGGCCGAGCCGGGGCGGTACGGGATCCGGCTCGCGCTCCAGGACGTGCACGGGATCTCGGACGCGGAGATCCGGTCGATCCTGCAGGCACGCGCCGACCGGCCGTTCGACGGCGTCGGCGACTTCCTGCGTCGCGCCGTCGTGTCGAAGCCGGTCGTGCAGGCGCTCGCCCACGCCGGAGGGTTCGACGCGATCGACCGCGGGACGCGGCGGGACCGGGTCTTCGCGGCGATGACCACGCTCCCGCAGCGGGAGGGCGACCAGCTCGCCCTCGACCTGTCGTCGGAGGGGGTGCGGGCGTCGTCGGAGGGGGTGCGGGCGTCGCGGAGGGGTGGCGGGTGGCTCGCGGAGCCCCGCGGTGCTCGAGGCCAACGCGCGTCGGGCGAAGCGAGCCGGGGACCCACACCCCGCAGCGAAGCCCGCACCCCCCCACCGCCTCTCACGTTCTCCCTGCCCGAGTACACCGACGCCGAGCGCGTGCGGGCCGAGCTCGAGGTGCTCGGCCTGGACGCGAGCCGCCACCTCGTGAGCTTCTACGAGCCGCTGCTCGCCGACCTCGGGGTCACGCGCTCGAAGGCGCTGCGACGGTGCCGGTCGGACGAGCGCGTCATGGTCGTCGGGGTCAAGGTCGCCACGCAGACCCCGGCGATCCGCAGCGGGCAGCGCATCATCTTCCTCACGCTCGACGACGCGACCGGCCCGATCGACGTCACCGTGTTCGAGAGCGTCCAGCCGAAGGTCGCGAAGACCGTGTTCGGCTCGTTCCTGCTCGCGGTCGTCGGGACGGTGCGCCGGACCGGCCGCCAGGGCGTCTCGGTCGTCGCCGAGGACGTCTGGGATCTCACGTCCCTGCACCGGGCGCGCCGGGAGGGCCGCCTGTCCGAGGTGCTGGCGCACGAGAGCCCGGCGATCGGGACGCCGACGCCGCGCAAGCTCTGGCATTCGAGCCCCGGGTCCTCGGGCCGGTGAGCTCGATGGCGATACGCTCCGCGTCGATGCGCCGCGCTCCCGTCGCCGAGCCGATCCTGCACGTCGACCTCGACGCGTTCTACGCCTCGGTCGAGATGCTGAAGGACCCGGCGCTCGCCGGGCGACCGGTCGTGGTCGGCGGGGCCGGGGCTCGGGGCGTGGTCATGTCGGCGTCCTACGAGGCCCGCGCGTTCGGGATCCGCAACGCGATGCCGGCCGTCCGGGCGCGCCGCCTGTGTCCCGACGCCGTGTTCGTGCCCCCCGACTTCGAGTCCTACAAGGCGCACTCGAACCGCTTCCGCGAGATCCTGCTCGCCGTCACCCCGTTCGTCGAGCCGATCTCGCTCGACGAGGCGTTCCTGGACGTCGCGGGTGCCGTCGTGCTGTTCGGCGAGCCGGCCGAGATCGCGGCGAAGGTCCGGCGCGAGGTCCTGGGTGGGGTCGGGGTGTCCTGCTCGGTCGGGGTCGCGCCCACGAAGCTCGTCGCCAAGCTCGCCTCGCGCCAGGCCAAGCCGGACGGCCTCGTCGTGGTCCGCGCCGGCGACGTGGCGGCGTTCCTCGACCCGCTGCCGGCCCGGGCGCTGTGGGGCGTGGGCGAGAAGACGATGGAGACCCTCGGCCGGCTGGGGATCCGCACGGTCGGCGACCTGGGGCGGATGCCGCCCTCGGTGCTCGGGCGGCTCATCGGGGAGCAACACGCCCGGGACCTGCACGACCTCGCCCGCGGCCTCGACGATCGGGCCGTCGTGCCCTACGAGGCGCCGAAATCGGTCAGCCACGAGGAGACCTTCGCCCGAGACCTCGACGACGATCGGGAGCTGCTGCGGGAGGCCCTGGCGCTGTCCCAGAAGGTGGGGGCGCGCCTGCGCGAGGACGGGTATCGGGCCCGGACGGTCACGCTCAAGGTCCGGTTCGCGAACTTCACAACGATCACGCGGTCGCGAACGATCTCGCCGACCGACGTGGCCGCCGACCTGTACGCGGTGGTCTCGGAGCTGTTCGGCGCGCTCCCGGGCACCCGCCGGCGGGTGCGTCTCCTCGGGGTCGCGGCCACCGGCCTGGTTCCGGCGGGGGAGGAGCAGCTCGCCCTGCTCCGCGGGCGGCGGTGGAGCGACGTGGAGCGGGCCGTGGACCGGATCGAGCGGCGATTCGGCCAGGGATCGGCGATGCCGGCGACGTTGCTGGATCGGAGGGCCCGGTGACGGGCAATCTACTCCCGAACCCCGGCCCGTTCCTATAATCGGGTCGAACGCAACGGGTCGAGCCCCGACCCCAGACCGGGAGCCGCGCCATGCCACTGTCGCCCGACGAGCAGCGCATCCTCGACGAGATCGAGCAGCGCCTGTCTCAGGAGGACCCCCGCCTGGCCGAGGCCGTGAGCCGCACGTCCCTGTACACGCACCTCGCGCGGCGGATCCGCTGGTCCCTCCTGGCGTTCCTCGGTGGGTTCCTCCTCCTCATGGTCTTCCTCATGGCCGCGCCGGAATCGTTGTGGGTGGCGGCCGCCGGCTTCGGCGTCATGCTCGCCTCGGCGCTGCTCATCTACCGCTACCTGAAGCAGCTCACGCTCGATCAGATGCGAGCGATGCAGCAACAGTCGGGTCGGTTCTCCGTCACCGGGCTGCTCGCCCGGATCGCGGGCCGGTTCCGCAACCCGAACCAGCAGTCGCCCGAGTCCTGAGCGCTCGTCGCTCGCCGACCTCGAAAACCGGCATGCGCGATGTGGTCGACGTCATCGCGCGTCTCGGCTTGCCACCGCACGCGCGACTGGAGTACAACATGCTTCTCCTTCCCCGGGGGCGTGACGGTCGACCGAACGTCGAGACTTCCCATCGACGAGCGACCGCGTTGGTGACGGAACATCGGCTCGTCGGAGGCGCGCGTTCGGATGGAGGGATTCACCGCACATCAGGCGACGAAGTTCACGGCATGTTCCCCGCGACAGCTCAGGTACTGGGATCAGATCGGTCTCGTTCGCCCGTCGGTCCAACGAACGGGCGGGCGTCCGGGGGTGCCGCGCCTGTACTCGTTCCGCGACCTCGTGGCCCTGAAGGTCGTGAAGTCGCTCCTCGACAACGGCATGTCGTTGCAGCGCGTCCGGCGGGCCTGGGACTACCTGAACCGCCGCGCGGCGCTTGACCGGCACCTGTCCGAGGTCAAGCTCATCACCGACGGGGTGAGCATCTTCAAGATCGCCCGCCGCAATGGGGAGATCGTCGACGCCCTTCGCGAGGGCCAGTTGGCCTTCTTCGTGGCGATCGACGAGATCGCGACCGGGGTGGAGATCCGGGTCGGCCAGTTCCGGGAGGACCGGGACAAGTTCGTCCGGACGCTCCGCGAGGCGGCCGCTCACACCCAGACCGGCAGCTGAGGCCCCTCACCGGCCGGGCCGGTACACCCCCACGATCCGGCGTGCGAGCCCGGCGTCCTTCCGCAGGTCCCGGATCGCCTGACGGGCGTCCGACTCGGCGGACTCGGCGTCCTCGGAGGTCGGAGACTCGAGGGCGTAGGCGGCGCGCGTGGCCGCCGAGGTGAGCCGCCCGAGGTGGCCGTCGGAGAAGGCGATCGACGTCGCGAGGCGGGCGCGGTGCTCCTCGAGGGTCTCCCCGTCCCGGCGACCCATCCCCAGGTCGGCCGCCTCGGCATCGAAGACCTCGTAGGCGGCGAGGACGTGCTCACGCGGCTCGCGTGAGCGGCGCAGGCGGAGCCGGCGGGTGACCGCCTTCACGATCGGGACGACGACGAGCAGCGCCGCCAGGACGAGGAGCACCCCCAGGAAGATGAGCCGGTACGGGACGGAGTACCCCGGATCCTCCGTCGTCTCGCCCGCGCCACGGCCGAACAGCCCGGGTGGCAGATCGGTCCCGAAGCCGCGTTCGGGCCGGGTCTGGGCGCACGCGTTGGGGTCGGCGTTCGCGAGCTGGCCGGGCAGGGACTCGCCGTCGCCCTCGCGGCACGTGGCGTTCCCGCCCCCGAGGTTCGATTCGGGCTGCGTTTGCTGGCCGTCGGGGCCCTCGGCCTCGGGGATGGGGTTGAGATACGTCCCGGTCCGCGTGCTGGGGTTCGTGCCACGGCCCGGTGTCGGCTCGAACGAGAGCCATCCGTAGCGCGGGAACAGGACCTCCACCCACGCGTGGGCGTCCTTCGTCTGTACGAGGAAGGCGCCGTCCTCCTCGGTGCCGGACTGGTAGCCCACGGCGACGCGCGCGGGGTACCCGAGCTCGCGCACCATCGTCGCCATCGCCACCGCGAACTGCTGGCAGAACCCCTGCTTCGTGACGGTGAGGAAGTCCAGGAGCGCGTTCGCGTCGGAGCTGAGCTCGACGTCCTCGCTGTAGGCGAACTCGGTCCGAAGCGTCCGCTGGATCTCGAGGATCTTTCGGTAGGCGTTGTCCTCGCCCTCGGTCCACTCCTGCGCGAGCTCGCCGACCTGCGGGTCCACGGCGTCGGGGACCCGCGTGTACCTCCCGTACTGCTCCGGGGAGGTGAACAGGTCGCTCACCTCGTCGAGCTGCTCGGGCGTGGGGGTGACGGTCCGGGACACGACCGTGTACTCGAGCCCCTCGTCCAGCCCGCCGTCCACGATCGCCTGCTGGCCGAAGGGGTCGTACGTGATCTCACCCTCGGGAAGGGTGATCGCCTCCGCCGGCTGCGCCATGGGCAGCCACGGCTTGTCGCTGTCGGACAGGACGGTGACGATCTGCGACAGGCGCGGCGCGTCCTCCGGGATCGGCCACTGCTGGGGCAGCGCGCTCGGGCCCTGGATGATCTGCCCCCACGTCGTCCCCTCGGGGTCGCTGCTCGTCCACGTCTCGCCGTCGAAGACGTCGAGCGCGTACAGGCGCCAGTACGGGCCCGCCTCGGCCTCGTCGGCCTGCACCCGGAACAGGTCGACCGGGGCTTCGGCGTCCAGCTGCGAGTGGATCGAGACGAACGGATCGAGCCCGACCCCGGCCTCCGCCTCGGTCGAGAAGTCCACGAGCGGATCGGATCGGAACCCCGGCAGCAGCCACGGGAGCAGGAGCGCGCCCGCGATCACGGCCACCGCGACCGGGCGGGATCCCCGGACCGAGGATCGAAGCCCCCGATGGGTCCGCGAGCTCGTCCAGACCGGGCCCCACTGGCGGACTCGCCGCAACCCGTCGGAGAAGATGACCCACAGCGCCGAGGCCAGGAACGCGATCGCGTAGAAGGGCCGAGCCCCGTCCTCGAGCACCGTGTCGGTGAACCCGACGAGGGCGACCGGGGGCAGGATCGCGAGCAGCGGGCTGCCGGCCCGGATGGCGAGCGCGTGCGCCGAGAACGAGGCCGTCCAGATGGCCGTCACGGCGGCGAGCATGAGCGGGGGAAGCGGCGGCGTGGGCGCCACTCGCACGCGTGTCTGCTGCCCGACGAACTCGAGCGATCGGCCGATCGCGCGGAGGGTTCGGAGCGTGGGCAGCCCGAACCAGGCGGTCTGGGGCAGGACGATCCAGGTGATGGCAAGGACGAGGCCGGCCAGGCTCGCGAGGGTGGCTACGACGAGCCCGCGGCGCTCGAACAGCGCGGCGACGGCGACCGAGGCGAGCGCGGCGCCCACGAGCTCCCACGTCGCGGCCCGACCCTCGAAGAGGCGGCCGAACGCGAGCGCCATCGTGGCGCAGAGCGCCGCGATCGCCGCGAGGCCTAGGAGCCGCTGGTGACCAGGGGCTGAATCCGCTCGACGTGCCATACGTCTCGCAACCTCCGAGATGGCGGGAGGATCACGACCTCCCAGCCGGAACGGGACAGGGACAGACGGGCCTGGGACGCCCGACCCTCGAGCTGGGCCCGGCGATCGGGCGGCAGCGTGTCGGGGTCGGTGGGATGGACGAAGACGCCGACCTTCGGTCCGAACATCGCGCCGACGCGGATCCACGACGACAGCTCCGTCGGTGGGGGAGGCGCACCCACGACGACGAGCGAGGTGTCGCTCGCGGCGACCATCCGCAGCCGCGTGAGCCCGGACGACAGGGCCCTGGAGGCGTGGTGGCTCACCCCGGCCAGGACGTCGAGGAGGGCCTCCTCGCCCACCCGCTGGGGCGGCATCTGCGTCGTGGCGAGCTTGACCGAGAAGCCGTACCGCACGAGCAGGATGCCGAGGGAGGCCGCGGCCGAGACGACCTTCTCGAAGCACGGCGTGTGGGTCTGCCCGACGGCGGTGTCCCTGGTGTCCACGAACAGGACCGCGGTCGACCGCCGGGTCGACTCGTCCTGGCGGATCATGAGCTCGCGGCTGCGGGCGACGCTGGGCCAGTGGATCCGGCGCAGGTCGTCGCCCTCGACGTACGGGCGCATCGTGTAGAACTCGTCGCCGGTCCGAAACAGGTGCTTGGCCAGGGCGAGCCCGCTCGTGAGCCCGAACGGGGAGTCGGGGCCGCCGGTCAGGACCTCGACCTCGGGCGCGACGACGAGCTCGTCACGCTGGTCGAACTCGACTCGGAGCCTCGACAGGGCGAACGGGTCGGACAGATCCGCCGACAGGGGCCCGAGGACGTAGCGGCCGCGCTGGTGCGGCGTGAGCGAGTAGCGAACCCGCTGCCGGGACCGGGAGGGGAGCGAGGCGACGACGAGGCGGGCGGACCGACCGAGCTGGGCCGGGAGCCGGTCCTCGACGAGCAGGAACGAGGCCTGCGTGGGAGCCATGTTCTCGACCTCGAGCTCCACGTGGACCCGCTGGCCCGGCTGCACGCGGGTGTCCGACACGCGCCGGCGGATCCGCACCCGCTGGCGGGACCACCGGGCGAAGGCCATGCTCGCGAACGGCAGGAGGACGAGTCCGACCGCGACGAAGTGCAGCGTCGACGAGCCGAGGAGGCGAGCGCCGACCCACAGCGCGATCCCGGCCGCGACGACCAGGACCCCGCGGCCCGAGGGCATCAGGCCATCCCGGTGACGGGAACGGCCACCTCCGCCGCGAGGTCGGCCAGGACCGACTGCGAGGTCCGGCCGCCCATCACGGCGTCGGCCGTGACGATCACGCGGTGCGCGAGCACGGGTTCGACGAGCGCCTTCACGTCGTCGGGGATCACGTAGTCGCGCTCGCCCGCGGCCGCCATCGCGCGCGACGCGCGCAGCAGCATGATCGACGCGCGAGGGCTCGCCCCCAGGTACACGTCCGGGTGGGTCCGCGTGGCCTCGACGAGCTCGACGATGTACCGGCGGATCGCGGGGGAGACGTGGACCTCTCGGGCCTGGACGATCATCTCGCTCACCGACATCGCGTCGGCGACGGCGGAGATGTCCGGCAGCGTGGACCGGACGCCGTGGGTGGCGAGGATCTCCGCCTCGACCTCGCTCGAGGGGTACCCGATGCCGATCCGCATCATGAACCGGTCGAGCTGCGCCTCCGGGAGCGGGTACGTGCCCTCGTGCTCGATCGGGTTCTGGGTGGCGATGACCATGAACGGCGAGCCCAGCTGGTACGTCTCGGTGTCGACGGTGATCTGGCGCTCCTCCATGCACTCGAGCAGCGCCGACTGCGTCTTCGGGCTCGCGCGGTTGATCTCGTCGCCGAGCACGATGTTGGCGAAGATCGCCCCCGGCTTGAACTCGAAGTCGCCCCGCTCCTGGTTGAAGACGTTCACGCCGGTGACGTCGGTGGGCAGCAGGTCGGGCGTGAACTGGATCCGCCGGAACGAGCAGTCGATCGAGCGGGCGATCGCCTTGGCCAGCATCGTCTTGCCGACGCCGGGGACGTCCTCGATGAGGATATGCCCCTCGGCCACGAGGGCGGCGAGCGCGAGGCGGATCTCCGGCTGTTTGCCCTGGACGACCTTCTCGACGTTCTCCTCGATGATGCGGAACCGTTCGGCGAAGCCTTGCCAGTCGACCGAGGGGTCTTGCGCGTTCAACGCCACCTCCGGGGATCGAAACCCGACCATCTTACCCAGGTGTACGCACAAGCCTGACCTGGGGTTCCTTCGACATCCTGCCGTGCTTGGAGGGCTGCCCAAGGCGTGAGGTTCCGCGCCCATCCACGGGGCGCCCGGGCATGAGAAGAGGCGGCGGTGCCGCGTCCGAACCGAGACGCCCCGCGCGGCCCCTTGTTCGCAACTCCAGGCGTCCTTCGAACACGGCGTTGCCGCCGCCTCCGCGCGGATTACAACCCTGCGATTCGGGCGATGCAAGCATGCGCCCAGAAGTCACGGGGACGCTGCGTATACTCGCGCCGTGGGACGAGCCCTCGTGCTCAACGCGACGCACCAGCCGCTCGCGGTCGTGCCTGCACGGCGAGCGGTCGTGCTCGTGCTGAAGGACAAGGCGGAGGTGCTCGTCGCGAACGGCCAGGTCTTCCGTTCCGAGCACCTGCAGATGGACGCGCCCTCGGTCCTTCGCCTTCGCACGTTCGTGAAGGTCCCGTTCCGGCCGCAGGCGCCGCTCACGAGGCGGGCGGTCTTCGCCCGCGACGAATGGACGTGCCAATACTGCGGCGCGGTCGCGGAGAACCTCGATCACGTCGTGCCGAGATCCCGCGGCGGCTCGCACACCTGGGACAACGTCGTCGCCGCGTGCCGGCGCTGCAACTCGCGCAAGGAGAACCGGCTCATCGACGAGGTCGGCCTGCACCTCGCGCGGCGCCCGACGCCTCCTCGGGATGGGTTCCGGCTGTCGTTGGGACGGCTCGAACCGGAGTGGGAGCCGTTCCTCTGACCGGTTGAGCCTGTCCGGCTCGCGTCACGGACCCGCATCGATCGCGCTTTTGTTGCCCTGCGCTCTTGACCCGGTGGAGTGCAGGTGGCATAAGAGTGGAGCGTAGTGGAGGAACCGGGGAGGACGCGTGGCCGAACTGCTCGGCACGCACAACTATCAGCTCGACCCGAAAGGTCGAATCAGCCTGCCCACGAGGTTCCGTGAGGCCTTCGCCGACGGAGCCGTGCTGACGCTGGGCCAGGACGGCTGCCTCTTCTGCTTTCCGCGCGCCGAGTGGCAGGCGCGCGCCACCGAGGTCCACCGCTACCCGTTGTCCGACATCGATGCGCGCGCCTATTCGCGACTGCTGTTCGGCAACGCCGAGCCCGTCGAGCTCGACGCGCAGGGTCGACTCGTCGTCCCGCAGCGACTGCGGGCGGAGGTCGGGATCCGCAAGGAGGTCGTCGTCCTGGGGGTCTACGACCGGATGGAGATCTGGGATCGAGAGGCCTACGAGCGGTACGAGGCGGTGCACGGCGGGGCCTATCAGGCCGGGACGCTGGCACCCGGAGGACACAAGGGGGAACCGGGATGAACCGTCCGCTGGGCGGCGAGGTTCGGCAGAGCCTGTCGCTGCTCGCGATGACCGCGGTCTCGATGGCGGTCTACGTGGGCCTCGGCCTGCTCCTCGTGCGGTTCCTCGGATGAGGTGGCGGCCCTGGGTGGGTTCCCTCACGTCCCGGTCATGGTGGAGCAGGTCGTCGAGCTCCTCGGCGGCCGCGAGCGCGTGCTCGACATGACGCTCGGCGCCGGGGGACACGCCGAGGCCCTGCTCGAGTCCGGCGTCGGGCGCCTCGTGGGGGTGGACCGCGACCCCGAGGCGATCGAGGTGGCGCGGGAGCGCCTGTCGCGGTTCGGCTCCCGATTCGTCGCCGTCCAGACCCGGTTCTCGGACCTGCCCGCGGAGAACCGGGTGGACGGCGTCCTGTTCGACCTCGGCGTGAGCTCGATGCAGCTCGATGAGCCCCAGCGAGGGTTCTCCTACCGGACGAGCGGGCCGCTCGACATGCGGATGGATCCCGCCGGTCCGAGCGCGGCCGACATCGTGAACGAGATGCCCGAGCCCGAGCTGGCCGATCTCCTCTACGAGCTCGGCGGCGAGCGCGGGTCGCGCCGGGTGGCGGCCGCGATCGTCCGCGCCCGGTCTCGGGCGCCGATCGCGACGACCGAGGAGCTCGCGCGCGTGGTCGCGGGCGCCCTGGGGGCGCGGCGGGGCGGCCCCCACCCCGCCCGCCGGACCTTCCAGGCGCTCCGCATCGCGGTCAACCGGGAGCTCGAGGAGCTCGCCGCCTCCCTGCCTCGGGCGGCGAGCCTCCTCGCTCCCGGTGGCCGCATCGTGGCGATCTCGTACCACTCCCTGGAGGACCGGATCGTCAAGCGCTTCCTCGCCGAGGACGCGTCGATCGAGGTCCTCACGCGAAAGCCGATGACGCCGTCGCAGGCCGAGCGGGCTCGCAATCGCCGGTCGAGGGCCGCCAAGCTCCGCGCCGGGGAACGGCGGGCGGCATGAGCGTCCCTGCGCAGCCGCTCTCCCGCCCGGATCGGGGCGCGGTCCCCGAGCGAGATCCCTCCGAGATCCCGGCGCCGGCTCCCCGCCGGTCCGCGGCGGAGCCCGCGGTGCGCCGCCCGGCGGCGCGCGCCCGCCGGACTCGACGCCACCACGTGGGGTTCGCGCTGTTCGCCTCGCTCGTGGTCGGCGGCATCGTCTTCGGCATCGTCGTCCTGAACGTCCTGCTCGCACAGGCCGCGTTTCGTCTGGAAGCGGCACAGCGCGCCGTCTCCGAGCTCTCGCAGGAGCACGTGGAGCTCGTCCGCGAGCAGGCCACCCTGTCCGCCCCCGGCCGGATCGCCGCCTGGGCGATCCGGCGCGGCATGCGTCTCCCCGACGACATCCGCATCCTCCATGCGCCCGGTGAGGGCCAGGCGGATCCGGCCGGGGCGGACCCCTCGTCGGGGACTTCGCCGTCGGACTCGGCCCGTAGTGACGGCGGCGAGGTTCCCGGCACGTGAACCGGCCACCCGCGGGCCGCCTCGTCGCGCTGCTCGCGGTGATGGTGTTCGCGTTCGGGGCGATCTTCGTCCGGCTCGCCGTGCTCCAGGTGAGCCAGGCCGCCGAGCTCGAGCAGCGGGCCGTGGACCAGCGCCTCGAGACGGTGACGCTGCCCGCCGAGCGGGGACAGATCCTGGACCGGGTCGGACGGCCCCTGGCCCTGTCGACGCCAGCGGTCGACGTGTACGCCGACCCCCGCTACGTCGCCGACCCGTGGACGACGGCTTCGCGACTCGGGCCGATCCTCGGGCTCGGCGTGACCGAGCTCGTCGGCGAGCTGTCGCGGGACACGACGTTCGTCTACCTCGCCCGCGCGGTCGAGCTCGACGTCGCCGAGCGGATCCGCGAGCTCGGGCTGCCCGGCATCGGGTTCCTCGACACGACGAAGCGCTCCTACCCGGCGGGGCCGCTCGCTCCGCAGGTCCTCGGCTTCGTCGGGACCGACGGCGTCGGTCTGTGGGGGCTCGAGCAGGGGTACGAGGAGGCGCTCGCGGGGACACCGGGCGTTCGGACCACCGAGTTCGATCCCCACGGGCAGCCGATCGTGGGCGGCGTGCACGTCGAGCAGGCCCCGGTCCCGGGCTCCTCGATCGTGACGACGCTCGACCGCGAGCTCCAGTTCCACGTGGAGCAGGCGCTCGCGGCGGCCGTGCAGACCCAGCGGGCGCGTGGCGGCATCGTCATCGTGATGGAGCCGAACACCGGCGAGATCCTCGCGATGGCGACCGCGCCCGGGTTCGATCCGAACGCGTTCGACGCCTCGCCGCCGGCGACGTACCGCAACCGCGCCCTCACCGACGCGTTCGAGCCGGGGTCGACGAACAAGGTGATCACGGCCGCGGCCGCCGTCCAGGAGGGCGTGATGCCGCTCGACGAGCGGATCTCGGTGCGGTGGACGATGGAGATCGGCCCGTACACGATCCACGACGCGCACCCGCACGGCACGCTCCGGATGACGCTCGGCGACATCATCGCCCATTCGAGCAACATCGGCGCGGTGCACGTGGCGAACCGGCTGGGACGGGAGCGGATGGCCACGTACCTGTCGCGGTTCGGTCTGGGTCGGAGCACCGGGATCGGGTTCCCCGGCGAGTCGCGGGGCATCATGCTGCCGCTCGCGAACTGGAGCGACGCGAGCCTGGCGACGATCTCCTACGGGCAGGGCATCGCCTCGACGCCGCTGCAGATGATCTCGGTTTTCTCCACGATCGCGAACGACGGGCGCTGGGTGCAGCCCCGGCTCGTCCGGGGGACCGTCGATCCGGCCGGGATGTTCCACGAGGCCGAGACCCTGCCGTCGCGCCGGGTCGTCTCGGCCGACACGGCGCGAACGGTCACGCAGATGCTCGCGTACGCGGTCGACTACGGCACCGGCACGAACGCGCAGGTCGCGGGTTTCCAGGTCGCGGGCAAGACCGGCACGGCGCGGATCCCGCATCCGGACCGGCCCGGGTACCTTCCCGGCGAGTACATGGCGTCGTTCATCGGGTACCTGCCGGCGGGTGGGCCGAAGGTGGTGATCGCCGCGATCCTGGATCGTCCCGCGTCGGTGTACGGCGGCCTCGCGGCGGCCCCGCTGTTCCGACAGGTCGCGGGCGTCGCCATCACCCAGCTCGGTCTCGTGCCCGCCGAGCGCGTCCCCCTGCCCCCGCACGCGCTGCCGCTCGGATGAGCACGCGCGTGCTGCGGGAGGCTGCGAAGCAGGCGATAGGCTCACGGCCCGTGGGCGCCTTCCCCGTCCGAACCCTGCGCGAGCTCATCGCCGACCTTCCCGGGGCCGAGGTGAGCGGTGACGATCGCGCCGAGATCCGGGGCCTGTCCTATCGCTCGAGCGACGCCCGAGACGGGTTCGTCTTCTTCTGCGTCCCGGGTTCGACCCGCGACGGACACGACTTCGCCGCCGAGGCGGTGGACGCCGGAGCCGTCGCCCTCGTCGTCGAGCGGCCCCTGCCCGGCCTTCGCGCGACGCAGGTCCTCGTTCCGTCGGTGCGCGCCGCGATGGGTCCGGTCTCGGCGGCCTTCTACGGTCGGCCGGCGGACGCCATGACGGTCGTCGGGGTCACGGGCACGAACGGCAAGACGACGACGACGTACCTGCTCGAGGCCGTGTTCCGAGCCTCCGGCCGGACGCCCGGCGTCCTCGGCACGACCGGCGTCCGGATCGACGGCCGGCCGGCCCCGTTCCCGCGAACGACCCCGGAGGCGCCCGATCTCCATCGCCTGTTCGCGGAGATGGCGGAGTCGGGAGTGGACGCCGTCGCGATGGAGGTGTCCTCGCACGGGCTCGACCAGCATCGGGTCGACGGGGTGCGGTTCGACTGCGCCGTGTTCACGAACCTGTCGCAGGACCACCTCGACTATCACCCCTCGATGGAGGCGTACTTCGCCGCCAAGGCGCGGCTGTTCACGTCCGGCATGAGCGAACGTGCCGTGCTGAACCACGACAGCGAGCACGGCCGGCGTCTCATGGGCTGCGGCGTCCCGGTCCTCACGTACGGCATCGACGAGGGCGCGGACGTGCGGGCGACGTCGGTGCGGACGAGCGCGGAGGGGATCGCGTTCGCCGTCGACGGGACCCAGATCCGGTCGCGCCTGCGTGGGAGGTTCAACGTCGAGAACGCGCTGGCGGCGCTCGCCACCGCCCGGTCGCTCGGGATCCCCGACGCCCTTGCGGCCGAGGCCATCAAATCGGTCGGCGAGGTGCCGGGACGGGTCGAGCCCGTCGAGACGGGCCGCGGGTTCCTCGTGACGGTGGACTACGCCCACACACCGGACAGCGTCGAGAACGTCCTTCGGGCGATGCGGCCGCTCGCGACCGGGCGGCTGATCGCGGTCCTGGGGTGCGGCGGCGATCGCGACCGAGGCAAGCGTCCCGACATGGGGCGCGCCGCGACCTCGAACGCCGACCTGTCGATCCTCACGAGCGACAACCCGCGAAGCGAGGACCCGCTCGCGATCATCGCCGAGATCGAGCCAGGTGCACGGCTCGGCGGCGGCGCCTACCTCGTCGAGCCCGACCGGCGCGCGGCGATCCACCTCGCGATCTCCGAGGCCGCCGAGGGCGACGTCGTCGTGATCGCGGGCAAGGGGCACGAGACGTACCAGGAGCTCGCCGGCCGGACGATCCCGTTCGACGACCGCGAGGTCGTGGCCGACGCGCTGCGCGCGATCCAGGAGCCCGCGTGATCGAGCGCTCGCTCGGCGAGATCGCCTCGGCCGTCCACGGGCGCCGGAGCGGCGACGACCCGCTCATCTCCTCGGTCGTGACGGACTCTCGCCGGGCCCAGCCGGGCGCGCTGTTCGTCGCGCTGGCCGGCGAGCGGACCGACGGGCACGCGTTCGTGCGCGACGCGTTCGATCGCGGCGCGTCCGCGGCGCTCGTGCACCGCGCGGATGTACAGTGGACCGTCGTCGAGGTCGCGGACACCGGCGAGGCGCTGCTCGCCCTCGCGGCGGACGAGCGCGAACGCATGAACACCGCGACCGTGGTCGGCGTCACCGGCGCGAACGGCAAGACGACGACGAAGGACCTGGCCGCGGCGATCCTGCGGACGCGCGTTCGCACCCACGCGAGCCCCGCATCGTTCAACAACGAGGTGGGGTTGCCGATGACGCTGCTCGGCGCCGAGCCCGGGACGGAGGTCGTCGTCGCCGAGATGGGGGCGCGCCGCGTCGGCGACGTGGCTCGCCTGTGCGCCGTGGCGAGACCCGACGTGGTCGTCGTGACGAACGTCGGGGTCGCGCACATCGGCGTCTTCGGCTCGTGGGAGGAGATCGTGCGGGCGGGCCGGGAACCGCTCGAGGCGCTCGATGCGACCGGCGTGGCCGTGGTGAACCTGGACGACCCGGTCGTGCGCGGCTACGTGGCCGGCACCGATGCGCGCGTGATCGGGTTCGGGATGGACGCGAGCGCCGAGGTGCGCGCCGAGGAGGTGACGCTCGGTCCCGACGCGCGCGCGAGCTTCCATCTGATCGCGGCCGGGGAGCGCGAACGGGTCGAGCTCGCCGTGCCCGGCGAGCACATGGTCTCGAACGCGCTCGCCGCGAGCGCGTGCGCGGTCGCGCTCGGCATGACCGTGGCCGAATGCGCGGCGGCCCTGAAGGGCGCGCGCGTCTCGGCGTGGCGGATGGAGACGTTCACGACGCCGGACGGCGTCGTCGTGGTGAACGACGCCTACAACGCGAACCCCGAGTCGATGGCCGCGGGGTTGCGGACCGCGCGGTGGATGGCGAAGCGGGGACGGCTCGTCGCCGTGCTCGGCCACATGGCCGAGCTCGGCCCGATCGCCGACGAGGAGCACGAGCGCGTCGGCGAGCTCCTCGTGCGGATCGGGGCCGACCGGCTGATCACCGTGGGCGACCCGGCGCGGTCGATCGCCCGAGCCGCCGTCCGCGAGGGCCTGCTCCCGCAGGACGTCGCGAGCTACGACGGACCCGCGGAGGCGGCGGCGGACGTCCGGGCCTGGGTTCGGCCGGGGGACGTCGTCCTGGTGAAGGGGTCGAGGGTGGCCCGCCTGGAGCTCGTGGCGGAGGGGCTCCGGTGAGGCAGATCCTCATCGCCGCGGCCGTCGGACTGACCGTGACCCTGCTGGGGACCCCGATCGCCATCCGCCTGTTCCGCGTCTGGGGATGGGGGCAGCGGATCCGCGAGGACGGCCCGCACACCCATCTGGAGAAGATGGGGACGCCGACGATGGGCGGGACGCTCATCGTCCTGGGGATCGTCGCGGGATACGTCGTCACGCGGGTCGTCTTCACGACGGTCACGTCGGCGGGATTCGCCGTGCTCACCGCGACGGTGCTCCTTGGCCTGCTCGGCTTCGTCGACGACTTCATCAAGGTCCGCCAGCGGCGATCGCTCGGGCTGTCGAAGACCGGCAAGATCGTCGGCCAGGCGCTCGTCGCGCTCGTCTTCGGCATCCTGGCCGCGCGCGCGCCCGGCGTCTCGACGGACCTGTCGTTCATCCGGCCGACCGGCCTGGACCTGGGCGTGCTCTTCTTCGTGTGGGTGTTCGTGATCCTGGCCTCGTCCTCGAACGCGGTGAACCTCACCGACGGCTTGGACGGCCTGGCGTCCGGCGCCTCGATCCTCGTGCTGTCCGGGTACGTGTTCATCGCGTTCTGGCAGTTCCGGCACACGTGCGCGATCGGGCCCGCGTCGGCCTGCTATCCCGTGGACGTGAACGCCGCGCTCGACGTCGCGATCGTCGCCGGAGCCGCCGTCGGTGCGTCCGCGGGCTTCCTGTGGTGGAACGCCGCCCCGGCTCGGATCTTCATGGGCGACACCGGCGCGCTCGCGCTCGGCGGGCTCATGGGAGCGCTCGCGATCGTGACGAACACGCAGCTCCTGCTCATCGTGCTCGGGGGGCTGTTCGTCATCGAGACGACCTCGGTCATCGTTCAGGTCATCGCGTTCCGGGGGTTCGGCCAGCGGGTGTTCAAGATGTCGCCGATCCATCACCACTTCGAGCTCGCCGGCTGGCCGGAGTTCACCGTGATCGTCCGCTTCTGGATCGTCGCCGGCCTGTGCGTGGCGATCGGGCTCGGCCTGTTCTACACGGACTTCGTGGCGCGCGGCGGAGGCTCGGGATGAGCGCGACGTTCACGGGCGAGCGTGCCTTCGTCGTGGGTGCCGGGATCGCGGGCGTCGCCGCGGCCAGGGCGCTCGTCGCCGAGGGGGCGGACGTTCGCGTGGGAGAGGCTCGGACCGGCCGCGCCGGGGTCGAGGCCCTGCGCGGCGAGGGGATCGAGGTCCTCGAGGGCCCGCACGAGGACATGCACCTGGAGGGGGCGACCCTCGTGCTCGTCAGCCCCGGTGTGCCGCCCGGCGCCCCGATCCTCGAATGGGCCCGCCGCCGCGGGATCCCCGTCTGGGGCGAGCTCGAGCTCGGCGCGCGGCTCGCGCGCGTGCCGTACCTGGCGGTCACCGGCACGAACGGCAAGACGACGACGACGGGCATGATCGCGTCGGCCCTGGGCGCCGCCGGGATGGACGCGGTCGCGTGCGGCAACATCGGCCACCCGTTCCCCGCCGCCGCGCGCGAGACCCACGACGTCCTCGTCGTCGAGGCGTCCTCGTTCCAGCTCCAGACGCAGTCCTCGTTCCACCCGAAGGTCTCGGTGCTGCTGAACCTCGCGCCCGACCATCTGGACTGGCACGGCTCGTTCGAGGCGTACGCCGCGGCGAAGGCCCGGGTGTTCGCGCGTCAGGAGCCGGGCGACGTCCACGTGGGAAATCGCGACGACGCCGAGGCCGCGCGCGTGTCCTCGGCGGCGACGTGCCACGTCCGGTGGTTCTCGCTCGAGACCGCGAGCCCCGATGCCGGGGGGGCGAGCTGGCACGACGACGCGCTCCTCGCGGGCTGGAGCGGTGCGGAGCTGCTCCGGCGTTCGTCGGCCGAGACGCCGGCGATGCGCGCCGACGCGGCCGCGTCGGCGGTGGCCGCCCACGCGTTCGGCGCGCCCGACGACGCGATCCGAACCGGGCTCGCCTCCTACGTCCCCGAGCGCCATCGCGGCGAGACGGTCGCGGTCGTCGGGGGCGTGCGCTTCGTCGACAACTCGAAGGCCACGAACCCGCACGCCACGCTCGCCGCCGTGTCGGGGTCGACCGGGGTCGTCCTCATCGCCGGCGGGGACGCGAAGGGCGTCGACCTCGAGCCGCTCGGCGCGCTCGCCGGCACGCTCGAGGCCGTCGTGGCGATGGGGGCATCGGCACCCGCCGTGCGCGCGATCTTCGAGGGGCGGGTCCCGGTCCGCGACGCCGGCTCGATCGAGGACGCCGCCAGGATCGCGTTCGAGCTCGCGCCGCCGGAGGGCACGGTGCTGCTCGCGCCGGCATGCGCCAGCTGGGACATGTTCCGCGACTACGCCGAACGCGGTGACCGCTTCGCGGCGGCCGCGCGGGGGCTCGATCGAACCTCGCCGGGCGCGGATCAGGTGCGGGCTCGAACGGCCGGGGAGCGCGCGTGAGCGTCGTCGACGCGACCTCGGCCCGGCCGCGCCACCTGCGGCTCGTCCGGCCGGCAGAGCGCGCGCGGAACCGAGCGCGAGCCGACGCCCGCTCGCGCCGGACGGTGGCCCTGCTGCTCGGCTCGACGGCGTTCCTCGTCGCGAGCGGCATCGTCATGGTGCTCTCGTCCAGCTCGGTCTCGGCGTTCGAGCGCTTCGGCGACAGCTTCGTGTTCGTCCAGCGCCAGGCCGTGTACGCGGTCATCGGCGTCCTCGCCCTGCTGGCGACGTCGAAGATGCGGTACCAGGCATGGAAGCGCCTGTCGGTCCCGTTCCTGCTCGTCACGTTCGCGATGCTCGGGTTCGTCCTGCATCCCTCGGCGGGGATCGAGGCCTACGGCTCGTCGCGGTGGTTCCAGGTGGGCCCGCTCACGGTGCAACCGTCCGAGATCGCCAAGCTCGCGCTCGTCGTGTTCGCCGCGGCGCTGCTCGCTCGCAAGTGGGGCACGCTCGACGATCCGTGGCACCTCGCGATCCCGCTGCTCCCCGTGGGCCTCGCGATGTGCGCGCTCGTCATGCTCCAACCCGATCTGGGAACGACGGTGATCCTTGCCGGGACCGGGTTCCTCGTCGTGTTCGCGGCCGGTGCGCGGCTGCGGCATCTCACCGTGGCCGGCATCGTCGCCGCGGCGATCGGCGCCGGGCTCGTCATGAGCGCGGACTACCGGCGGGTGCGCTTCCTGTCGTTCCTGGACCCGTGGCAGGACCCGCAGGGAGCCGGGTACCAGCTGGCCCAGTCCCTGTACGCCCTCGGTTCGGGGGGCTGGCTCGGCGTGGGTCTGGGCGCCTCGCGCCAGAAGTGGCAGTACGTCCCGAACGCCCACACGGACTTCATCTTCTCGATCCTGGGAGAGGAGCTCGGACTCATCGGCGAGATCGTCGTGCTGGTCGCGTTCGGGACGCTCATCCTGGCGGGGATCAAGATCGCGACGCGGACGACCGACGTGTTCGGCCGGCTCCTCGCCGCGGGCATCGTGTCGTGGTTCGGCCTGCAGGCGCTGATCAACCTCGGGGCGGTGACGGGGCTCCTGCCGATCACCGGGGTCCCGCTCCCGTTCGTCTCCTACGGCGGGTCCTCGCTCGTCGTGTCGATGGCGGCGGTCGGCG
This sequence comes from Actinomycetota bacterium, assembly GCA_036555645.1. Lineage (GTDB taxonomy): Bacteria > Actinomycetota > UBA4738 > UBA4738 > HRBIN12 > DASSJM01. The sequence continues at coordinate 24,007 of DATBLA010000214.1, forward strand.
TCCTCGTGAGCATCGCGCGGGCGCCCGCGCGATCGGCGCGGTCCGCGGCGCGCCGTGGCCGCGCGCCGGGTTCCCGGCGAGGCGCGGTGGAGGCCGCGTCGCCATGAAGGTGCTCATCGCCGGGGGCGGCACGGCCGGGCACGTCTTCCCGGCGCTCGCGCTCGGCCGCCGTCTCGAGACGGGAGGCCACGAAGTCCGGTTCGCGGGTACCGCCACCGGCCAGGAGGCGGCGCTCGTGCCGGCCGCGGGGTTTCGGTTCGAGGAGATCGAGGCGCGTCCCCTGGAACGGAAGGTCTCGGTTCGGGCGGCCACCGCTCCCGTCACGGCGGTGGGATCGGTGCGGCGCTGCGGCCCGCTCGTCGCCTGGGCGGACGCGGTCGTCGGGATGGGTGGGTACGTGAGCGTCCCCGTCGCGCTCGCCGCGCTCCGCGCGCGGCGGCCGCTCGTCCTTCACGAGCAGAACGCCGTTCCCGGCCTCGCGAACCGGGTGCTCGCCCGTCCGGCGCGCCTGGTCGCGCTCTCCTTCGCCGAGGCCCGCAGGGCCCTGCCGCGCCGAACGCGAACGCTCGTGACGGGCAATCCGGTCCGCGAGGAGATCCTGCGGGTGCCCCACGAACGCGAGCGACTCGCATCGGTCGCTCGTCGCGAGTTCGACTTCACGGCGGACCGCCGGACCGTCGTCGCCTTCGGGGGCAGTCAGGGCGCGCTCCACGTGAACCGGGCGCTCGTCGACGCGCTCGCCCGGATGGGACGCGACGACGTCCAGGTGCTCGTGCTCACCGGTCCCGCTCATGCCGACGGTGTTCGCGCGGCGCTGTCGTCGGTCGAGGGGCCACCCGTGCGCGTGCTCGGGTTCCTCGAGCAGATGGAGCGCGCCTACGCGATCGCCGACCTCGTGATCGCGCGGGCCGGCGCGACGACCGTTGCCGAGCTCGCGGTGTGCGGCGTCGCCTCGATCCTCGTGCCGTACCCGTACGCGACGGGTCGCCACCAGGAGGCGAACGCGCGCGCGCTCCAGCGCGCCGGCGCGTCCTCGATGCTGCTGGACGGCGAGCTCGACGGTCGCACGCTCGCCGAGCGCATCGCCTGGTTCCTCGAGGACGAGGACCGCCTGAAGTCGATGGCCGAGCGCGCCACGGCGTGGGGACGGCCCGACGCCGCGCAGGCGCTCGCGAGCGCCGTCGTCGCGGCGGGGGAGCGGGCGTGAGCGAATACGTCCCGCCGCCAGGCTCGATCCCGACGCTCGGCGTGCCCGACCTCGATCCGGTCCGGCGGGTCCACATGGTGGGGATCGGCGGCGCGGGGATGCGGAACCTCGCGAAGCTGCTCCTCGCCCGAGGGATCGCGGTCAGCGGCTCGGACCTGAAGGAGTCCGCCGGGATCGAGGAGCTGCGAGCGCTCGGCGCCGTCGTCGCGGTGGGCCACGACCAGGACAACGTCGGGCAACCCGACGCCGTGATCGTCTCGAGCGCGATCCGCGAGGACAACCCCGAGGTCCGCCGGGCTCGCGCATCCGGCATCCCCGTGTGGGCGCGCGCGCAGGCGCTCGCCTCCGCGGCCGCCGATCGGCGGCAGATCGCGATCGCCGGCACCCACGGGAAGACGACGACGACGGCGATGGTCTCGCTCGTCCTGGAGCGCGCGGGGCTGGATCCGACCTACGTGATCGGCGGTGACCCGAACGAGAGCGGGAGCGGCGCCCACGCCGGCCGGGGCGACCTGTTCGTCACCGAGGCCGACGAGAGCGACGGCTCGTTCCTGCTGGGGCGACCGGCGATCGGCGTCGTGACGAACGTGGAGGTCGACCACGTCGACTTCTACCCGGGGGGCCGGGAGGAGATCGAGTGCGCGTTCGCCGCGTTCGCCGAGCGGTGCGAGCACCTCGTCGTGTGCGGGCAGGACGAGGGTGCGATGCGAGTCGCCGAGGCGGTCCCGACGCCGCGGACGATCTACGGCTCGGGCGCAAGCTCGGACGTCCGCCTGAACGTGACCTCCGCCGGGCCGGGCGGCGGCTCGGCGCGGCTGCTCGTCGGGCAGGACGAGCTCGAGCTCCGTCTGTCGGTGGACGGTCGGCACAACCTGCTGAACGCCGCCGCCGCCGTGGCCGTCGCGGGAAGGGTCGGCGTCCCACCGCGCTCCGCGATCGCCGCGCTGGCGTCGTTCGCCGGCGTGCACCGGCGGTTCGAGCGTCGCGGCGAGGTCCGCGGAGCCGAGTTCTTCGACGACTACGGCCACGTGCCGACCGAGCTGGCCGTCACGCTCGACGTCGCTCGGCGCAGGGATCCGCGGCGCGTCGTGGCCGTCTTCCAGCCGCACCGGTACTCGAGGACACAGGCGCTGTGGCGGGAGCTGGGAGCGAGCCTCGTCGCAGCGGACGTCGTCGTCGTCACCGACGTCTACGGCGCCGAGCAGGATCCGATCCCCGGGGTGACGGGCAAGCTCGTCGTCGAGGGGATCGCTCGGGCGGGGGCGGGTGGCCGTGTCGTCTACCTGCCGCACCGCGCCGACGTCGTGGCCTTCCTCCACCGGGAGGTTCGCGAGGGCGATCTCGTGATCACCATGGGATGCGGCGACGTGTGGATGCTGGGCGACGCGGCGCTCGAGTCGATCGGAGCGGCGTCGTGACCCCTCCACAGGCCGACGCGATCGCTCACGCGGAGACGATCCTGCGGGCGGCGTGCGGGGAACGGGTCCGGACCCGGTTCGTGCTCGCGCCGCTCACGACGTTTCGCATCGGCGGGCCGGCCGCCCTGTTCCTCGAGCCGGAGTCCGAGGCCGACCTCGTCGCGGCCTCGGAGGCCGTCCGGCGATCGGGCGTCCCGTTCGCGGTGCTCGGCAAGGGCTCGAACGTCCTCGTCGCCGACGACGGGTTCCCGGGGCTCGTGCTGCGTCTCGGTCGCGGGTTCCGCTGGTCGGCCCGGGACGGGGACGTCCTGTCCGCCGGAGCCGCCATGCCGCTGCCGGCGCTGGCGGGGGTGGCCCTCGCCCACGAGCTCGCGGGGCTCGAGTTCGGCGTCGCGATCCCCGCCTCGCTCGGCGGAGCCGTGCGGATGAACGCCGGGGCGCACGGCGGCGAGCTCGCCGACGTCGTCGAGCACGTCGACGTCTTCCTCCTGCACAGCGGGACGGGCGAACGCCTGTCCGCCGATCGTGCCGGCTTCTCCTACCGGCGATCCGAACTTCCCGAGGACGCGGTGGTCGTGGCCGCGAGCGCTCGCCTCGCTTCCGGCGAGCCGGCCGAGATCCGGGCGCGCATGGACGAGGCACGGGAGTGGCGCCGGCGGACCCAGCCGCTCGCCGAGCCCAACTGCGGGAGTGTGTTCAAGAACCCGCCCGGCGATCACGCGGCCCGGCTCATCGAGGACGCCGGGGGCAAGGGGTTCTCCGTCGGGGGCGCGAGCGTGTCCGGCAAGCACGCAAACTTCATCGTGGCCGCGGCCGGCGCGCGCGCGACCGACGTCGTCGAGCTGATCGGTCGGCTTCAGGAGCTGGTGATGGGCCGCAGTGGCATCCGTCTCGAACCGGAGGTGCACATCGTTGGCGATCTCGACCTCGCATCCCGCTGAGCCCGAGCCCGTCTCGGTGCTCGAACCTGAGTCGGTTCCACCGGAGCCGGCGGACGATCGGCGCGGCCTCGAGATGGACGGCGCCGTCGACCGACCCGAGCCGCAGCCCGATCGGTCCGATGGCGGCTCGAGACGGCGGCCGAGGTTCCTGCGCGGGTGGCTCGGCGTCGCCGTGGCGACGGCGGCCGTCGTCGCGGTCGGGGTGGGCGCGCTCGCGGCGAGTCGCTCCTCGCTGTTCCACGTTCGCCGGATCGAGGTCGATGGTGCCCATCACCTGTCCCGTGCCCAGATTGTCGACATCGCGTCCGTGACCCGGAAATCGAACGCGCTCTGGCTCGACTTGGGGGCGGCCGAACGCCGGCTCGAGGCCGAGGCATGGGTCGCCGAGGCCGACCTCGAGGTGGGCTTCCCGTTCACGGTGACGATCACGGTCACCGAACGCAGTCCCGTGGCGGTCGTCACGGGGGGGATGGTCGACCTGCTCGTCGCCGAGGACGGGACCTCGCTCGGTCCGGCCGCCGGCAGCGAGCGGATGGTGCGCGGCCTCCCGGTGATCGAGATCCTGAGCAGCGGGCTGGTCGAGGGTCCCGCGCCGTCGCCGGTCGGAGCCGCGCGCGTCCTGGGCGAGATGCCCGACGAGCTCCGAGCTCGGGTCATCAGGGTCTCCGTCCTGCTCGACGGGACGCTCGAGCTGCTCCTGCGCGAGGGCATCACCGTGCGGTTCGGGACGCCGGGGGAGACGGCGAGAAAGGTTCGATCTCTCCTCGACGTCCTGGCGTGGGCCGACTCGTCGGGGGAGCGCCTGCGTTCGGTGATCGTCGTGGCGCCCGGAGCCCCGGCCGCGATCACGGCTCCGTGAGGGGTCGTCGCAGGCACGCAGCAGGGCCGGCGCATCGTATTGACGCGTTCCGGCATTGCGTGTAGCGTGGCCCAGTCTACGTCAAGTAGATATAACAATCAACATCTAGTTGAGGTTCGGTTATCGGGTAGAAGGAACGGCGTTTCCCCAGGTAGACCGGGACGTCAACGTCATCCGGGAAGCGGAGGTCGCAGGTGATGGATTCTCCTCAGAACTACCTCGCCGTCATCAAGGTCGTCGGGATCGGCGGGGGCGGTGTCAACGCGGTCAATCGCATGATCGAGGGCGGTCTGCGCGGCGTCGAGTTCATCGCGGTGAACACGGACGCGCAGACGCTGCTCATGTCCGACGCCGAGGTCAAGCTCGACATCGGACGAGAGACCACCCGCGGGCTCGGTGCGGGCTCGGACCCGGAGGTGGGCCGCCGGGCGGTGGAGGAGCACGCGGACGAGATCGAGGAGATCCTCAAGGGCGCGGACATGGTCTTCATCACCGCCGGCGAGGGCGGCGGGACCGGAACGGGCGGCGCGCCGCTCGTCGCGGACGTCGCTCGCGGACTCGGCGCGCTGACGATCGGCGTGGTGACGCGACCCTTCGGCTTCGAGGGGCGGCTTCGCGCGACGCAGGCCGACCTCGGGATCACCGAGCTGAAGAAGGCGGTCGACACGCTCATCGTGGTGCCGAACGATCGGCTTCTCCAGGTCTCCGATCCGACCACGCCGATGGTCGACGCGTTCCGCATGGCCGACCAGGTCCTGTTCCAGGGCGTGGACGGCATCACCTCGCTCATCACGACCCCCGGCCTCATCAACCTCGACTTCGCCGACGTGAAGTCCGTGATGACCTCGGCCGGCTCGGCGCTCATGGGGATCGGTCACGGTTCGGGTGAGGATCGCGCCGAGGATGCGGCCAAGGCCGCCATCTCCTCGCCGCTGCTCGAGTCCTCGATCGAGGGAGCCCGCGGCCTGCTCCTGTCGGTGTCGGGACCCACGGACCTCACCCTGCACGAGGTGAACAAGGCGGCCGACACGATCACGCGCGTCGCCCATCCCGACGCGAACATCATCTTCGGCGCCGTGGTCGACGACGCCCTCGGCGAAGAGGTGCGCGTGACGGTGATCGCGGCCGGATTCGAGAAGATGCTCGCGACGCCGGCGACATCGCCGTTCGAGAGCCGCCTGTCGCGGCTGCTCGAGGATCCCGAGCCGGCCTCGAGCCCCGCAGAGCCCGTCGTGGTCGCCGCGAAGGAGGCCGACGAGCCGGACGAGTCGATGCTGCCGATGCCGTCGATCCTCGTCGAGGAGGAGGACGAGATCTTCCGGCCCGCGCACGAGCCGGTCTCCTTCGACGCGGAGGAGGACCTCGACATCCCCGATTTCCTGAAGAGCTAGGCGGACGCGCCGCCGCCTCCATCTGGGGGCGGGATGCGTGGTTCGGAGGCGACCTTCCCCCGCCTCGCGGACCCGGATCCCGCCCCCGTTCCACGTGCGGGCGCCTCGAGCGGTTCGGCCGCATCCGCTCGTGCTCCGGTAGCGTCGCGCGCATGAGCGCCGAATGAGCGACGACCCCCGTCGCGCCGTCGTGGCGTCGAACCTCGACGCGATCCAGAGGACGATCGCGGCCGCCTGCTCGCGCTCGGGTCGCGACCCCTCGACGGTTCGGCTCGTGGCGGCCGCCAAGACGGTGGACCCTCGCGAGGTCGCCTGGGTCGTGGAGTCGGGCGTGCCGGACATCGGCCACAACTACGTTCGCGAGCTCCGGGCCGGCCGGTCGGCCGTGCCCGGTGCCACGTGGCACTTCATCGGCACGCTCCAGTCCGGCTCGGCGAACCAGGTGGCAGACCTCGCCGACGTCGTGGAGACCCTCGTGCCGGGCAACGCGATGCGACGGCTGGCGCGCCGGGCGGCCGGCTCGGGTCGGCGGCTGCCCGCGCTCGTCGAGGTGGACCTCGCGGGGCGGGGAACCGGCGTGGCGCCCGGCCTCGTTCCCGAGGCGGCCGACGAGGTCGCGGCGACCGAGGGCCTCGAGCTCGCCGGCCTCATGACGCTGCCTCCGCTCCCGGCCGATCCCGAGGAGTCGCGCCCCTACTTCCGACGGCTGCGCGAGCTGCTGTCGGAGGTCGCCCTTCGTCACCCCGCGGCGACCGAGCTCTCGATGGGAATGTCCCTGGATTACGGGGTTGCCGTCGAGGAAGGCGCTACGATGGTCCGCATCGGAACCGCCCTGTTCGGGGCACGACCCCCGGCCGATCAGGGGAGGACGTGATGCCAGGCGTGTGGAAGAAGACGCTCACCTACCTCGGGCTCGTGGAGGACGAGGAGTTCGAGGACCTGAACGAGGTCGCGACGGTGCCCGAGACCGCCGAGGTCCGCCGCTTCCAGCGCCCGCAGGCCGTGCGCGAGGTGGCGCTGGAGCCCGAGCACGAGGGCATCGTCCGCACGATCCCGTCGAGCCGGGCGACCGCCGGCTCGATCCACAAGTCCGAGCCGCGGCGGTTCAACGAGGCACGCGAGATCGCGGATCGGTTCAAGGACGGCATCCCGGTGATCATGAATCTGCAGAGCACGGAGGACACCATCGCCCGCCGGCTCGTGGACTTCGCCTCCGGCCTCGTCTACGGGCTCGACGGGAAGATCGAGATGGTCGCCAATCGCGTGTACCTGCTGACGCCGGCCGACGTCGACGTCTCCGCCGAGGACCGAGAGCGGATCGCCGGCGGCGACATCTACAACCAATTCTGACGACCCCGGATCACCCGGTCTCCGGATGATCGCGGCCGGCCCCTCGTCATGAGCATCGTCTGCCTCGTCCTGAGCGCGTTCACGTTCATCCTGTTCGTCCGGGTCATCGTGTCCTGGGCGTACCTGTTCGGGTTCCGGCCGCCGATCTCCGGGCCGTTCCGCAAGGCCCTGGACCTGCTCGACGACGTGACCGAACCGGTCCTGCGCCCGCTCCGCGCCCTCATCCCGCCGGTCCGGGCCGGGGGGATGGGCCTGGATCTTTCCGTCCTCATCGCGTTCGTTATCCTGTTCGTCCTGCGAAGCGCGCTGGGCTGTTGACTGGGGGAGGCCGCATGCGGAGGAAGAAGGAGCCGGAGCAGGACGCGCAGGCAACGACCGATCCGCGGCTCACGCCGCTCGACATCCAGCAGGCCGAGTTCCGGCTGGCGTTCCGCGGCTACCGCGAGCGAGACGTCGACGCCTTCCTCGATCGCATCACCGAGGATCTGACGGCCTACCTCGAGGAGATCGAGCGCCTCCGGTCCGCCCCGGCGGCATCGACGAGCGCGCAGGATGGCACGGCCGAGGAGACGCTCGCCCGCGCCCGGGCCGAGGCGGACGAGATCGTCCGCACGGCGCGCGAGCAGGCGGCGGCCATCGGCGCCGGGGCCGCCGTCGCCGCCGGGTCGGGCGGCGCGGACGCGCGCGCGGCCGTCGCCCCGTTCCTGTCCTCCGAGCGGGAGTTCCTCCAGAGCCTCGGCGGCCTCGTACAGGGGCATGCGGAGGAGATCAAGGGGATGGTGCTCGCGCTGCGCGCCCGCTCCGAGGGCTCGACCGTCGCC
>DATBLA010000215.1:0-5278 GCA_036555645.1 Actinomycetota bacterium
CCCCCCGGAAGGCCGAACCCGCCCGCGGGGTCGACGAAATAGCGTTCGAGCAGGATCACGGACACGAGCGTCGCCACCCCGGCGGCGAGGAGCCGGCCGAAGATCGTGGCGGCCACGACCACGAGGACGTACGGGACGCCGGGGAACGTCGACAGGGGATCGAGCCGGGCGATCGGCGTGATCAGCACGGGTCCGAGGACGGCGATGACGAGCCCGATCCACAGGCGTCCGCGCCCGGGCGGGAGGAACATGCCCTCCTTCGTCCGCTCCACGCTCGGTGTGGATCGCGACATCCGGAGCGCAACCCTTCTGTTGGCGTTTCGATCAACCTAGGCCGCAAGGGTCCGAACGTCTAGAGGGAGAGGCTCACCCAGCGGAGGCGTCGATGCCGATGCCGAGCTGGGCGATCCCGGTGATCTCCAGGATCCGGGACAGCTGCGGCGACGGGGAACGAAGGGTCAGCCGGCCGTTGTCGCCGAGCGCCTGGTGGAGCTGTACCAGGAGCCGGATGCCCGTGCTGTCGATGAAGGACAGGCCGGACATGTCGAGCGTGACCTCCCCGCCCGGCTGGAAGAGCGGGGTGAGCGCGCGAGCCGCGACGTCGTACGACGACAGGTCGAGCTCGCCACGCAGACTCGCACCGTGCTCCCCGCCGATCTCGACGTTGAAGAGTTCGTCCATGCGGCCCTCCGACCATATGCCGGTCGGTTCGGCGGGGGCAACGATCCGGCGGTGCACCTGGAAGCGATCCGTCGCTACGAGGAGGCGGGGTCGACCGGGTCGCGATCCGTTCGATGACGTGACGTGTTGTCGTTCGAAGCAAGTCTGCAGGTCGGCGTGCCCCCGGGAGGAATCGAACCTCCGACTCGCGGTTTAGGAAACCGCTGCTCTCTCCACTGAGCTACGAGGGCCAGACGCGTCCCGATCCATCCTCGTCGTGGACGCGCGCGACGTCGAGTCTATCGATCGCACCCGCGCGGACCCCTTCCTCACCTGCGCGTTTGCCACGGCGCGGAAGGCCCTTTTAGCCTCGGCGGCGACGCTGTAGGTCGACCTGGCGATGAAGGTCCGGACCATCGCCACGGGAGAAAAGGCCCTTCGGGTACGAACCCGCGAGGGTCTGCGGCCGATACTTATCGCGTCACGCCAGGCACGAGATCCGTGCTGGAAGCCATTCCCCTCCCGCCCGAGAGGAGATCACACATGAAGCGGACGCTGACGCTTGCGGTCGTCGCGGTGCTCGCCCTCGCCATCGCCACCACACCGGCGACCGGCGTTCCCGGTCCCGATCCACAGAACGCACCCAACGACTTCCAGATCTTCATCACCGGGACGCATCTCGGCGAGACCGAGATGTTCGAGGAGCTGAACTTCAGCCGCGCCAACGGCTGGGACTTCGGTGACCGCGAGGCGTATCGGTGCGCGTACGTCGAGTACATCGTCGGCGGACAGATCCAGTTCGAGATCTCCTTCGAGCGGCTTGCCGTGCCCGGTCACGAGGGCAACTACATCGTGATCAACGACAAGGACGGCTGGGAGTCCGGAGAGGGTGGATTCCCGGACTCGTCCGACAACTGCGGGATGCCCCCGGGCGCGGGACCGCGGTCGCACGACGGCTCCCCGATGGTGCCCGGTGGCGCGAGCTTCACGGTGCACAAGGGTGGAGCGCCGCTCGTGACCTACAACCTGCCGGCCACGACGGCGGTCAACGCCGAGTCCTTCTGGTCGGTGGGCGACGAGCCCGGTGAGGCATATCTGTGGTACGTCGAGGAGGGCGAGGCCGACGACGCCGTCCTTCGAGCCCTCATCATCCCGGTGGCCGAGGACGTCACGCTGTCCGCGGGGCCACCGCCCCCGCCGCCGACGCCCGACCCGTCCCCCTCGCCGACGCCTCCGCCGCCCGGCCCGCCGGAGAACCACCGCAGCTCGGTGACGCTTCGGCTCTCCGGACACCTGCGGGCGACGGGATTCGTCTCGATCGCCGGCGGGGCCGTCGAGTGTGGCGTGGGCCGCACCGTGATCGTCGAGCGCAAGAACCACGGCTCGTGGAACAACGTCGCGCGAGAGCTGTCGGCCGGGTCGGGGTTCTACAGCGAGACCCCGCGTGACCGGACCGGCACGTATCGCGCCCGGGTCGTGCCGATGACCCTGGCGAACGGCGACACGTGCTCGGGAGACGTCTCGCCGCCCGAGGTTCACAACCACCGGCGCTGATCTCGAACCTTCGGCGCCCGCTGCCGGCGAAGGCCGGCGGCGGGCGCCGGAGTTGTCCCTCCGCGCACCCGCACCTACCCTCGCATCGTGAAATGTCCGAGCTGCCACAGCCCGGTGGCAGGCGAGGCGAGGTTCTGCAGCGAGTGCGGGACGAACCTCGCCCGTTCCCCCGGATCCGAACGCAAGCTCGTCACGGCGCTGTTCTGTGACGTCGTCGGCTCGACGACGCTCGGCGAGCGGCTCGACGCCGAGGAGCTCGACGAGCTGCTTCGCGACTACCACGGCCTCGCGCGCGCCCGCATCGAGGCCCACGGGGGCACGGTCGAGAAGTTCATCGGCGACGCCGTCGTCGGCGTGTTCGGCGTGCCGGTCGCCCACGAGGACGACCCCACGCGCGCCGTCGCCGCCGCCTCGGAGATCGTCGACGAGATCCGCGTCTCCGACCTCGGGATCGAGGTGCGGATCGGCGTGAACACCGGCGACGCGTTCGTCCGCGCCGGTGTCGACCCGGCAGCCGAGGGGCTCGCGACCGGCGACGTGATGAACACGGCGGCCCGGCTCCAGGCGATCGCGCCCCCGATGGCGGTCGCCGTCGGCGAGCGCACGTACGTCGCGGCGCCGACGTTCGAGTTCGAGCGGTTGGAACCGGTGTCCCTGAAGGGCAAGGCGGAGGCGGTGCCGCTGTGGCGCCTCGTCGGTCCCGCCGACGTCGATCGGAGGACCCTCGACCTGTCCCCGTTCGTCGGACGCGCGGTCGAGGTCGAGCGTCTGCGCGAGGCGATCGTCGGCGCGAACGGCACCGGGACGGTCGTCGTGCTGGAAGGGGAACCGGGCATCGGCAAGTCACGGCTCACCAAGGAGGTGCGACAGGCGCTCCCGCGGCTCCGCTGGCTCAGGGGCCGCAGCGTCGAGACCGTCGAGGTGTCCGGCTTCCGGCCCTTTGCCGAGCAGATCCGTTCGTGGGTCGGCGAGGAGCCGGTCACGTGGCGTGCGCTCGAGCAGGCCGCCGGCCGCGTCGCGATCCCGACCGATGCGCTGCCGTTCCTCGCGATGATCGGCGACATCGACCCGCCGGCCGACGTCGCGCGCCGGCTCGAGAGCCTGGACGCCGACGCCCTTCGACCGTCGATCATGCGCAGCCTTCGCACGTGGCTCGACGCCGTCGCCCGCAGCGAGCGCGTCGTCCTCGAGTTCGAGGACTGGCACTGGGCCGACGGCGCGTCGGTGCAGCTGCTGCGTCACGTGCTCCCGCTCACCTCGACGAGGCCGGTCACGGTGCTCGTCGTGACCCGGCCCGGTGCGTCACCCACGACCGAGGCGATCCGGACGAGCCTGGCGCAGACGCCCGGCGCGAGCGCGGTGGAGATCAGCCTCGGTCCGCTCACCGACGCGGATGCCGATCGATTGCTCGACGAGCTCGGCGTCGGGCCGCAGCGGCTCCAGGCCGCGCGGAGCCGCGCGGAGGGCAACCCGTACTTCATCCGTGAGCTGTCCCGGTTCCTCACCGAGGGCGCCGACGCCGCCGAGGTCCTTCCCGACACGGTTCGGGGCGTCGTCACGGCGCGCGTCGACCGGCTCGACCCCGAGCTCCGAACGCTCGTCCGGACGTCCTCCGCGGTGGGCCGCACGTTCTCCGAGGACCTCATCCGGCAGCTCGCTCCGGACGAGGACGTCGAGGCGGGACTGTCGCGGCTCGTGCGGACCGCGCTCATCGATCGGGCGGAGCCCGGGACGTACCGGTTCGCCCACGCGCTCACGCGCGACGCGGTCTACGAGGCCATCCCGAGGTCGGAGCGGCGCGGTCTTCACGGGCGGATCGCGATCGCTCTGGGCGAGGACGCCGCCACCGACTCGAACCTTCCGGCGATCGCGTACCACCTCGCGGAGGCCGAGGAGTGGGATGCCGCCGCCACGGCGTTGCTCGCGGCGGGCGAGGGATGCGCCCGGCTCGCCTCCGACGAGGAGGCGCTCGAGATGTATCGCGCCGCCATCCGCGCGCACGAGCGGCTGCCGACGAACCGATGGAGCACGCTCGAACGAGCCAGGATCGACCGGCAGGTGGCCGAGACGCTCGTTCGGCTCGGCCGGCACGCCGAGGGTGCCGAGCAGGTGATCGGGGCGCTCTCGAGCCTCGGCGTGCGGATCCCGCGGTCGCGCCGCGCCGCGCGCGTGGCCATGGCGCCCCGCGCGGTCCCGCGCCTCCTCGGCCCTCCGAAGCTGCCGCCGGAGGACGCGGAGCCCGAGCCCGCAGACCTCGAGATCGCCAGGGAGCTCGAGCTCCTGGGCTGGGTGGCGTTCTTCAGCGACCTCGATCGCTACGCGCTCACCTCGATGCTGCTCGCGAACCGCTCGAGCCGCGCCGGCGTCCTCGAAGGCGTCCTGGCCGGCACGATCCACGCGGGCATCGCGTTCGCCGCGCTCGGGCGCAAGCCGCTCGCGTACCGGTATCTCGCGCGTGCGCTGGAGGCGGCGGACCGGGTCCCGCGCTCGGTCGACGTCGTCCGTCTCCAGGAGGGCCTCGCGCTCATCCCGTTCGGCCTCGGCACCTCCGAGGAGACCCTCGCGCTCGCGCGCCGCGGGATGGAGATGGGGGACGAGTTCGGCGACCTCCGCTCGTGGGGCTCGGGCGGCGCGATCTTCGCGTGGACGACGCTGAATCGCGGCGATCTGGACGAGGGAGCCGAGCTGGCGCGACAGCTCGCGACCTCGGGACTCGAGGGCGGGGATCCGCAGGTCCACGGGTTCGGGCTGACGCTCCTGGCGCTGGCGCACCTGCAGCGCGGCGAGGCGCCGGCGGCGATCGAGCGCTCGAGCGAGGCGATCGACGTGCTGTTGGGATTGCCCGACTACCTCACGTTCACCGTGGCGATCGGGGTGCTGGCGATGGCGCGTCTCGACGTCGGCGACGTTGCCGGCGCTCGAGCGGCGATCGAGCAGGGCCGCGCGGAGGTGCGGGCTCGGGGCATCCGAGGCTCGCTCCTGTCCCTGCTCGCCGAGGCCGAGACCGAGGCCTCCCTGCTCGAGCTCGCGCAGTCGCCGAGCCGAGGTGCGGTCGGGGCGAGCG
>DATBLA010000216.1:0-14936 GCA_036555645.1 Actinomycetota bacterium
GAGCGGATGGATCCGGCCCTCGAAGTTCCGGTTCCCCGAGAGAACGGCCACCACCGCGAGATCGTGCCGGCTCACGGCCTCGGAGACCGGCTCCGGGAGCGGACCTGAGTTGCCGATGCAGGTCGTGCACCCGAACCCGACGAGCGAGAACCCGAGCTTGTCGAGGTACGGGGTCAGCCCCGCCGCATCGAGGTACTCGGTCACCACGCGCGAGCCCGGGGCGAGCGAGGTCTTCACCCACGGCTTCGTCGTGAGTCCGGCCTCGACGGCGTTCCTGGCGAGCAGGCCGGCGGCGAGCATGACCGACGGGTTCGACGTGTTCGTGCAGCTCGTGATCGCGGCGATCACCACCGACCCGTGGCGCACGGCCCCATCGTTGAGCGGCACCGGGTCCTCGGTGCCCGGCTCGACCGTCTCGTCTCGATCGACGGCGATCTCGGGGTTGCCCCCCTCGCCGACCAGGCGGCTCACCTCGGAGGGGGCCGGATCCGGCTCGAGCCGGTCTCGGAACGCCTCGACGAACGAGCGCCACACGCCCGAGATCGGGACGCGGTCCTGCGGCCGCTTCGGGCCGGCGAGGGATGGCTCCACCGTCGAGAGATCGAGGTCGAGCACCTCGCTGAAGACCGGCTCGGGATCGAGGTCCGTGCGGAACAGCCCCTGCTCTTTCAGGTAGCGCTCGACGAGGTCGACGCCGTCGCCTCGACCCGTGGCCGTCAGGTACGAGAGCGTCTCGTCGTCGGCGGGCCACAGCGCCGCCGTCGCCCCGTACTCGGGGCACATGTTCGAGAGCGTGGCCCGATCGGCGAGCTCGAGCATCGAGCATCCGGGGCCGAAGAACTCGACGAACTTCCCGACGACACCGTGCGAGCGAAGCATCTGCGTCAGCGTGAGCACGAGATCCGTGGCGGTGGTCCCGCTCGGCAGCGCCCCCGTGACCCGGACGCCGACGACGACCGGCGATGGCAGGAAGATCGGCTGCCCGAGGATCGCCGCCTCCGCCTCGATGCCACCGACCCCCCAACCGAGCACGCCGAGGCCGTTGATCATCGTCGTGTGCGAATCGGTGCCGACGAGCGTGTCGGGGACGGCGCTCCCGCCGCGAACGGTGACGACCGTGCCGAGGTGCTCGAGGTTCACCTGGTGGCAGATGCCCGCCCCGGGCGGGACGACCCGGATGCCCTCGAAGGCCCGCTGCGCCCACCGCAGGAACGCGTACCGCTCCTCGTTGCGCCGGTACTCCCACTCGATGTTGGCCGCATAGGCCTCGGGCGAGCGGAACAGGTCCACCTGAACGGAGTGATCGACGACGAGGTCGACGTCGACCTGCGGGTTCACACGAGCGGGATCGCCGCCGGCGCGCGCCATCGCCGAGCGCATCGCGGCCAGGTCGACGACCGAGGGCACGCCGGTGAAGTCCTGCATGAGCACGCGCGCGGGCATGAACGCGAGCTTCGCCTCGGGCCTGGGCGCCGGCCAGGCGGCGAGCGCCCGCACGTCCTCGTCGGAGACGTCGCGGGATCCGCTGCGGCGCACGAGGTTCTCGAGGAGGATCTTGATCGTGTGGGGCAGGCGCTCGACGTCGCCGGCCGCGTCGATCCGCCAGTAGTCGACGGGTCCGCCGGTCGTCTCCAGGCGCCCGCGCCCGACCGCGAACTCGCTGCTCACACCCTCATCGTCTCAAACGGACCCGGTTCGGCGTCACATCCGCAGGTGGTCCGGCGGGTGGAGGTCGTCGCGGTCGATCGACTCCGGTTCGGGTTCGAACGGCTCGCCGCGCCGGTGCGCCTCGATCGCCTTTCGGTGGGACAGCCGGGTCTCGCGCCGGATCTTGGCCTCACGCTGCCGCCGAAGCTCGGTTGGGCTCTCCGCCTCGATCGGCCGGACCGGCCTGGGCCGTCCTCGCTCGTCGAGGGCGACGAACACGAGGTAGGCGCTCGACGTGTGGGTGCGCGTGCCGGTGCTCAGGCGCTCGGACTCGACCCGGACGCCGACCTCGAGCGAGGTCGTGTACACGTCGTTCACCGACGCGGCCACCGAGACGGTGTCGCCCACGTGGACGGGCGCATAGAAGGACATCTGATCCATCGAAACCGTGACGCACAGCCCGCCGGCGTGCTTGATCGCCGCCAGACCCGCCGCCGTGTCCACGAGCTTCATGATCACCCCACCGTGCACGAGACCGGCGAGGTTCGCGTCGGTGATCTCCATAAGCTGGACGAGGGTCACCTGCGACTCGGAGACGAGCTTGGGCTTGGCCATGGCGAGATGCTAGCCCGACCCGGCGAGTGAACGGATCCGCCGGCCGTACGATGCCGATCCGATGCGTCGGATCGTCCCGCTCCTTCTTCTCGGATGCCTGTGGCTCCTGCCGGCATGCGACCGGGACGTCGTGTCGTCGCCGACCGCGCCGATCTCCGGTCCGGTCCCAACGACGAGCCCGAGCGGGACGACCGGGGCGACCGGCGCCACGACGGAGACGGGCGCGACGGGTCCGACGCCGGCGAGCCCGGACCCGAGCCCGAGCGCGACGCCCACCCTCGACCTGCCGCCGGACGCGCCGACGCTCGCCGACGGAGCCCTCGACGCCGACGCGCTCGCGGCCGAGGGATACGCCCCGCTCGTGCCGCCGGGATCGACGGTCACCTCGTCGGCGACCCTTGCCGTCCCGACCGACCCGATCGATCAGATCGCGCTCACGTGGCGGCGGGGCGCGGACCCGTTCGCTCCGCAGACCGGGCTCGTCGTGTGGCAGCGACCCGGTGCCGAGCAGGACTGGCGAGCGGTGTACGCGTTCACGACCCGCCCGGCGTCCGGCGTCCTCGGCACGAGCGTCGAGGCCGGCGACCTCACGCGGGACGGGATCGAGGACCTGCTGACGCTCGAGCAGCGCGGCGGTAGCGGCGCCTGCGGAACGTGGCGGGTCGTCGAGTCGCGGCCCGGGGCACCGCGGGAGACGTTTCGCCTCACGGCCTGCGACACCGAGGTGACGATCGCGGGCGGGGACCTGGAGGTGAGGGAGGCCGTCTTCGACGCCGACGATCCCCACTGCTGCCCCAGCGCCGTCCGGACGACCACCCTTCGCTGGAACGGCCAGCGCTGGGAGCGAACGTCGCGGACGACCGAGCCGGCTCCCGGGGCCTGACCAGGGCGGATCGGGCGAATTCGCAACTCGGCAATCTTCCTCGGGCGAAGGGCTTACGTAGTCGAGGTCGCCGACCGATAAACCCCTCGAGGCCAAGCTCGATCGTTCGGAGGCGGATGTGGGTTCCGGCGGCCCCTCGGCAGGGCGGCGCTGGTTGTTGCTCGGGGTCGCGCTCGTGCTCGCGGGCGCGTGCTTCTTCGCGTTCACGCAGGCCGGGGCCGCCCAGACGTCGGCGACGACGGATGCGATCGCGTCCTCCGAGGCGACGGCGGCCGCGTTCACCTCGCGCCTGGTGCCGGACGATCTCGACGGCGAGATCAGCGACGCGCGGTACGAGTCGCTGTCGGCGTTCGCGGACAAGCGCGTGCCCGAGGACGGCTCGATCACCACGTGGAACGAGGATGCCGTCGTCATCTACTCGGACGTGCGGAGCCTCGTCGGCGCGGCGGACCGAGAGAACCGCACGGCCGTCGCCGAGGCCGTCGAGGCCGGCCTCCATTCGGAGGTCGCAAAGGGCAAGCTGCACGTCTACGTCTCGACGTCGGTGGGCGATGCCCTCGTCGTCACCGACGTCACCCGCCCGAACGGCGACGTCTCCTCCGCCGGCCGGCCGTTCATCATCATCTCCGTCGTCCTGGGACTCGGCGCCGTCGTGGCGCTCATCGCCGGCCTGAAAAAGGACCCGTCCGCCGCGTCCCACGCGGGAGCTCCGGTCGTGGTGGCGTCGGGCGATTCCGCTGCGCTGCAAGCCGAGAGAGATCGACTCGACCGGACGGAGCGCGCGCTGCAATCGGCCCGAGCCGACGAGACCCGCGTGAAGGCGGAGCTCGCCGAGGCCCTGGACACCGTTCGCAAGGCCGAGAAGCTCGTGGCGCAGCTCGATGCGAAGGCTGCGGAGGAGGAAGCGCGCGCCAAGCGCGCCGAGGAGCGACTGAAGAAGGTCCAGGCCGGTGGCGGAGACGGCGCGGGCCCGTCGGATGACGTTCGCCGTCTCGAGGCGGAGCTCGATCAGGCCCGTTCCGAGCTCGCGGCGCTGAAGCAGGACCGATCGGAGTCCCAGCGCGATCGCGCATCGAGCGACCGCGAGACGGAGGAACGGATCGACACCGCCCTGTCCCAGGCCCGCCTGGCCGAACAGGAGGCCGAGCGAGCGCGGGCAGAGCTCATGCGCACCGTCACCGAGCTCGCCCGCGTGCAGGAGGATCACGAGTCGATCGCGGACCGGCTGGCCGCCTCCGAGAAGGCCCGGGCCGACGCGGAGGCTCGGGTCGAGCAGGCGCTGGCGACCGCCGGGTCCAGCCCGCCCCCCGATGCCGAGGCGATCGAGCGGCTCGAGGGCGCGGCCGCTGCCGAACACGAGGCGCGGCTCCAGCTCGAGGCCCAGGTGGCCGCCCTCACGGCCGAGATCGAGACGTTGGAGGCAAGCGGAGCCTCGGCGCGCCAGGACGCGGATCTGGCCGCGGGCGAGCTCGCCCAGGCGCGCGAGCAGCATGCAGCGCTCGGCGAGCAGCTGGAAGCGTCCGCCGCGAGGGCGGCTCGCGCCGAGGCGTCGGTCGAGGAGCTGACGCAGGCCGTGGAACGGCTGCAGGCGCAGACCGGAGACGCCACGGCGGAAGCGGCCACACTGGAGGAGCTCGAGGCGACACGGTCCCAGCTCGCGGATTCGAACGCCCGACTGGAGGCGTTGCAGCACGACGTTCAGGCCGCCTGGAACGAGGCCGAGGCCGCCAGGTCCGAAGCCCAGGTGACCCTCGCCGAGCTCGAGGCGCTCCGGGAAGAGGCGGAGTCCAGCCGGCTCGAGGTCGAGGGCCTCCGCCTCGAGGCGGACCAGAGCCGAACGGTGGCGGACGCGAACCGCAAGGAGGTCGAGGGCATCGCCTCGCGGTTCGCCGCGACGGAGGCCGAGCTCGAGACGATCCTGGCGCGCGAGCGCGCTGCGGCCCGAGAGGCGGAAGCCGCGCGGGAGGAGGCGGAGAGCGCCAGGCGCGATGCCGACGCCGCTCGTGCCGAGGCCGACGCCGCTCGAGCGGAGACCGAGGCGACGATCGTCGAGGCGGAGGCCGCACGCGCACAGGTCGAGGAGGCGCGTTCGGAGGCCGAGTCGGCGCGTGCACAGGCCGAGTCGGCGAGGGTCGAGGCCGAGACCCACCGCCAGCAGGCCGAGGAGGCACAGGCCGCCGCGGAGGCGAGGCGCGCCGAGCTCGCGGCGCTCCAGTCCGAGGCGGACCAGAGCCGGACCGCGGCGGACGCGAACCGGAGAGAGGTCGAGGAGATCGCCGCGCGCCTTGCCACGAGCCAGGCCGAGCTCGAGACGGTGCTCGCCCGCGAACGCGCCGCCTCCAAGGAGGCCGAGGCGGTCCGCGCGGAGGCGGGGACCGCCGCCGAGGAAGCGGAGACCGCTCGTGCCGAAGCGGAGGCGGCTCGGAGCGAAGCGGAGGCGGCGCTCGCGGCGACCGAGGCGGCCCGATCCGACGCCGAGCAGGCTCGCACGGACGCGGAGACCGCTCGCGCCGACGCGGAGACCGCGCGTGCCGAGGCCGAGGCGGCTCGGGCCGAGATCGAGACCGCCCGGACGGATCTCGAGACGATCAAGGGCGAGCGCAAGAGCGCCCGCCGGGAGGCGGAGGGTCTGCGCGGCGAGCTCGAGACCGTTCGTGAGCAGCTGGATGCCCTCGTCGCCGAGGTCGAGGCCGCGCGGGCCGAGACCGAGACCGCGCGCGAGGAGTTGCAGGCCTCCGCGGCCGAGACCGATCGGGCGCGCGCCGAGGCCGACCTCGCCCGGACCGAGGCGGAACAGGCCGGCACCGAGGTGGAGACCGCGCTGTCCAAGGTCCGCGAGATGCGGGAGGAGATGGAGCGAGCGATCGCCGACGCCGAGGGCGCCCGCGAGGAGACGAACGCCGCACGCCGGGAGGCGGAGACGCTCCGCGAGGAGACCGAGTCGGCCCGCGCGGAGGCCGAGGCTCGCCGAACCGAGGTGTCGGACCTCGACGCGCGGCTGACCGCCGCCGCTTCCGAGCTCGACGAAGCCATGGCACGGCAGCGGGCCCTCGAGGAGGACCGGGCCGGCGCCGCCGCGCTCGTCGAGTCCACGAGGGCCGAGCTGGAGCTCGCCGGCGCGCAGGCCGATGCGGCCCGGCGCGAGGCGAGCGAGCTCGCCGAGCAGCTCGACGAGCACGTCCAGCGTGCCGCGCATGCCGAGGCGAAGGTTTTCGAGCTGTCGCAGCGCGTCCGCGAGCTCGAGGAGCAGCCCGATCTGACCGCCGATCTCGAAGCGACCCGCGGCGCCCTCGACGGTGTCCGGGGCGACGTGGCGGCACGAGACGCCGAGCTCGCGGGGGTCCGCGCGGAGCTGGAGACGCTCCGGACGTCCCTCCAGGTCGTGCTCGACCGGGCCGAGGGCCTCGAGTCCGAGCTCGGGCACGCGCGGAACCAGCTCGCGCAACGCTCCGATGCCGGGCCCGAGCTCGCCGCCGCCTTCGAGGAGCTCGAGGCCAGCCGGGCCGAGGTGCTTCGCCTCCAGGACGAGCTGTCCACCGCCCAGGGCCGAGCCGTCGAGCTGTCTCAGCGCGTGGAGGTCGCCGAGCAGGTGGCCGACGCGGCCGAGCAGCGATCCGGCGAGGCCCTGAGCCGGGCCGAGGCGGCCGAGCGCCTCACCGAGGAGGCCGGACAGGGACGGAGCGAGGAGACCGACCGGCTCCAGGCCGAGCTGTCGAGCCTGCTCGAGCAGACCGCCGACCTGACACGACGTTCCGCGCTCGCCGAGCAGGCCGCCGAGGAGGCGGATCGGCGTGCCGCCGAAGCCGTGGAGCGCGCGGAGGCCGCGGAGGCCGCGGTCCTCGAGGCGGCGCGGGTGGCGTCCGGAGACTCGGACGTCGCCGAGCAGATCGAGACGGAGCGCGCTCGCGCCGACGACCTCGCTCGACGCAACGGCGAGCTGCGCCAGCAGGCCGAGAGCCAGGCGCGCCAGTTCGCCGAGGAGACCGAGGCGATGCGCACGCAGCTGACCGAGGCGGAGGCGATGATCGCCGAGCTCCGGCATGCCCAGCCCGGTTCCACCGGCGACCAGAGCACCGAGGCGGCCGCCCTCGCGGCGATGCTCCGGCAGGCCGAGGACAAGATCGAGGACCTCGAGGCCTCGCTCCGGCTCGAGAAGATGCGCTCCGCCTACGAGGCCTCCGGCACGGAGCTCGAGCCACCGCCGGCGCCGACGACGGCGGTCCCGTTCCCGGCCATCACGGCCGAGGAATCCAACGGCACGGTCGACGCGCTGTCGCTGGACGCGAAGCGATCGCTGTCGGCGATCTTCGGGCTCGCGCGGTCGATGTCCTCGGGCGAGACCCGGCCCGATCAGGACCGCATGCTCCAGCAGCTCATGAAGCAGGCCAAGCGGATGGAGCACGCGCTCGCCGACATCCTCGACGCGGATCACCTGTCCCGGGGCGAGGGCGTCCTGCAGCTCCGGAGCACGGAGCTCGACACCCTGCTTCGGCGTGTCGTTCGCGAGTTCCCGCTCGCCGACGACCGCGAGATCGAGGTCGTGGCCGAGAGCACGAAGATCCAGGTGGACCCCGCCCGCATCGAACGCCTCGTCGACGACCTCCTCACCTCGGCGGTGGCGCGTTCGGATCCGGGAGCCCGGATCGTGTTCCGCCTCGAACGGGTCGATGACGGGGTCATGCTGACGATCGAGGACGGCCAGCCCGCGCGCTCCGACAGCGTGGGTCCGGCCGCGGAGTTCCTCGCGAAGCTCCACGGGGGGTGGGCGCGCGTCGAGACCCAGCCCGACGGCACCGGCATCCAGCGCGTGTACATCCCCAGCACGCAGGTCGCTCCGGTGAGCGAGGTTCCCGCCACCGCCGAGGAGGCGGAGGCCGTGGGCTCGCTCGCGACGGACGCCTGATTCGAGGGCCTTCGGCTACACCAGTACCGCTTCGCTGCGGCGCCGGCCCACCTTTCGCACGAGGATCGACGCGGGGAACTGGTCCTTCACGCGCTCGGCATGCGTGATGACGAAGACCTGGTGGAACCGCGAGGACAACGATCCGAGCGTCCGCACCATGAGGTCCTTGCGCTCCTCGTCGAGCGACCCGAGCACCTCGTCGAGCACGAGCAGGCCCACGTCGGCGCCGGACACGCGCGACAGGTGCGTGGAGATGGCGACGCGCAAAGCCAGGTTCGCGAGATCGGTCTCCGAGCCGGAGAAGCGATCGAGCGGGAAGTAGGTCTCGCCGTCGGCGATCTGGATCGCCAGGCTCTCCTCGTCCACCTTGAGGTCGTCGTACTCGCGGTTCGTGAGCTCTCGGAACAGCGCCTCGGCCTCGCGTGAGAGCTCGGGTCCCACGCGAGCCACGAGGTGGTCCCGGAACCCGTCCAACAGCAGCGCGACGCGTCCCACGTAGCGCGCATCCGAGCGAAGCTCCTGCACGCGGGCGGCGGTCTCGGTCGCCTGGCGAACCGCTCCGGCGAGCTCGCGGTGACGGAGCTCGGCCTCCCGAGCGGCGTCCGCCGTCTCGCCGAGCGTCCGCTCCGCGGCCTCGAGCGCGTCCCTTGCACGGTCGAGCTCCGCGCTCCGTGCCGCGTGCTCCTGCGCGTCGAACGCGACGGTGCCGGCCTCCTCGGTGAGCGCCTCGACGTCGCCCTGCAGCGCGCGGACCCGCTCCTCGGAGGATGCGAGGTCCTCCCGCAACCGGTCCAGATGTCCGCGCTGCGCCTCGAGCGCCGCGATCCGCTCGGCGACGGCGCGCGCTCGCTCGGACCGGGCGCGGAGTTCATCGGCGTCCGGGACCTCGCCGCCGAACGGCGCGGCGAGCTCGCCGACCTCCGACCGCATCGCCTGCGCGCGCTCCGTGAGCTCGGTCCGGCGCTCGTGCGCCCTGCGCGCGTCCTCGGCGGCCGTCGCTGCCTCCTCGAGCGACGCCGCCGCAGCGGAGACCTCGCGGCGGGACGTCGCGACCGCCTTCGTGGCCGCGGTCACCGCCTTCTTCGCCGCGGCCGCCTCGGCACGACAGTGCTTGCGGTAGGCCGAGAAGTCCTCACCGAGCGGCCGGCCGCAGCTCGGACACGGCTCGGACGGATCGGCCTCCGCCGCGCGCTCGACCCGCTCCTGCCACGAGGTCAGGGTCGTCGTCCGTTGCTCGAGCTCGGCCTGCGCCGCCGCGGCCGCGGTCTGCGCCTGCGCATGGGCGGATCGGACCCGCTCAAGCGCCGAGACGGCGCCCGCGACGTCGACCTCGCCGATCTCCCCGAGCTGCGTCTCGAGGGCCCCCAGTCCCGCCGCCACCTCTCGAAGGCGGGTGCCGCTCCGCAGGCGATCCTCGGCGTCGGCCAACCCCTCGGCCTCCGCCACGAGCTCGGACAGCGAGGCGAGCTCACGCTCGAGGGCGTCACGCCGCTTCGCCAGCGCGTCCCGCTCGGCCACGCGCTCGTCCAGGTGCCGGACCGTGGCCTCCATGAGCTCGGTGAGCCGCGCGACCCGCTCGCGGGCCGACTCGATCTCGGCGAACGCCGCCGCCGCCGACTCGGCAGCGGCCGCGGCCGCGACACGCTCGGCCCGCACCTTCGTCGCGCGCTTCGACGCCTCGGCCACCGCCTCCTTCGCATCCTTGAGCTCCGCCTCGAGGGCGGCGAGGTCCGGCACGGCTCCCCCGAGCTGCTCTGCGCTCTCCTTCGTCGCCCTCGCCTGTCGGCGCGCCACGCCTCGCGCGTCGTCGACCGGCTTGATCCCGAGCAGGCGCAGGGCCATCTCCTTGCGCCGTCCCGTCGTGACCTCGCTGAAGGCGTCGAGCTGCTTCTGCTCCGCGTAGGCGGACGCGCGGAAGACTCGCAGGTCCATGTGCAGGATCCGCGCGATCTCCGCGTCCACGTCCGTGACGCCGGAGGCGAGGATGAGGTCGCCGCCGTACAGCTGCGCCTCCGGAGCGTGGCCTCGGCCGCGGATGGTCCTTCGAACGTCGTACTCCAGGCCCGCGTGCTCGAACACGAGTCGCACCTCGCAGTCGGTGAGCACGCCGTGCGTGCGGATCTGCTGCTTCTTCGTTCGGGTGGCGTCGACGCCGTAGCACGCGAACGCGATCGACTCCATGAGCGTCGACTTGCCGCTGCCGTTCTCGCCGAAGATCCCGATCACGCGCGCGGGCAGCTCCAGATCGAGCTCCTCGAAGACGCGATAGTTGCGCAGGGAGAGTTGGAGGACCCTCATACGGTCTCCCCCTGCGCCTCGGCGAGGAACCCGGCGCCCATGGCGACGACGCGATCGCGGTCCAGCCCGGCGAGATCCTGGAGCTCGACGTATCCGGCCCACTCGTGCTCGAGCGTGCCGATCGTCGGACCGCCCTGCACCGCAAGGGCATCTGCCCCGAACTCCGGCTCGACCTGGACCCAGAGCGCGGTCGGG
Source organism: Actinomycetota bacterium (assembly GCA_036555645.1). Classification (GTDB taxonomy): domain Bacteria; phylum Actinomycetota; class UBA4738; order UBA4738; family HRBIN12; genus DASSJM01. The sequence goes on from DATBLA010000216.1 coordinate 10,542, forward strand.
ATCGTCTCCTGGAACTGCTCGCTCGAGATCTGGCGGAACGACACGGGATCGGCCAGGTTCAGATAGACGCGGACGATCGCTCCCTCCGGCAACCCGTGGCCCGCGCGCTCGATGCCGTCCACGATCTCGCCGGCGGACAGCCCCGCCGCCTGGACGCTCACGGTCGCCAGCGGACGCTCGTGCGGGTTCTCGATGTGGGTGAGGGAACCGTCGTCCGTGTCGAGGACGGCGATGCCCTTGGCGACGTCGGGGCTGTCGGAGTACCAGAAGGTGTCGGTGGACCCGACGTACCACGTGCGCCTGGAGACACGCTGATGGGCGTGGTAGTGGCCGAGGAGGACCTGGTCGAACACCTTGCCGAACGCCGCTTCCTCCACCTCGAGCTCGTTGATGTCCCGATACGTCCTCGCCGGCAGCGAGGTGAGGGCCACGTGCGCCAGCAGCAGGTTCGTGGCATCCGCGCGGACCGAACCCGATGCGACGGCAAGCTGCTCGCGGAGGTCGTCGACGGACAGCGTCTGGGGAACCGCGTGCACGGCGACGCCGGCCAGCTCCGACGTCACGGCCTCCATCCGCCAGGCGAACGCGACGTTGGGGAACACGCGCTCCAGCGCGTCGTACGGCGATCCGGTCCCACGGATCCGCGGCGTGTCGTGGTTGCCGCTGATGGCGACGCCGCGCAGACCGTGATCGCTCAACCGCTGCAGACCGGCGAGCACGTGCGCGAAGGTTCGGTACGTCGGGCGAGCGTGGTCGAAGACGTCGCCGAGCCACAGGAAGCCGTCGGGCTCCTGGCGGACGATCTCCTCGATCGCCCACGAGAACGAGCGGAGGAAGTCCTCCTCCCGCCGATTGCGTCCCTCGTCGTCCCGAAGGTGCGCGAGGTGCGTGCGCCCCAGATGGGCGTCCGCGAGCACGGCCAGCCTCGGCATCAGCCCGCGATCGTGGGTCTCACTCGGCGAACCCTCTCCCCGCTCCCTGCGGCCGAGGCGGCAGCGGCGACGGTCCGGACACCGACTTCAGGTAGTCCTCGTACAGGTACACCTGCACCGGCAGCGCGAACGGCGCCTCGAGGTTCGTCACGATCGCTTCCCCCGGCATGAGGGTCTGGATCTCCGGGCCCAGATCGGAGATGTCCTGTTTCGAGCTCCCACGAAGGATCGCGCGATCCCGCTCGTCGGCGAGCCCCAGCACGAAGAACGTGTTGAACTGCGACAGCAGCTCGTCGTCGATGAGCTTGGGCTGCTGGCTGACGGCGCACAGGCCGACCTTGAACTTCCGCCCCTCGCGCGCAACGCGTGGGAAGACGTTCTCGTCCGATCTCGTGGCCCGCGACAGGACGCGCTGCGCCTCTTCCAGGGCGACGAGCGTGGGCGGCAGGACATCGAAGCGCTCCCGGTCGTCCAGGTAGAGGGCCGCGTAGGCGTCCAGCACCCGGCGCGTGATCACCGATGCGACGAGGATCTCCTCCATCGAGGAGAGCCCGCTGCTGTCGACGAGCACCGAGTACCCGTCCTGGAGCTCGTCGACGATCCGGTCGGACAGCGACGGCTGCGAGGGGTCGCGCGAGATGCACGGCATGTCGAGGATCCGCTGCGCTCGCCGCTGGATCACCTGCAACGTGCTCGTGGCCACGCCCAGCTGATCGGCGAGGTCGCTGACGTCCGGCTCCTCCCCGACCCGGACGATCCACTCCTCGTGGAAGAGCCGGACGAGCCGGTAGATCGCCTCCTCCTGCGCATGGCTCCACACGTAGGCGGTCTGGAGGTCGCCGAGCGTGATCTCGGCGAGCGAGAGTCGGAGCGCGGTTGCCGAGGCGCCCGGCGCGCGGGTCGCGTAGACGCGGAGGCGATCGGTCGCCCACGGGTGGTCTCGCAGCCCGCGGCGCGTGCCGCCGCCGCCTTCCAGGTACTCGCCGTGCGGGTCGAACACGAGCGCGGCGTACCGGCCTCGCGACGACAGCACCTGCCCGGTCAGCACCTTCATGAGGTTCGACTTGCCCATCCCGGTGGTCGCGAAGACGCCGACGTGCGAGGCCAGCGTCTCGCCCTTGATGCCGACCTCGAGGTCGATCGTGTCCTCGCCCGAGCGGAGCAGGCCGATCCGAAGGTCCCCCATCCGTTCGCGGAGGAAGGCGACGTCGTCCACGCTGGGGGCGGTGACCCTGGCGAACTGCGCCGGAAGGGTCTTCGGCTTGCGGAACCCTCCCGCGGGGTCGAGGTACCCGAGCGGCTGGCACGTCGCGACCTTGTAGAGCCGCTGCTCCGGGTCGTGGAGCGTGTACGGGGTCCCCGCGGCGTCGCCGGCCATGTAGGCGCCCGCGGTGCGTTCGGACCAGCCGGGGTCCGACGAGTCCGACCCGTACGACACCTCGATCACCCGGAACAGGAAGCGCCGCGCCCGCTCGCTGTCCTCGGCTGCCAGCAGCTCGCCGAGGAACAGATCGGTTCCGTAGAAGGAGCGGAAGGTGGCCTCGAGGACCGACTTCCCGAAGATGCGGCCCTTGTCCGCGCTCACCGGTTCAGGACCTCGTGGAAGTCCTGGAAGAGCACCTCGATGTCGTCCTCGGACATCCCGAGTCGCGACAGGGCCCCGCGGAACGCGCGGCGGACGTCGACGATGTCGTAGCCCGTGACGCGCGCCGCCTGGTGGGCGCGAGCCAGGGGATACGGGTAGCCGACGAACGCCGGATCGTCGGCGAGCCCGGCGAGACGGCCGAGCACGAGCTCGGCGGAGGCCGGGCCCCGCGCGACGTCGACGCGGAACGCGTGAGGGGCGGTGGGCGCCAGGTGCGCGACGAAGATGTCGCCGACGTACAGCCGCCCGAACACCGGGTCCGTCGAGATCCGTGCCGCCCAGGTCGACGACGGGGCCTCGCGGTCACCCCGGCGCTTCAGCAGCGTGACGAGCGGGACGTGCCGGCCCCAGTACAGCGTGGAGGCCTTCACCACGCCGGCGAGCGCCACGCCTCGGGCGGTCGCCTCCTCGTGGACCCTGGCGACCACCTGGGCGGGCACGAGCGGACCGCCGTGCAGCGAGCCGTCGACGAGCACGAGGTCGCCCGCCTCGGCTTCGGCGACCGTTCGCGCGACCTCGCTCCACTCGGCCCACTCGCGAAACGCGTCGACCGGGCGCGGGATGTCGGGGATCCGCTCGGGCTCGCTGCCGCAGAGCTCGGTCAGCACGGACCGGGCCAGGCTCGCGACCTCCTCCGGTGGCACCGCGCGCACGGACATCGGCGGACGCTCGATCAGGTCGGTGCTCCCGGAGGTGAAGCGGACTCGCGCCGCACGGAAGGCCGCGACCTGGAACGAGCGACCGTCCGCGATCACGCACGAGCCGCCGTCGACCGCCCAGACGCGGCCCGGTGGCTCCGGCTCGACGTGACGAAGGTCGAAGGCGTCGGGGTGACCGGGCACGACGAGGGCCTCATCGAGCGCGATCTGCCCCTCGACCACCCGGATGTCCGTCCCCGGTCGCTCGAGCAGGTCGACGACGAACGAGGCCGCCTCGTCGAGCTGCCCCGGCTCGACCACGTCCGGGCTCAGGAGGCCGGTACCCGCGCCCTCACGCACGCGCCGAGCCTACCGGACGTTCCCGACAGACCGGCCGAAGACCACCCGCATCGGGCGTGGGCCATCTCGGGACTACTTCGTCGTGACTACTTCCCCCAATGGGGGGACTACAGGCCCCTGGTCAGTTGTGCCGATAGGTCAGGTGAGACCCAACGCAAGGCCCGGACGGCCAGAAGGGACCGAGATGCTGGGGTCGTTGGCCACACGTGAGCGCCGACCGCTCTGGGGTTGGCTGAGCTTTCTTCTCATCCTCGGGATCGGCTTCTCGCTCGTCATGGCGGGCCGGGCCCGGTCCTCGGCGATCGCGGAGGTCGCGCTCGATGCCGAGCTGACGGCCCAGACCGAGCTCGCTCCGTTGCTGGAGCCGCGGGACCTCGTCTCGCCGATCGTGGGCGAGCGGGCAACCGACCTCGGAAACGAGATCGACGCCTCGATCCTGTCGGTGAGCCGGATCGACGCGGTCCGGATCTACTCGTCGATCGGTCGGATCCTGTACGCGGACGATCCGGCGATCGTTGGGACGCGTCCCTCCTACCTTCGGGACCTCACCTTCCAGGTCGCGAACGGCGATGCCCGCTCGGCGGTTCGGGGCGGGATGGTGCAGACGTTCGTCCCGATCTGGCTCGTCCCGGACGGAACGGTCGTCGTCGCGGAGATGTCCCAGGTTCTGGGTCCCGTGGCGTCGAAGACGACGGCTCCCTGGTACCGGGTCGCGCTCGCGCTCACCGCGCTCCTGTTCGCCTCCCTCGCGATGTTCGTCGTCACGAGTCTCGCCCGCCCGATGACGATGCCGGTGCAGGTGTACCACCCGACCGGCGGG
>DATBLA010000217.1:0-18640 GCA_036555645.1 Actinomycetota bacterium
CAAAACCCTGTACACCGGTTCAATTCCGGTCCCCGCCTCGAACCGGCGGTACCATGCCGGGCTTCGGGCGCTTAGCTCAGGGGTAGAGCGCTTCCTTGACGCGGAAGAGGCCAGAGGTTCAAATCCTCTAGCGCCCACCAACAATCTCCCCCAGGCTGGTCCACGAACGGACCGGTTTTCGGATTGAGATGTCGTGCCGCTGGCGGGTTCGGCTGCGGAGGCGTCACGGGTCGAGTCGAGATCACGTCGACCCACGGTCGGTGCCCTACGGGCTACGTTTCGGGATCTCCGGCCCAGGCGCGTGGGAGAGCCACGTCGGCGCTCCGAGCGCGAGCACGCGACGCTGTCCCTCGGTCGTGCCGCCGTCGAACTCGCCGAACCAGACGGCCACGTCGCCTCCCAGAACGTTCGTGCCGGTGCCGGTCTCGACGACGACCACCTGATGCCCATCCGTATGCCCGGGCGTCGGCAGCAGGCGGATCCCCGGCAGCAGCTCCACCTCGCCCTCGTGCTCGACATACGTCGCGCCGTCGAAGTCGACCCATTCTCGGAGCGTGTACTCGTCGAGCGAACGCGCGTCGGCGAGCTCGCGTGCCTGGACGTGGATCGGCACGCCCGGGAAGAGGCGGTTGCCGCCACAGTGGTCGAAATGCAGATGGGTGTTGATGACGCAGGCGACGTCGCGGGGGATGTTCTCGGGGTGCGGCGTCGGGCTCATATCGTCGAACTCGGGCCTCGAGTCGATCACCCCGGTGTCGACGAGCACACGGCCCTCCGGGTGGTCGATCGTCCAGACGAACACGGGCATGCGTTCGCCCTCGACGAGGAGCTCTGCCGCGAGGTGGGCGGTGATCTTGTGTCCTGGCATGACCATCAACTCCTCTGGTCTCCCGGTGGCATCCCTTGGCGCGAGAGCAGCGCGGCAGCGGAGAACCTGCCCGTCATCGCGCCGCCTTCGCGGCCCGTGCCTCGACGGCGTGCTTCAGGGAGTCGACGTAGCTCGGTACGCCTCCCGCGAACGCATCGCGGTCCGCCTCGGCCTCGATCCCGCTCATGATCAAGGTGAGAAGCGTCTTCCCCTCCTGGTCCTCGAGGGTGATCTCCTCCTGGTACTCGACGGTCCTTCCCCAACCGGCCACGTACATCGACCCCTGGTAGGCCAGACGCCGGGGTCGATCGACCTCCGTGAACACGTGGGTCACGATGTCCGCGGGGCCGTCTCCCTCCGGGGGACCGAACTCGAATCGCCAGTTCCCGCCCACACGAAGGTCGATGTCGAACTTCCTGAGCGTCCATCCCTCGACGACCCCGGCGTAGATCTCCTCCTGGGCCGCCGGGTCGACGATCGTGTCGAAGACGAGCTCCGGCGGAGCGTCCAGCAGCCGTTCGATCTTGAGGTCGTAGGTCATCGTGACTCTCCCTTCCTCTCCTTCAGAACCGCTTCCAATCGGTCCAGCCTCCGCTCCCACTGCGCTCGATGCGCCTCGACCCAGCCGGCGACGTCGTCCAGGCGAGCGGGCCCGAGCCGGCACTCCCGGATCCTGCCGTTCTTCTTCGTGGTCACGAGCTCGGCCCCCTCCAGCAGTCGGACGTGCTTCATCACACCGGGAAGTGTGATGTTCGCTCTGGCCGCGAGATCGCTGATCGAGGCGGGGCCGAGCCGGAGATGTTCCAGGATGTCGCGCCGAGTTCCGTCCGAGAGGGCGGACAGCGTTCGGTCGAGGCTGGAAAACTTAACCATTCGGTAAACCTTACGAGCATCTCGGTCCCTGTGTCAAGGTCGAGGACCCTGGTCACAGGTCGTCTGTGTCGAGGCGTGGGGTGGACCGACCGACGGATTCGGCTGATCGCGCCGCTCGGAACAGCCGCATGGGAACCGTCACCCCCTTGAGGGTCACCGGGCCCATGTCCTCGTAGCTGAACCCGGCCGCCCGCTCCGCGACGTCATCGCTGACCACCACCTCGCCGGCCTGCGCGACCGATGCGAGCCGGGACGCCAGGTTGACGGTCCGCCCGTACACGTCGCCGTCCTGGAAGATCACGGGGCCCGCGTGGATCCCGATGTGGGCCGGCGGCAGGCCGATCGCCGGGGCCTGCTCGACCATGTCGAGACCCGCGTGCACGGCACGAGCGGGGTCTCGGAAGTGGAACATCCCTCCGTCGCCCAGCCACCTGATCGGGTTCCCGCCCTGGCGGCGTGAGATGTCCTTCACGAGCGAGGCGAGCTGAGCGGCGACATCGGCCGCGAACCGATCGCCGCGCTCCTCCGTCAGCCGCGTGTACCCGGTGAGATCCACGAAGCAGATCGCCGGCGGCTGCGGGATGCGTCCCTCGATCCCCTCGGCTTCCAGCGCGGCGTCCACGTGGTTCACGGAGTGCTCGGTCCACACGTGGACGCGGTGTCGCCGGTACACCATGACGAGCGCCTGCTCGAGCGCCGCGGAGACGCGGGCGCCGAACTCGGTCCCGAACTCGATCAGCTCTCGCTCGCTCTTGCCGCTCGTCCGCAGGCGCTCCTCGATGTGCGCCTCGTACAGCTCGGCCTCGGCCTTCGCGAGCCTGCCCGCTGCGTCGGCATAGACGCCGAACAACCGAGCGACCGCTTCGTCCGGAACGCCCACACTCCGGAACAGGTCCAGGACGGCGAGCAGCGCGAGGTCGTCCTCCCCGGCCCGGTCGTGCGGGGTCGGCGGCTCGAAGCCAATCGACTCGTGGAGACGTTCGACGAGTGAGACGGGGACGCCGCGCTCGGCGGCGATTTCCTCGTAGGAGCGATCGAGCCTCCCCGGGCCCTGGACGGAGGGCGTGTCGAGGAACGTGATCGACAGGGCCTTCTTGTGTACGAGGCGCATGATGGTCTCGGGCGGGAACCCGGCCTGCGACCATGCGTGGAGGAGCCGCACCCGCCCCAGCTCGTGCTTGACCGAATGGGACAGGTCGGCGCTCAGCGCGCCGAGCGCAACGAGGTCCCGAACGAACTCGACCGGAACGTTCGCGCGCCGAGCGACCTCGTCGGGCTGCGTGCTGCCGTCGGATGCGGTCTCGCGTCGCGGCGCTGCCGAGCTCTCGGCCCCGTTCTCCACCGGGGAAGTGTAGGGGGGCCCGATACCGCCGGTTCGCGGCGCGCGATGCACACTACCGCCCATGCCCGAGAACCAGGCCGCGCCGGAGGTGAGCGTGAGCCTCGCCGAGGTCGCCTCCGTGATCGCGCGCGCCGCCGACCTCGCGACCGGACAGCCGCTGGATCACATCGTGCGCTCGTGCGCGATCGCCTTCCTCCTCTCGGAGCGGCTGGCGATCTCCGCCGACGAGCGGGCGACCACGTTCTGGGTGTCGCTGCTGATGATCTCGGGCTGCTCGGCCGTCTCGTTCGAGATGTCGAGGCTGTTCGGCGACGACATCGACGTGCGAGGCGCCGGATACGACCTCGGCCCCTCGTCCCTCGAGCAGGCGCGGTTCCTGTTCGGGCGTGCGGGCGGCGGGGCGAAGGGGAAGACTCGGGTCCGTCTCGAGCTCCTCGGCACGCGCCTGCGCCCGTTCATCGACACGATCCTGGCGCACTGCTCGGTCAACTCCAGGCTGGCCGAGCGGCTGGGACTCGGCTCGGACGTCCGCGACGCCCTCACGAAGTCCTTCGCCCAGTGGAACGGTAAGGGCATCCCGGACGGGATCGGCGGCACCGACATCCCGTTGCCCGTGCGGATCGGCGCGCTGGCCGACCTGGTGGAGGTGGCGTGGCGGAAGGCCGGCGTGGACGGTGCGATCGAGGCCGCCACGACGTGGAGTGGGATCTCCCTGGACCCGGACCTCGTCGATGCGTGGTGCGCCTCGGCACCGGAGATCCTGGCGGCCGTGGACGGGGATGCTTCGCGGGACATCGTCTCGTCGGCAGCACCGAACCGGACGCTCACTCCCGGCGAGCTGGATGCCGGTCTCGAGCTGATCGCCGACTACGCCGACCTGAAGTCGCCCTGGTTCACGGGCCACTCGCGGGCGGTCGCCGACCGCACCGAAGCCGCCGCCCGGGCCCTGGGCCTGTCCGACGCGGACGCCGCGAAGGGTCGGCACGCCGCACTGCTCCACGACATCGGCCGCATGAGCGTTCCGAACTCGATCTGGGACAAGCCCGGCCCGCTGGACGCCGACGAGTGGGAACGCGTGCGGCTGCACGCGCATTTCACCGACCGGATCGTGCGGCGCGGCGACGGCCTGGCGACGCTGGCGCCGATCGCGTCCTCGGCCCACGAGCGCTCCGACGGCGCCGGCTATCCGCGGGGGATCGCCGGGGAGACGATCCCGTTGCTCGGGCGGATCCTCGCGGCGGCGGACCGGTTCCAGGCCATGCGCGAGGAGCGTCCGCAGCGTCCCGCGTTCGACGCGACCTCAGCCGGCCGGGAGCTGCGTCGCATGGCACGCGACGGGGAGCTCGACCCTGCGGCCGTCGACGCGGTTCTGTCCGACACGGGCCCCACCCGCCGCCTGCGTCCGAGCGGGCCCGCCGGCCTCACCCCGCGCGAGATCCAGGTGCTGGTCCTTGCGGCGCGCGGCGCGACGACCCGCCAGATCGCGCGTCGACTCGGGATCGCTCCGAAGACCGCCGGCAATCACATCGAGCACATCTACGCGAAGGTCGGCATCTCGAGCCGCGCGGAGGCCGCGATGTTCGCGATGCAGCAGGGGCTCGTCGGCGACGAGCCATAGGGAGAACTCCTCATGTTCGGGCGTCGGCCGGCGGCTAGCGTCGGCCGCGACCGGAAGGAGGAGTCATGGAACCGATCGTGAAGAGCTTCGATCGACCCGACGAGCGGCCGGAGCTGCCCAAGGGTCACGCCGAGCTGCTGCACCTCGGCGAGCAGATCGTCGTGCGCGGTGAGCTCGAGCCCGGATGGCGCTGGTCCAACGACTGGCAGCCGCTCATGGGAACGGCCAGCTGCCAGATGCCGCACACGGGCCTCGTCCTGTCCGGGCGGTGGCATTTCGAGATGGACGACGGCACCGGAGTGGACCTGGGCCCGGGCGACGTGTTCGCGATCCCCGCCGGCCACGACGCGTGGGTCGTGGGCGACGAGCCGGTGCGAACGATCGATTGGGCGCCGGCACATGACGAGGCCACGCGGGACGTCCTCGACGCCGCGACGAACGCGCCGGTGGAGTGATCTGGCGCGACGTCGCCGGGTTACATCCCGGGGGCGTCCATGATCTTGCGCGTCCGGCGCGCCATGCCCTCGAGCATGGCGAGCGCGAGGTCCGGTTGCGTGCGCAGCAGCCGTCGGAACGACGGTCTGTCGATCCGGATGGCCTCGACCGGGGTCGTCGCGACCACCGAGCGGGAGCGAGTCCCGCCGTCCAGCAGCGCGAGCTCGCCGAAGAACTCGCCGATGCCGAGCTCGGCCTCGACCGTCCGGCCCTTCATGATCTTCACGCGGCCGTTCAGGATGACGAAGAAGGACTGACCGGATCCACCGGCCTTCACCACCTCGTGACCCTGTCGGTAGAGGCGCTGCTCGGCGAGCGAGGCCACGCGCCTGAGCTGCGCCCCCGACAGGTTCGAGAACAGCGGCACCCGCGCGAGCAGGTACGTGGTCGGGCGTCGCGACGGCGTCACCGAGTCATCGTGGCAGGCCTGCCGCGGCGGCGCAAAGTGACCGTGACGGTGGACCACATCGGATGTGGTTAGCTCCGAGGATGGCAGCCGAGCAGCGAGCGCTCGTCGTCCGCTGGCTGGAGGCCGGCGATGCCGGCGACGTCGACGCGTTCGACGAGCTGTTCCATCCGGACGCCGTCGTGCACGCCCCTCTGGGTCTGAGCACCACGAGCGTCGAGGAGGAGAAGTCGGTCTGGCGGAAGGCCGTCGAAGCCATGCCTGGGATCCGCCACGACGTGCAGGAGGTGGTGATCGAGGGCGACGTCGAGATGGCTCGCGTCGTCGTCTCGGGCCGGATGACCTCCGAGTTCGGGGGATTGGCGGGAACGGGTCGGCCCTTCCGCATCGACCAGGCCGTGATCGCGCACCTCCGCGACGGCAGGATCGCCGAAGCATGGGAGATCGCGGACATCGCCGCACTTCGAGAACAGATCACGGGTTGACGGGGGCCTCGCGCCTCGTCACAGGTACTCGTGGTGGCGCATCCACCGCATCGCGAACGCCCCCCAGATCGGTGGCAGGTAGTACGTCACGAGCCGGAAGGTGATCGCGGTCGAGACCGCCGCCGTCTCCGGGATGCCGAGCGCGACGAGCGCGGCCGTGTACCCGGCCTCGGCGACCCCCATCCCGCCCGGAACGGGCATGAACCCGGCGAACAGGCTGACGAGCGTGTTCACGAGGATCAGCCCGGCGAGCGAGGCGCTGTAGCCGTACGCGCGCAGGCAGATCCCCAGGATGATCGCCAGCATGATCTGCGCGAAGAAGTTGCCCCCGAACAGCATGAGCAACTTCGAAGGGGATCGGAGCACCCGCAGCGCCGACGCCCCCGACGCCAACTGGGCGCGCAGCGCGTCACGGTACTTGGGGATGGCCGCCCTGAGCGCCGCGCGATACCGAGGAACCGCCAGCGCGACGATCGCCCCCAGCAGGACCAGCACGACGGCGATCACGATCAGCGTCATCGGCCCCGACGAACCGCCGGACGAGCTCGATCCCGACCGGCTGGACGAGAAGTCCAGGCTCGCCAGCCCCGAGAGCGAGATGACGAGGATGAACACCAACTGGAGGACGAAGGTCGAGAGGCTGTCGATGAGTCCGATCGAGATCGCTCCGCCGGCGTCGACGCCGAGACGCTGGAAGAACCGCACCTCGAGGGCGATGCGTCCGGCGGAGCTCGGCACCGCGAGCGAGATGAACTGGATCCCGTACTGGAGCATGAGCGAGGGCACGTACAGCAGGTCCACGGCCGCGGCCCCGATCGTCGAGAACGCCTGCGGGATCTGCGACAGCGGGGAGAGCACGAGCGCCACGACCAGCCATCCGGCGTCGGCCGACGTGAGCTCGTCGACCAGGTTCTCCCAGCCGATCCCCGCGATCGCCGAGATCATGATGTAGGCGACGAACGCGATGAGGACCACGACCAGGATCGAGCGGAAGGTCACGCGCCGGAGTTCGCTGAGCTCCGGGGGCTCGGTGCCCGTCGCCTCGGTCGCGCGCGTCATGAGGTCGTCGAGTCCCCACTCCTGCTCCTTGACCGTCCTTCGCGTGTCGCGGTCCACGACGGCCGGCTGAAGGAACGGGAGGACGTCGGTCAGCGCCTGGCTCCCGAGCGCGGCGAGGGCGGCATCGACGGCGCGATCGGGTCCGACGACGAGGGCGGTCGAGACGAGCAGGCGGGCGCGGTCGGCCATCATCGCCCATGGGGGAGCCGAGACCTTCGCATCCCCGAAGTCGCCCAGGGCCACGGTCCCGTCGGGCCGAACGACCACGCTCTCGCCGTCGATCCGGCCGTGGGCCACGCCGAGGTCGTGGAGCTGGATGAGGGAGCGCCAGGCGGCGACCAGCGTCGCCTCGTCGAGATCGTCGGGCGAGAGCGCGGCGATCGGCCGCCCGGTCGTCTCGGTCACGAGGAGGGCGTCCCGCCCGGTGGCGAGCCCCGCCGCCACGACCGGCAGCACCGGCACCCCCGACCGCTCGGCGAGGAGCGTGACGAAGGCCTCGTGTTCGACGAGCTCGAGCCGCCCCTTGCCCAGGCTCGGCCGCTCGCCCTTCGTCCACAGCGCCGACCACGTCGATGCGAGGACCTGGCCGTCCCACGCGTCTCGCCCGTACACCTTCACCGTCAGCGAACGGCCGTCGCTCGCCGAGGCCAGGGCGAGCGCGACGCCGCTCGGCTCGAGCGGCGCCTGACGGATGTCGGTCGCCTCGACGTTCAGGTCATCGAGGGCCCGCGCGATCTGGTCGAGCGACAGGCGGCCCGCCGGCGACCCGAGGAGCAGATGGACCAGTGCGCCCGCGCCCATGCCGACGAGGAGCCCGGCGACCGTCCCGATGGGATACGCCACGCCCAGCGCGATCCCCGAGATCGCCCCCAGCGTGATGACCCACCGTCCGATGAACCGCAGCGGGCGGCTCATGTACGGCGAGGCCATGACGACGACGGCGGTCGTGAGGGCCAGCCGCACCGCCAGATAGACGGCGGGCGCCTCCGAAGCCGAGAGCGAACCGAGACTGTCCGACCAGTCGGTCCCAGAGATCCGCCCTGCCACGAGGGCGTACGCGAGCGCGAGGACGCCGGCGATCAGCGCGTCGACGAAGATCCGTTTGCGGCCGCGCGCGAACAGGGGCAGCACGAGCAGCACGAGCGTCCACCCGAGGAGCAGGTCGTAGGAGATCTCCCAGAACCAGCCGAAGAGGCCGGGGAGATCGCCGACCAGATTGGCGATCGCGCGGTCGAGCGCGGTCGGTCCCGGGGCCGGGAACGAGAGCACGGCGATCCCCAGGACCGAGACGAGCAGCAGGATCGCGTCCGTCGGGCGCCGGGCACGCGGAGCGTCGCTCGCCGAGGAGAAGACCCGAACGTCGGCTCGACGGGCGGCACCCGGACGGAGCCTGGCCAACCGACCCGACGCCGGAGCCGGCGGAGCTTCGTCTTCCCTCGTTGCCGTTCCCGGTGGCTCCAACCCGTGCGCCCCCGCCTCGGTTCGCAGACCCTACACGCGGCCCCGACGGCGCGCTCGCAAGCGCGCAGGGGCAGTTCCGTCAGCGATCGACGGGCCGCACGTCCAGCGGGGCGACGGTGCCGTTCAGGCAACGACCGGATCGCAGGTCGAACTCGTAGTGGTGCGCGAGGCAACGAAGGATGCCGCCGGGCAGGATCTCCCCGGTCTCGAGCAGGTCGTTGCCAGCGTGGGGACAGTATCTCGAGACCGAGAGCGGAGCACCGTCCACGTCCAGCGTGATGCGCTCGTCGAGATCGAGGTCGCGCTCGTACGCCTCGACGGCCGACAGCGACTCCGGCTCGGCGAACTTGAGCAGCCCGAGCAGGTGGTCGTTGTACAGGTCGGGCTCGCGGCGGACCGAGAAGCGCATCGACAGGAAGAAGTCCTCCCAGGGCACGCGCCCGTCGAGGATCGGGGCGAGCCAGCGGGACTCCATCCGGTACTCGACGAGCGGCGGCACGTCCACGGGCTCGGGTTCGACGTGCTTGGCCGCGAAGTCGACGCGCCATCGGCCCCCGCCGGGCCCCGCGACGTCGAAGCCGACCTGCATCCCGATCCGCTCGTTGAAGTACGGGCTCATCCCGAGCAGGGCATCGAAGGTGTCCCGGAAGGGGTCCCAGAGAGAATCGGTCGGCTCCGGGTATCGCGCCCGCACGGCCGCGATCCGTTCGGCGCGCCGAGCCGCGTACGCCTCGAGATAGGGCCAGCGGTCGTCGAACCCGAACTCGGACCAGGCCGGGTCGGCCTCTCGGCCATGAGCCCCCACGTCCCAGCGATCGCCGGGTAGCAGGACCTCGGTCGCGTACCCGCGTTCGCTGAGCCAGCGAGCGACCGCCGACTGGTCGGGGAAGATGCCGCCCTCCTGTTGCCCGTTGTGGCGATAGATCTCGGGATCGAGGAAGGCGGGAGGACCCGCGAACGGAAGCGCGATGCCCGGCTCGACGAGATCCAGGCAGCTCGTCGCGAACCGGAGCTTGGCCGTCCGCTTCCGGTCGGCGAGGCGACGTTCGTCCTCCGCCGAGTACCCGTAGCACATCGGGTACCAGGACGCGCCGGCTCCCTGGAACGCGAACGCGTCGACGCGTCCGCCGACCCGCCGGCGGATCTCGCGGAGCTGGATCGACGACAGCCGGGCGTCGTTCTGATTCAGCAGCACGTGCTCGTCGCCCTGGACGACGATCGCCGAGTCGTGGTTCATCGGCGAGGACTCGGACACGAAGAACACCCGCGTTCCCTCGCCGACGCCGACGGAGGTCCACGGGGCCGCCTCGACGATCGTCCGATCGCCGCCGGCGAGGACCTTCGTCCTCAGCGCGCCCGAGGGATAGCGCGGGACGATCACCGGCACGTTCCGCGGCACCCGGGCCAGGAACCACGGGTCCACGTGGTCGAGGTGCTCGTGCGAGATCACCACGGCGGTCGGCGTGGTGAGCTCGGGATCCTCGAGCAGGTGGGAGTTGTCGGGGAACGGGAACCACGAGCCCTGGAAGGCGCCCTCCGGGCTGAACCAGGGGTCGATGAGGATCGTGGCGCCCGGCGTCTCCACCTTCAGCCCCGCATGTCCGAGGGCCGTGATCCTCATCCGACGATCTTTGCCGGTCTGCCCCGCCGACGACGACGTGCCGCCGTAGGGCCGGCGGACTACGGGGTTTCGGCGACCTCCGGTGAGCTGCGGTCAGGCGCTACGTTCCGCGAACCGTGACCTCGAGCACGTCCATGTAGTTCGGCTGGCCGTGGTTCGACCGCATGATGAAGCGGACGAACCTCACGTTCGAGGCGTTGCCCGTGGGCGCGTACGACCTGAGCACCCCGTCGGCTCGGGCTCGCTCCATCAGCACCGTGCTCCACGGATCGCTCCGGTGCCCACGGACCTGGAACGTGAAGCCCTTCACGCCGGCGTTCGGCCCGTCCCCGCACGTCCCGCCGCTCGCGACGCCGAAGCTCGTCACGTCCACCACGACCGGCAGCCGCACCACGACGGACCGGGGGCCGTCCACGCCGCTGTCGTCGTTGCTGGGACTGTCGCTCGGCCAGCCGGCGCCGAGCGTCAGGTCGAAGGCCCCGTCCGCGCCGAACCCACAGAAGCCCGAGTAGTCCGGCGGCGAGGCGCGCAGGAGCCTCGCGCCGCCCTCGAGCGCGGCCCAATCGCGGAAGAGCTCGGCGTCGAGCGTCTCGTCTCCGTCCACGTCGATCGGAACGACGAACGGCTCGAACCCCGCCCCCTCGACGACGACCTTCGGGTAGTCGTGGAACGGCACGTCGGCGATCGAGTACGCCCCCGAGGCGTCCGTCGTGTCGCTGAGGTTCAGCGTGAAGCCGGAGGCGAGCCCGGCGACGAAGACGCTGATGCCCTCGATCGGCTCGCCCGTCGTGGCGTCCGTCACGGTCCCCGAGATCGAGCCGCACGGATCGGTGTCGCACGCGACGGGGAGGCTGAAGTCCTCGATCGGGGCGGGGTCGCCGCTGCCGGTCGTCGCCGCGAAGAACCCCATCCCCCGAGCGGCGAACAGGCTCCACAGGGCGTCGGTGTGGTCGCCCGCGAACGCGATCAGATCGGCCTGGATGATCGCGTTGCGCATGTCGAGGAACGTCGGGTCCGGCGGCGAGAGCTCCATCCCGCGCGTGACGACGGTCTCGGCCACGTCGGAGCCGAGCGCCTCCCGGATGTCCCAGAGCGTCTGCGTCCAGATCTCGCCGTCGGCGTGCACCTCGGGCGTGTCGACGACCCTCCCGTAGTCGCCGTACGTGTAGCCGCCGGGTCCGGCGCCCGCCGTGCCCTCGCAGCCGGTCACGACGACGCCGACGGGACAGTCGGTTGCCTCGGTGCGGTAGGCGATCTGGTCGCCCGAGCCGTACCGGAAGATGATCGCGTCGCCGGGCGTGGGGGTGTCGATGAAGTAGCCCTGGTTGTCGGTGAAGTCGATCGCGTACCAGTCCGCTCCGCCCTCGTCCATGGCGCCGCCCTGCGGCCCGGCGAGCGCCGGCGTCCCGTCGGGGAACGTGACGAGCCTCGCCGACAGGCCGTGGCCGTATTCGTGATAGACGGTTTCGGCCTCGTCGGAGCTGTCGCTCGTGGGGACCAGCGGGGCGTAGCCCGCGGCCTTGGCCAGGAACACCTGCATGACCGGGGAGGAGCCGTCGGGCAAGGTGGTCATGTTCGCGTTGTTCACGTGGGAGCCGTCGGGCAGGCCGTTCCGCAGGTTCGCGCCGTCCATGAACTGGCCCTCGACCGGGTCGCCGCCGAGTCCGAGCCCGCTCTCGTTCACGATCTGGAAGTTGCCGGCGGCCTCCGTGAAGCCGATCGGCGCCGCCTCGAGATGGTCGTGGTACGTGTTGAGGAAGTGGAACAGCTGGACGCCGGAGTGCTTGCGGTTGGCCCGCCAGCTTCGCGGCGTCGTCGCATCCCACGTGCAGTAGAAGTGCGTCGAGCAGTTCTGCGAGGCAGTGGTCGTGTCGAACACGGGGACGTAGCTCCAGTCGAGGCCGGACAGCGCTGGGATCTCGTCGCCCGGGTCGGCCTCGTCGTCGTCGTTCACGTCGGCGAACACGTGCGCGTTGTTCCCGAGCAGCTTCGTCCCGTCGAGCACGGGGAACGTGACCTCGTGGGGCTCGCCGCCGCCCAGCGGGACGTCGCCGCCGGGGTAGTACTCGACCGCGATCCCGGTCCCGACCGAGTCGGCCGATGTCAGGTTCGTCCGCCAGAGAATGCCGCCGGTCTCGGCATCGACGATCGCCAGATCGGTTCGATCGTTCGAGATCCGAGTGATCGTCTTCCACGCGAGGCGGACGCCGCGCGCGGTCGGGAACAGGACGCGTTCGGCCGTGTCCGGCTCTTCACGCGCCGCGTCACCCCCGGCCGCCGATCGCGCCGCGACGATCGCCGACGTCGCGTCGAGCGCCGCCGGCTCCGTGATCGGCCGCAGGCCGGGGACGGGCGAACCGGAGACGTTCACGAGACGCCCGTCGGCCGTCACGTTCGCCATGAGGCCGGCGCCGAACACGGGCAGTCCGCCGGCACGCTGAACCCACGACAGGTGATGGGTCCCGAGGATGTCGACGTAGTCGCGGCGGAGCTCCAGCGTTCCCAGGTCCGCTCGTGACAGGCCGAAGGCCGCGAGCCTTGAGCGCACGTAGTCGAGCGCGATCGACTCGGCCGGCCGAGCGCTCCGAGCGGTCAGGAAGCCGTCGAGGCGCCCGACGAACCGCGCGGTCCCGGTGACGGGATCCGAGGCGACGATGGCCTGGCTCCCGAGGTCGCTCGCGAGAAGCGCGCGGGCTCGGGCGACCCGGCTCGGGACGCCGACGGGCGCGCCGGCTCGGCGGCTGTCGAAGGAGCGGGCCTGGTCGGCGGTCTCGCGCGCGGCATCGCGTTGACGCTGGACGGGGATCCGGGCGGCCGAGGGGAGCCCGGAGGCCGAGAGTGCGAGCACGGCCGCACACGCGACGACGACGAGCCGAATCGCAGGTCGAGATCGAAATCGCATGCCGTCCCCCGGTCGGTCTCGACCCTAGCACCGCACTCGGGAATCGTCGGCCCCAGCGCATGGGGGACGGGAGAACGGGTACACCGTGACCGATGGCCGATGACCGCTCGATCTCGGCGACGATCGCGATCCACGCGCCACCCGCCGCGGTGTGGCAGGCGCTCATCACGCCGAGCCTCATCAAGCAATGGTTCTTCGGGGTCGACACGGACAGCGAGTGGGTCGAGGGGAGCCCGATCGTCCATCGCGGTGAGTACCAGGGCCGTCCGTACGAGGATCGAGGCACGATCCTGCTGATCGATCCCGAGCGCATGCTCGTCCACACCCACTGGAGCCCCGAGTCCGGCCTGCCGGACCGCCCCGAGAACCACCAGGTGGTCACGTGGGCCCTCGCACAGGTCGACGGATCGACCGAGCTCACGGTGAGCGAGGTGAACGTTCCGTCCGCCAAGGCCGAGGCGGTCTCCCAGAAGGCGTGGGATGCGGCGCTGTCCAGCCTTCGACGGCTGCTCGAAACCTGATCCCTCGCGCTCGCACGTCTGCGGCCGGGCCCGGCTCGTGACTCGTCCTGCTGTTCTACGCTCTCGGGATCGCGGGATCGGCGCGGATCGACTGAGGAGGGGCGATGCCCGAGGACATGAACCTCGAGTTCGCCTACAAGCTGAGCGAGGACGAGCAGGCCGAGGACGCCGAGGACCGGCGCAAGCACCGCTGGCAGGTGGTCACCGAGGTCGCCGAGGTCCTCATCCTGGCGATCGTCGCCGTCGCGACCGCGTGGAGCGGCTACCAGGCGGCCCGGTGGGACGGGCGACAGGCCCTTCTGTACGGGAACTCGCAACGGTTGCGGTTCGAGGCCGAGGCGCTCGAGACGCTGGGCGGGCAGCAGCGACTGCTCGACGTCTCGACGTTCAACACCTGGATCCAGGCGGAACAGGATGGTGACACGGAGCTCGCCGACCTGTACGTCCGGCGGTTCAGCGACGAGTACCGGGTCGCGTTCGAAGCGTGGTTGGAGACCGATCCGTTCGAGAACCCGGACGCCCCACCGGGTCCCAGCTTCATGCCCGAGTACCACAACCCGCAGTCCGAGCGTGCGGAGGAGATCAACCAGCAGGCGGGCGCGCTGTTCCTGGCGGGGTCGGAGGCTCGCGAGATCGCCGAGCGGTACGTGCGTCAAACGGTGTTGTTCGCGACCGTCCTGTTCCTCGTGGCCATCGGTCAGCGATTCCGCTTCCGGGCCGTCCGGATCGCCGCGGCGGTCATCGCGGGGAGCATCATGATCCTCGCGCTCGTCGGGGTGTTTCGGCTCCCGCGCCTGTAGTCGCGCCGCGCGAACGCGAACCCTCGGGTAGCGTCGTCCGCGTGACCACGCCGGTCCCCGAGCCGGAGCAGCGAGGCGGACGCCTGCCTCCGATCGCTCGCGCGATGCGCGAGCACGTCCATGCTCAGATCGCCGGCCGAGTCGACGATGGACCGCTCCGGTGGTCCAGGCGCGATGTCCTTCGGATGGGCGGCGTTCTCGGAGCGGGATTCGCCCTCGGTGCCTGCACGTCCGGCGGGCCCGAACCGCCGCGCGCCACCGGCCGCCCCGGCGAGACCGAGCCCAGGATCGTCGTGGTCGGCGCCGGCCTCGCGGGCCTGACCGCCGCCTTCCGCTTCTCGCAGTCGGGCCTGTCGAACCTCCGCGTCTTCGAGGCGCGCGATCGAGTGGGCGGCCGGTGCTGGACGGCCCGAGGGTTCGCGGACGGCCAGACGGCCGAGCACGGCGGCGAGTTCATCGACAGCCGCCACGTCCATCTCCTCGGCCTCGTCGAGGAGCTCGGGCTCGAGATCGAGGACCTGTGGGAGGCGTGGGTGCCCGGCTCGGTCTCGCCGAACTGGATCGACGGCGAGCTCGTCTCGTCCACGGACCTGCGAGAGCCGCTCGACGAGATCGCCGCGGCGGTCGGGGAGGAGGCGAGACGGATCGGCGTCATCGCGCCCGGGCGCCGGCCCTCGGACGAGGCCATCTCGGCCGGCACGGCCACGCCGGAAGCGATCGAGCTCGACCGGTCGTCGATGGCCGAGTGGCTCGACGCGCACGTCCCGGGCGTCACGACGTCTCCGCTCGGCGCGTATCTCGACGCGTCGATGGCCGGCTGGTACGGGCTCGAGATGGACCAGCTGTCCGCGTGCCTGTGGATGGACTACTTCGTCCTCCCCGCGCCCGGCGCCGACGAGCGCTGGCACGTCCGCGGCGGCAACGACCAGGTGCCGAGCCGATTGGCGGACGCGCTCCCGGGCGGCGCGCTCGAGCTCGACCGACCGCTCGAGGCGATGCGCGTTCGCGGCGACGGCGCGTTCGAGCTGCGGTTCGGCGGCACGTCCGCTCCCGTGAACGCCGACATCGTCGTCCTCACGCTTCCGTTCACGACGCTGCGGGACGTCGACCTGTCGGAGGCCGGCCTCGGGGCGGAGCGGCTCGCCGCGATCGACGGGCTCGGGATGGGCCTGGACGTGAAGCTCTTCCTCCAGTACGACCGGCGTCCCTCGCAGTTCGACGTCGGCGACCGCGCCTGGAGCGGCGGGATGAACCACACGGCTCCGAGCTTCCAGACGTGGGAGAGCTCGGCGGGCCAGACGGGAACGGCCGGGCTCATCACGGTCTACGCGGGTGGGCGGAACGGCGCGAGCTGGAACGCGGACGAGCTGCACGCGCCCGCGCCCCCCGCGTTCGCCGCCGAGCACGTCGGCATGATCGACGAGGTCGTGCCCGGCACGGCGCCGGCGTTCAACGGTCGGGCCTGGCTCGACCTGTGGACGAGGGATCCGTGGACGCGCGGGTCCTACGCCGCGTTCCTACCGGGTCAGTTCACGCGGTTCTGGGGCGCGCTCGGCCGGGCCGAGGGCCGGATGCACGTCGCGGGCGAGCACACCTCGACGTACAGCCAGGGGTTCCTGAACGGCGGCGTCGAGAGCGGCCAGCGCGCAGCGATCGAGGTGCTCCGTGCGCTCGGACGCGAGGTCCCGCGGTCGATCGCGAACCTGCCGTACAGCTCGACCGCGTCGCGCTAGGCGCCGTACTTCGCCAGGCGTCCCGCGTTCGCCATGAGGATCGGCAGGAGCGTCCTGGCCGGACGCAGCCCGAGCCCACCGCCGAGGCACCAGCGTTCGCCGAACCGTTCGACCGCGTCGCGGCCGCATCGATCGGCGTGGATCAGAACAGGAACCGGATGCCAGGAGTGCGCGGCCATCTGGGACGGCGTCGCATGGTCTCCGGTCACCGCGATCACGTCGGGCTCGAGCTCGAGCAGCTCGGGGACCGCCGCGTCGAGGCGCTCGATCGCCGCGATCTTGCCCTCGCGGTTCCCGTCCTCACCGGCGGCGTCGGCGTCCTTGTGATGGAGGAAGAAGAAGTCCGCCTCGGACCAGTGCTTCGACAGCAGCGTCCGCTGCTCGACGAGGTCGGCGGGAACCCCCGGCACGTCGAACCCGAGCAGCCGGGCGATGCCCCGATACATCGGGTACACGGCGATCGCGGCGGCGCGCATGCCGGTGCGGTCGGCGAAGCTCGGGAGCTCGCGGGGCCCGTCGAACCCGCGCAGCAGGATCGCGTTCGCGGCCGGCTCGTCCGCGAGGACCTCGGCGGCCGCTCTGGACACGTCGGCCGCGAGCCCGGCCGTGCGCTCCGCCTCGGGAGCGAGCGCCCGTGGCGGAAGCGGGGGAGTCCCGACGTGCTGCGGATCGGTGTCGCTCACGCGCGGATCCAGGCCCTCGCCGCGCAGGACGACGAGGAACCGGTGACCGCGTTCGTGATGGAACCCGACCTCGACGCCGTCGACGCGAACCTGCGCCGACAGGCGCTCGACGACCCGCCTTGCCTCCTCGTCCGACGGACGCCCGGCCCGCCGGTCGACGACCGCTCCACCGGCGTCGATCGTCGCGAGGTTGCCGCGGGCCGCGACGTCGCCGGGACGAAGCTCGACGTCGAGCCCGGCGGCGCTCAGGGTGCCCCGGCCGAGGAGGTGCTCCGTCGGGTCGTAGCCGAACAACGCCAGGTGTCCCGGACCCGAGCCCGGCGTGATGCCCGGCGCCACGGGTTCGAGCAGACCGGTGACGCCGCCCGCGGCCAGGGCGTCGAGGTTCGGCGTCCGCGCCTCCTCGAGCTCGGTTCCGTTGGTGGCGTCGGCGAGCCCTCCGAGACCGTCGATGACGACGAGGAGGATCTTCGTGTCGGCCTCGACGGCGAGATCGGCGAGATCCACGGCCCGATGCTAGCCAACGCCGCGCACCGGCGAACCGCCGTCGCCCTCCGTGGTAGAACCCGTGGGGCGGGCCGAACAGGGGGGATCGGATGTCGAGCCGGACGCAGCGATCGGGCACGGTCACGTTCGCGGCCGTGCTGTTCACCGTGGCGGGGTTCTTCCACGGGATCGAGGGACTCCAGGCGATCTTCAAGAAGGAGTACTTCGTCGAGGAGGGCCTGCTGTACGAGAACGCTCAGTTCTGGGGATGGCTCCTGCTCGTGCTCGGCATCGCGCAGATCTCGGCGGCCTATCTCATCCTCGGACGGGCCACGAGCGGGCGCACCCTCGGGATCATCGTGGCGGCGGCCGCCGCCATCCTGAGCTTCCTGACGCTCGGAGCCCACCCGGTCGGCGCGATCGTCGTGATCGCGATCAACGTCATCATCATCCACGCGCTCACGGTGCACGGCGACATGTTCGTGCCGGGCGGGATCGAGGAGGGGCCCATGGCGCCCCGCCCCGAGCCGTCGGGACGTCCGTACGTCTGAGCCTCAGGCGAGCAGGACCAGCGCGATCGTCGCGAGCGCGAGGAGCGCGAGGTAGATCGTGACGGCCACGACGAGGCGTGCCGAGAGCGGGGCGAACCCTCCGGCCTCGAGCGCCCGATGGACCGCCCGGTCGCGGACGAGGCCGAACACGATGAGCCCGAGGCCGAGCACCGCATAGCCGACGCCGAGCACGACGAAGGGGGTCTCGGAGCTCGACTCGAGGACGGCCGGAAGCAGCCGGCCGACCGCCAGCGCGACCGCGAGCGCTGCGAGGCCGGTCCGCCACCATGCGAGCAGCGTGCGCTCCTCGGCGAGATGGGTCCGGCGCGGCGCCGGCGGGCGCTCGGGCTCCACGCGGGCATCATGCCACGGGGCCGGCGCCACCCAGGCACGTCGAGCACGCCGGAGGACCGCCTCGGGGGCTACGGAGGTTGCCGCAGAAAGGGCTTGCGCCGGAGCGAGGTGCAGGTGCATAGTGCGCTGTTGGACGTCCGGGCTACCACGCTCGGCCGATAGACGGCGGCGCGACGCGGGCACGCGCCGCCGTCTCCTTTTTCTCCCCAGAGCAACGGCGACAGGACGCGGTGCTAGGCTGTCGCGCTCGGGCGCGTAGCTCAGCGGGAGAGCGCTCGCCTCACACGCGAGAGGTCGCAGGTTCAAAACCTGCCGCGCCCACCCCGGCAGCGCTGTCGATGCCGGTCGTCGTCCCGCGTCCGGGCACGGGTTTACACCCCCG
>DATBLA010000218.1:0-7646 GCA_036555645.1 Actinomycetota bacterium
CTCGACGTCGGCGCCCATCCCGAGGAAGACCCCGTGCGCGTGGTCGATCGATTCGATCGGGATCGTCGCCCTGAGCCAGCCGTCCCGTTCGGCAACCCCGCTGTCTGCCACCGCTCGGGCGACCGGACCCGACAGATGGGCCGCCGCGCCCGGCGCGAGTCGCACAACCGCTTCGCCGTGATACAGACGCGCGAGGAAGTCGGCCTGGGAGCGATCCCAGTAGTCGGCGAGGTCGAAATCCTCCGACGGCACGAATCGCTCCTCGCGCACCTCGAGTTCGAGGATCTGATCGACCCGGAAGGTGCGCGGTCCCGGTCCCGCGACGACGTACCAGCGACCGGCCTTGAGGACGAGCCCGTACGGCTCGATGCGGCGGGCAACGTCGGTCGGCTCCTTCCATCGCCGGTAGCGGATCTCGAGCACTCGTCCGTGCCACACGGCGTCGGCGACCTCAGGCAGGAACCGGACGTCGTCGTCCGCCGCATACCAGCCGGGGGCGTCCAGGTGGAACCGCGACCGGATCCGATCGGCCTGCGCGACGAGCTCCGGCGGGAGGGCCGCCCGCAGCTTCATCTGTCCCGCGGCGAGTGCGGGGCCGAGCCCCAGCTCGGCGACGGGCCCGGGGACGCTCGACAGGAACAGCGCCTCCGCCTCGCCCGCGCTCATTCCGGTGAGCCGTGTCCGGTAGCCATCGACCAGCCGGTAGCCGCCGTCGTGGCCCGCGTCCCCGTACAGCGGGATGCCCGCCGCGTGGAGCGACTGGATGTCCCGGTAGACAGTTCGAACCGAGACCTCGAGCTCCTCGGCGAGCTGCTCGGCGGTCATCCGGCCCCGCGTCTGGAGCAGGAGGACGATCGACAGCAGGCGGCTCGACTTCACTGACACAGGATGACAGTGGAGGGGGCATAGGGTCCAGCCATGGACAACACCTTCGATTGGTTCGTCGGCACGTGGGACTCGAAGCAGCGGCGCCTGCGGGAGGTCCTCGTCGACAGCGACGACTGGTACGAGTTCCCCGGCACCCACCGGTCCTGGAGCGCCCTCGACGGGGTCGCGAACTTCGACGAGGCCCTGTTCCCGACCGAGGGGTTCGGCGGGATCACGCTTCGCCTCTACGACCGCGAGCGCGACAAGTGGTCGCTCTACTGGGCGAACAGCCGCACGGGCATCCTGTCGCTGCCGCCGGTCGTGGGACGGTTCGGCGACGACGGCCGCGGCGTGTTCACGAGCGAAGAGGACTACGAGGGCAGGCGGATCAAGGTTCGGTACCTATGGTGCGACATCACCGAGACCACGGCGCGGTGGGAGCAGGCGTTCTCGACCGACGACGGCGCCACGTGGGAGACGAACTGGGTGGCGGAGTTCACCCGAACCGGATGAGTCGCCCTAGGTGGTGGCCGGTCTCGGGGCCCACACGGGGTAGGGGACGCCGGCGAGCCGGTTGATCGCGAATCCCTGAACGACGAGCAGGACCACCCCGAGCATGAGCACGAGAATGTCCGGGATCGTCGTGATGAGCCCGAGGCTGACGATGAGCGTCGTCGCGCCCGCCGGCGGGTGAGGCACCCGGAGCCAGACCATCACCCCCGAGGTGAGCGCGAGGGACAGCGCCGCCGCACCTACGCGCGCCCACGTCACCCCGACCGCGAGCGCAGGACCGGCGTCGACCAGTCCGAAGACCACGAGCGAGAGGTAGCCGGCCACCGCACCGATGAGGTGTCCGCAGATCGTGTTCCGTGGGCAGGCCGTCGGCTGCAGCGGCGTGTAGAAGATGAGGAACGCGGTCGGGCCGAGCGAGGGGAAGACGAACGGCTGTCCCGTGGCGAGCGCGACGAACGACATGAGCGCGATCGAGATGAGGCCGTTCACGAACGAGAACAGCCCGAGCACCGTGACCGAGTTGTATCGCCCGGTGAGCGATCGCAGACCGAATCGTTGCCCGAGGCCGTGGACGATGTCCGACATCCGGCCGCCGATCGGGTACCGCTCGTGGTCCTCGCTCACCTCGGCCTCAGCGCTCCCCCGGCGCGGCGAGCCACACCACGAGGGCCGCGGCGAACGAGAGCGCCTGGAACGCGACGAGGAACGCGACGCTCTCGTGCTCGAAGTACCGGTTCAACCCCACGGTGAGCGCCCAGAGCTGGCCGACGACGATCGTGGCGACGATCGCGATGCGCGCGTGGAGTCTCGTCGCGCGGATCGGGTCCCGCTCGTGTCCGGCGCCCGGGCCCGGACCCGTGTTCGAGCCGGGCCCCGTGTGCGACCTACGCGTCGCCATCGCCGACCTCCGAGATCCCGACGGCGTAGATCCCGTCCGTCCGCTCGGCGAGCTCGATCGCGGCGAGCGCCCGAGGCGGGGGCCCGGCGACGACCTGCCCGTCGCGCGGGTCGAACCGGCCCTCGTGGCACGGACAGTCGAGGCTGTCCGCGTCCGCGTTCCACAGCACCGTGCACGACAGGTGAGTGCAGACGGACGAGTACGCGACGAGCGTGCCGTCGGCGAGCCTGACGGCGATCGCCGAGTCGTCGCGGCTCGGGTAGGCGAACCGCACCGAGCCCCCCGGGGCGATCGTCGGTGCGACGCGGACCTCCCCGCCCGTGTCCTCGTCTCGTCGGCCGAACACCCCGACCGCGACCGCCACGGTCCCGGCCAGGAGCCCTCCGGAGATCGTGACGAGGATCCGCAGGTAGTCCCGGCGCGTGACCGAGGCGTCCTCGCGGATCCGGTCGAGCATCGCGCGGACGGAGGGACGCTCCGTCCCCACGGGACGTCCGCTCACGCCATCCCTCCCGGGACGCGGCCGCCGTCGAAGCCGCGCGGCGTCACCGTGGCGACGCCGGTGCGGATCTCCTGGTCACCGAACACCACGATGTCGGTCGCGGCCGCGTTCGGCCGCTGGGCCAACAGCTCGTCGAGGGACCCGTAGAAGATCGAGCCCGTCGGGCAGACCGAGGCACACATCGGGGCGAGCCCCGCCGAGGTCCGGTCGTAGCAGAGGTTGCACTTGTGCTGGAGCATCTCCTCGACGTCGAGCTTCGGGACCCCGAACGGACAGGCGTGGACGCAGTTCGCGCACCCGATGCACCGCTCCTTCGAGGCCTCGTGCACGACGCCGTCGGCCGTGACGAGGATCGCGTCGGCCGGACAGACCTCGGCGCAGGGCGCGATCGGGTCCTCGCAGTGCATGCACACGGTCGGCGAGGAGGCCACGGTCGCCCCGACGTCGAGATAGTCGAGGTGGATCATCGACTTGCCCCGGTGCGTATCGCACTCGCGGCACGCGGCCACGCAGGCCTGGCAGCCGATGCAGCGGGCCGGATCGATGAACAGAGTCCGGTTCATCATCGCTCGCCGGTCCCCTTTCCCTGGGGCGCCGTCGGCGCCTCCAGCCCGTCCGCGCCCTCGTTCCCCGAGGGCGTGGCTCCGGGAGCCTGCGGCGGGGGCGGGACCGGATCGATCGCCTCGCCGCGCTCGACGCGGCACGCGCACACCTTGTACTCGGGGATCTTCGAGATCGGGTGCAGCGCGTCGATCGTGAGCAGGTTCGCCGCCACCTGCTTGGCCCAGTGATAGGGCACGAACACGGTGTCGGCCCGGATCGCGTCGGTCACGAGGGCGGGGAACGTGATGCTCCCGCGCCGCGTCACCACGCGGACGGGGTCGTCGGTCGCGAAGCCGAGCGAGGGATGCACCTCGACCCATGGACGCGGCGTCTGCTCGACCAGGGAGCCGATCCGGCGGGTCTGGTTGCCGGACAGGAAGTGCGCCACGGTTCGGCCCGTGGTCAGGCGCATCGGGAAGTCGGCGTCCTCGAGCTCGGTGGGCGCACGCCACTCGACGGCGTTGAACCGCGCGCGTCCGTCCGGGAAGAAGAACCGGCCGTCCTCGAACAGGCGCGGCGTGCCGGGGTGATCCTCTGAGGGCACCGGCCAGAACAACCCCCCGGTCTCCTCCAGCCGCTCGTACGTGACGCCCGAGTAGTCGGCCAGACCGCCCGCGCTCGCACCTCGGAGCTCCTCGAAGACGTCCCTGGCCGATTCGAACGCGAACCGCTCGCCGTGGCCGAGACGCCGGGCGATCTCGCACAGGATCCACCAGTCCGGTCTCGCCTCCCCCGGCGGATCGGCGGCCTTGTGACGAAGCACGATCCGGCCCTCGGCGTTCGTCGACACGCCCGCGTCCTCGGCCCACACGACCGAGGGCAGGACGACGTCGGCTCGCTCGGCGGTCTCGGACAGGAAGAAGTCGAGCTGGACGTGGAACTCGAGCGCGTCGTAGTCGGCGGCGATGCGATCCGCGTTCGGCATCGACACGAGCGGGTTGTTGCACAGCCCGAGCAGGCCCTTCACCGTGCCCTCGCGGAAGGCATGGACGAGCTCGACGGCCGAGATGCCGGCGTGCGGGAGGTCCTCCTCGGCGATGCCCCAGAACCCCGCGATGTAGGCGCGGTGATCGGGGTCCTCGATGTCGCGCGCCCCGGGCAGCTGATCGGCCTTCTGCCCGTGCTCGCGTCCGCCCTGGCCGTTGCCCTGACCGGTGATCGTGCCGTATCCCTTGCCTTCGGCGCCGAGCTGGCCCGTGGCCAGGACCAGGTTGATGATCGCGAGCGCGTTCTCGACGCCCAGCGCCTGATGCTCGATGCCTCGCGCGTGGAACGCCATGGCCCGTTCGGCGTTGCCCCAGGTGGCGCCCACCCGCTCGACGAGCGCGGCGTCGATGCCGCAGATCTCGGCGACCCGCTCGGGAGGATAGGTGCGGACGACGTCGCGGACCTGCTCCCAGCCGGTGGTGTGCTCGGCGATGTACGCCTCGTCGGTCAGGCCGTCCCGCTCGATCACGTGGAGCACGCCGTTCAGGAAGGCGGCGTCGGTCCCGGGCCGGAGCGGGACGAACACGTCGGCGGTGCGGGCGAGCGGCGTCTCCCGAGGATCGAGCACGATCAGCGAGGCTCCCCGGTCGCGCCCGCCCCAGATGTAGTTCGTCATCACGGGGAAGCACTCGGCGACGTTCGAGCCGGCAACCAGGATCACCTGCGTCTGGAGGATGTCCGACCACGGGTTCGCCGCCCGGTCGATCCCGAACGCCTTCTTGTTCGCCGCCGCCGCGCTCACCATGCAGAGCCGGCCGTTGTAGTCCACGTGCTTCGTTCCGAGGGCAACCCGGGCGAACTTGCCGGCGAGGTACGTGACCTCGGTGGCGAGCGAGGACCCGCTGTACACGCCGAACGCGTCGCGGCCGTACGCGTCCTGGATCCGGCGGATCTCGGATGCCACCCGGTCCAGGGCCGCCTCCCAGGAGACGGGACGCAGCGGATCGCCCCTGCGGTCTCGCATGAGCGGGGCGACCAGCCGGTCCGGATGAGCCACCTGCTGATAAGCGACGACGCCCTTGGGACACAGCTTCATCCGGTTGATGTCGTGGTCGCGTGGCTCGACGCCGAACACCGTGCCGTCCGCGTCGACCCGCAGGTACATCCCGCACTGCACGCCGCAGAAGCAGCAGTGGGTCGGCACGAGCCTCATCCCCCGCTGGTCGGTTCGCCAGCCGTCGGCGGACTCGGACCCCGCCTCCCGGAAGTCGCCGACGCCGGGCGGCAACACCGGGATCGGCGTCCGGTCTCGGGCCGGACTCATCCGAACCCCCGGTTCACCTCACGCAGGTAGGCCTGCCCGCGCGCGAGGCGCTTGCATCGAGGACACGTTTCGATCCACTCGCCGTAGCGCAGCCCGAGCTCGCCCATCGTGGCCTCGAGATCCTCCACGAACGCCGCGGCCTCCAGCGGCTCGCCGCAGCGGCGGCATGAGACGACACCGTCGCGGTCGATGCTCGTCCGCTTGTAGACCTCCACGCCGACGCTCGCCGGCCGCTGGATGACATGGAAGAACTTGCCGAACGGGATGAAGACGAGCGTGAGCACGACGGTCGCCATGTGGATGATCGCGAGGAACTCGTAGCCCTCCCCGTCGAGCAGCGCCGAGGAGAGCGTGAGCAGCAGTCCGGTCACCGAGATCGCGACCAGGGCGACGAGCGGCAGGAAGTCGTATCCGAACCGCTGCCCGGCCGCGGGTTCCCGGTCACGGAACCGCCGCCACAGGAAGAAGGCGCATCCGAGCAGCACGAGCACGGCCGCGATGTCGAGCGCGTGGAAGATCAGCCACCCGAGCCAGCTCACCGGGTCGAACGTGACCGTCGAGACGCCCCAGACGACGATCGCGTACCGCGAGCCCGAACCCGCGGCCTCGAAGGCGATCCATCCGAACGTGAGCGGGAACGTGATGAGCGTGGCGAGCACGACACCCCAGAACACGGACTGGTGCGCGAGCCACCGCCCCCGTCCTCGCCGCGCGATGAACGTCTGGAAGGTGAGGTTCGACACCACCGCCTTCGGAGCCAGCGTCGGGAACCGCCGGAAGTTCCGAACGGAGAAGAAGCTGCGCCAGCCCCGGCGCAGATAGCGCATCGCCGGTGGGCTCCGAACCCACGTGACGTACCGGTACGCCACGCCGAACGCGAGGAAGATCGTCGCCGTCGCGTACCCGACGAGGGCCGCGTCGAACGTTCGCAACCGGCGGCTGCCGAGGAAGATCGCGGCGGCCGTCACGATCGCGGCCACCGAGCCCGCGACGCTGGCCGGCAGATCGATCGCCGGGCGGTCTCCCGTCGAGGCCTTCGCGAAAGGGGCGGGCGCGGACGCCACGGACCCAGCCTATCCCGGCGCGAGGAGCTCGAGGATCTCCCACGCCTCCACGGGCCGAGCCGAGCCCTTGAGGGCGAGGGGCTCGCGTTCTCGAGCCCTGACTCGATCCTTGACGAGCGAGTAGGTCCGAAAGCCCGCGAGGACGGTGCCGGGCTCGGCCTCCGACTGGAGGCGTGCGGTCAGGTTCACGGGAAGGCCCACGGCCTTGTACGCGCGCAGGATGTCGCTCCCGAACACCCCGACGATGCAGTGTCCCGTGTTCACGCCGACCCGCACCCGCAGATCGGCCGGGATCCCGCGCTCGCGGATCGCCTCGGTCAGCGTCTGCGCCCGGGCCATCATGCCGAACGCGGCCTGCACGGCCGACCAGGCCTGGTCGGGCTCGTCCGCGGGCGCCGGCGCGCCGAACATGACCATGAGGCCGTCGCCGATGTAGTTGTCCAGCGTGCCGCCGTGCGAGACGGCCACCGCGGTCATCTCGCGCAGGTACTCGTTCAGCACCTCCGAGAGCTCCTCGGGCTCGAGCGTGTCGGACAGGTCGGTGAAGCCGACCATGTCGGCGAACAGGACCGTCAGCTTCCGCCGCTCGAAGCCCTCGACCGGTGACAGCTCACCCGCAAGGAGCCCCTCGGCGACCTGATGAGGGAGGAATCGCTTCAGCTCGCCGCTCCGAACGAGCTCGGCCATCTGCTCCTCCACGCGGGCCTCCAGCTGGCGGTTCAGCTGCGCGACCTCCTCGACGTGCGCCAGCTCGAGATCGCGCAGCCGCTTCTTCGACAGGCCGGCGTTCACCCTGGCCTTCAGCAACACCGGGTCGATCGGCTTGGACAGGTAGTCGTCCGCGCCGAGCTCGATGCATCGGACCGCGCTGTCGACGTCGTCGACCGAGGTGACCATCACGACGGGGATGTGCCGCAGGACGGGATCGCCCTTGACCTGCTCCAGGAC